>JAICIE010000079.1 GCA_025924515.1 Jatrophihabitans sp. | reverse complement strand
GCGCCGGCGCGCCATTTCCAAATGTCGCGAGAATAAAGCTTGGGACAGCGGCCCGGGCGGGGGTCGGCCCCCCGGGGGGGGGGGGGTGCCCGCCCCCCCCCCCCCCCCCCCCCCGGCCGGTGCGGCTGCTTTACATCGGCGGCCAGGGTCGTAGCGGGACGACCCTGCTCGACCGGATGCTCGGCCAACTGCCCGACTACTTCTCGGCGGGCGAGGTCGTGCACCTGTGGGCGCACGGCCTCGCCGGCGAGCGGTGCGGGTGCGGCAAGGCTTTCCAAGACTGCCCCGTGTGGGCGGACATCGGCCGTCAGGCGTTCGGCGGATGGAACAAGGTCGACGCCAAGGCCATGGTGGCGTTGCAGCGCTCGGTCGACAGGAGCCGCTTCGTCCCGGGCATGCTCGCTCCGGTTTCGCCGGCATACCAGCGACGGCTCACGGAATATCTCGCCTGCCTCGAGCACCTGTACGCCGGCATCGCCGAGGTCGCCGGGAACCGCATCGTCATCGACTCCAGCAAGCACCCCTCGGTGGCGTTCCTGCTTCGGCGCCTGCGCACCATCGATCTCCGCGTCGTGCTGATGGTGCGCAGCTCGCACGGTGTCGCCTACTCCTGGACGAAAGTGGTCCAGAAGCCGGAAGTCATCGGGCGAGTCGAGCACATGCCGCGGTACCGCCCGCTGCGCTCGGCGGTGTGGTGGACCGGCTACAACGGACTGTTCCAGGCCCTGTCCGCGATCGGTACGCCCAGCGTGGTCGTGCAGTACGAGAAGCTGGTGTCCGACCCCGAGACACAACTACGTCGGGTGCTCGAGCTGCATGAGATCGAGCGTCCGCTGGAGTTCCTGCGCGACAAGAACCAGGTCGAACTCGGCCCGACGCACACGGTGTCGGGCAACCCGATCCGGTTCCGCAACGGCACGATGCAACTTCGGCTCGACGAGGAGTGGCGCAGCAGGATGCCGGCGCGCGACCGACTTCTGGTCAGCGTGGCCGCAGCGCCGCTGTTGCACCACTTCGGTTACGACTTGCACGGAGCAGCCCGTTGACAAGTCCGGCCCCATTCCTCTTCGTCGTCGGGTGCGGACGTTCCGGGACGACACTGCTGCGGGCGATGCTCGACTCCCATCCGCTGATGGCGGTCCCCCCCGAATCCTATTTCGTGGCACAGATGGCCACCCGCAAGCAGGCGTACGAGACGAGCCGCGGGTTCGCAGTTGAACGGTTCGTCGCGGATCTCGAGGACAATCCGTGGTACCGGAAGTGGGGGGTGGCCGGCTCGCAACTGCGCTCAGCGCTCGAGCCGCGGCCCAACAGCCTGGCGGACGCGCTTCGGTGCGTGTTCCGCGCCTACGCGGAGTGCTACGGCAAGCCGCGCTACGCGGACAAGACGCCGAGCTACGTCCGCTCGCTCCGCCTGCTGGCCGGCCTGTTCCCCGAGTCGAAGTTCGTGCATGTCATCCGTGACGGACGCGACGTGGCCCTGTCGTTCCGCCGCGTGCCGTTCGGCCCGGACACGCTGGACGAGGCTGCGCTGTTCTGGCGGTCCCGCACGCTGACCGGGCGGCGGGCCGGTGCGGCGCTGGGTGCTCAGCGTTACCGCGAGGTTCACTACGAAGCTCTCGTCCGGGCCCCCGAGAACGAACTGCAGGAGCTGGCGGGATTCGCCGACCTCCCGTACGACCCGGCGATGCTCGACTTCAACGAGCACGCCGACCGGCTGATTGCGACCGGGGTCCCCGGCGCCCACGAGCGCCTCGCGTCGCCGCCGGCGCCGTCGGCGCGGACCTGGCGGGACAAGCTCGGCCAGCGCGAGATCCGGCGGTTCGAGTTGCTGGCCGGTGACGCCTTGGCGGGGTTCGGCTATGACGTATCCACCGGCGCGCCGACGCTGGGCCGCTCGACATTCCGGGCGGCCGCGCGCGGCCGGAGGTACGGTCTCGCAGCACGACGGCGCCTGCAGCGCCGGATGTCATTCGCTCACCGAACCGGGGAGGACCGTTGACCTTCGCTAGGAATCACCGTTGGTGGCTGGGAGGCCTGCTGGCGGTGGCCGCGTCGGCGGGCTTCGCCGCCACGGTCGACCAGCCCAGTGCCAGCGGTGAGGCCGCTCCTCGCGCAGCAGTGGCCGCCGTAGGGGCCGCACAGACGCCGATCAAGCACATCATCTTCATCCAGAAGGAGAACCGGAGCTTCGACGAGTACTTCGGTGCGCTGTCGAAGTCGAACCCGGCGATCAGGGGCGCCACATCGGCGGTGACGCACGCCGGCAATGCGGTCAGCCCGCTGCCGCAGACCCCGGATCCGCTCCCGAACGACATCGACCACTCCAGCTGGTCGTTCGACAAGGCGTACAACGGCGGCAAGATGAACGGCTTCGACACCGAGAAGGGCGCCTACTCGTCGTCGGGCAAGCCGCTCGCGCTCTCACAGATGCAGCCCGGGACGATTCCCGACTACACCTCCTACGCAACGACCTACGGACTCGGCGACTACATGTTCGCGTCGTGGCGCGGTGCGAGCTTCGGCAACAACATCTACGAGGTCGCCGGACAGGCGGGCCGCTACGACAAGGCCAGCACCGCGTGCGTCGCGAACAAGGCCGTCAGCGGCACCCAGGCCTGTCACACCGGCGGCCTCAGCGTCGCGGGCCTTCCGGTCAAGCCAGCCGGGACGACGAAGACTTTGGGATTCTGGGGCTGCGACGACCCCAAGGGTACGAAGGTCCAGATGATCAACAACGCGACCGGCAAGCTCACCGACAACACGTATCCGTGCTTCCGCTTCCGGTCGCTCCCCGACGAGCTTTCGGCTGTGGGAGTGACGTGGAAGTACTACGCCAACGACCAGACGCAGCACCACGATGCTCTTGACAGCATCGACTCGGTCCGCAACACGCCGTCGAAGTGGAGCCGGGTGCAGCCCGAGAGCCAGTTCACCAAGGACATCGCGGCGGGAAACCTGCCGTCGGTCAGCTGGGTCGTGCCGCGCTGGACCGACCACCCGCCGCAGCCGGCCTGCAACGGCGAGAACGAGACGGTCGGGCTGGTCAACGCCGTCATGAACAGCAAGTACTGGTCGTCTACCGCGATCGTCATCGACTGGGACGAGTGGGGCGGCTTCTACGACCACGTGAAGCCGCCGCTGTGGCACGGCAACTCCAAGGAGAACATCTCCTACGGCTTTCGCGTGCCCCTCGTGGTGATCAGCCCCTTCGTCAAATCCGGCAACCTCTCGTGGAACGGGCACCACGGCGGATACGTCGACCACACGTTCTACAGCCACGCGTCCTGGTTGAAGTTTGTGGAGAAGGCCTTCAACGTGCCGCCGTTGGGCACCGACGACGCTGACTCGACCACCGGCGGCAGCATGATGAGCTTCTTCAACTTCAGCGGCCCTGCGAGGCCGAAGCTGCTCCTGAAACAGCGCACCTGCCAGAAGATCAGCGCGGCAACGTGGAAGATGATCAACAGCGAAGAGTTCGACTGATCCGCGGGTCTGCTGCGGCGTCGGCGGGCTCCGTCGGCGCCGCAGCATCCGGATACGGCGCGCCCAGGGCTGACCCGCGCGTCGTCAGCGGTAATTCGTGAACTGCAGCGGCAGGCCGAGATCGGCGTTCTTGAGCAGCGCAATGACCGCCTGCAGGTCGTCACGCTTCTTGCCCGACACGCGGAGCTGGTCGCCCTGGATCTGCGCCTGGACCCCGCGCGGACCTTCGTCGCGGATCAGCTTCGAGATCTTCCTGGCGGCGTCCTGGTCGATGCCCTGCTTCAGGTTCGCCGTGATCACGTATTGCTTGCCCGACGCACGGGGCTCCGCCGCGTCGAGAGCCTTCAGCGAGATGGAACGTTTGACCAGCTTCTCCTTGAAGACGTCAAGGGCAGCCTTGGCTCGCTCCTCGGTGTCGGCCCGCACCGTCACACCGAGCTCGCCGGACCAGTCGATCCCCGCGTTGGTGCCGCGGAAGTCGAAGCGCTGACCGATCTCCTTGGCGGCCTGGTTGAGAGCGTTGTCGACCTCCTGGCGATCGACCTTGCTGACGACGTCGAAGGAGGCGTCGGCCATCAGATCTCCTCGATATGTGTTCCGGTACAGTGACGAACCGTCGCGGCGGGTTGCCCGAGTGGTCAAAGGGAGCGGTCTGTAAAACCGTCGGCTCAGCCTACGTTGGTTCGAACCCAACACCCGCCACCGCACACCAGGTCCAGAAGACCGGCGCCCGAGCCGGGCGCGCCCGGATCGGCCGTCATTCCGGCTTCGGCGCGGATTCCCTCGCCGAGCGTGCCCGGCGTCGGCTCCTGCCCGCCTGGGTAGGACCGTTCCAATGACGACGGGGCGTATCTCGCGACGACAGGAGCGGCGACGCTGATGCCGGGACCGATTGGAGGCCGCTACCGGCTGGTGTCCCAGATCGCCCGCGGCGGCATGGGGGCCGTCTGGGAGGGCTGGGACGAGGTCCTCCAGCGGCCGGTTGCCGTCAAGGTGCTCCACCCGCAGCCGGGGCTGTCCCCGGAGGAGGCGGAGCGTGTCAACTCGCGGGCTCTCCGGGAGGCGCGCATCACCGCGCGGCTGCACCATCCGAACGCAGTTCCCGTCTACGACGTCGTGGACGAGGACGGACAGCCCTATCTGATCATGCAGTTCCTGCCGTCCACCAGCATGCAGGAGCTCCTGCGCGAGAAGGGGCCGTTGCCGCAGGCGGACGTGGCCCGGATCGGCGCCGACATAGCAGCTGCCCTCGCCGCCGCGCACCAGGCGGGCATCGTGCATCGCGACGTGAAACCCGGCAACGTCCTGATCGCAGAGGACGGCACGGCGAACCTGACCGACTTCGGCATCGCGCACGCGTTCGGCGACGTCAGCTTGACCTCGACGGGGATGCTCACCGGGACGCCGGCGTTCCTGGCTCCGGAGGTCGCCCGTGGCGAGCCGTCGAGCTATCCCTCCGACGTCTTCTCCCTCGGCGCGACGCTCTACACCGCGCTCGAGGGAGTGCCGCCCTTCGGCACCGACGAGAACCCGATGGCCCTGCTGCACCGCGTCGCATCCGACCGGATCAGGGCACCGCAACAGCACGGCCCGCTCATTCCCGTCCTTCTCCGGATGATGTCCCCGGACCCGGCGAGCCGCCCAGCGGCGCGTGATGCCGCGCAAGATCTGGCCGCGATCCTGCCGATGCTCTCCACCTCGGACTCCACCACGCTGCTGCAGCAGCGCCCGCCCGGCGGAGGATCGACCGCGACGCTGCCGTTCGCCGCCCCCGCGCCGCAGGCGCCGAGATCCGGCTACCCGGACCGCCCTGCGGGCCGTCCGGCCCAGCCGGTTCGGGGACCCTCGCGCGCAGCGCCGCCGGTACTGCCGCCGCAGCGGTCCAGGACGATCGCCGGGTCCCCGCACCGCAGGCGCGGCTTCCCGTGGATACCCGTCGTCGCGGTCGGGCTCCTCGTCGCCCTCGGCCTCCTGCTGCTGTTCGTCCTGCTGCAGAGCGGAAGCCGCAACGTCGGCGGCGGCGCAGGCTCCACCACGCCCGCCACGTCCGCGACGCGACCCTCGTCGCAGTCCCGCGCGCACTCAGCGTCGAGCTCCGCCCGCCACTCCACCAGCTCAGGGGCTTCGTCCCCGAGGAGCAGCGCCGCAACCAGCACCCCGGCGGGCTCGAGCCCGCCGGCGTCGTCGTCCGCGCCCGGCGCGGGCGGGTCGACGCCGACGGCTTCACGGCTGCGGCGGGCGATCATCCAGTACTACGCGCTGCTCCCCGGCGACACCGCCGCGGCATGGAACCGGCTGACGCCGGGTTACCAGTCGGGACACGCCGGCGGGCGGTCCAGCTACGACGCGTTCTGGGGCCAGATGAGGAGCGTCACGGTGAGCAACGTGACCGGCAACCCGCCCGGCGCCGCCCGAGCCACCGTCACCTATCACTACAGGAGCGGGCGCGTGGTCGACGAGGACACCGAGTTCGGCCTGGTCCGGCGGGACGGCATCCTGAAGATCGATTCCACATCGGTCCTCAGCAGCGCCAGCCGGTGAGTGCTCGCTCGATACGGGTAGAGGGTCGGTATGGAGCACCGTCACTTGGGCCGCAGCGGCCTGAAGATCTCGGAAATCGTCTACGGCAACTGGATCACGCACGGGTCCCAGGTCGAGAACGACGTCGCGACCTCCTGCGTCCACGCCGCTCTCGATGCCGGCATCACGTCGTTCGACACCGCCGACGCGTACGCCAACGGCGCCGCGGAGGAGGTGCTCGGGGCTGCACTCAAGGGTCAGCGGCGCGAGTCCGTTGAGATCTTCACCAAGGTTTTCTGGCCGGTCGGGCCCGACCCCAAGGGTCCCAACGACATGGGCCTGAGCCGCAAACACATGCTCGAGAGCATCGCCAACAGCCTCCGCCGCCTCCAGACCGATTACGTGGACGTCTATCAGGCCCACCGCTACGACCACGCCACGCCGCTTGAGGAGACGATGCAGGCCTTCGCCGACATCGTCCGCGCCGGCAAGGCGCTCTACGTCGGCGTCAGCGAATGGACGGCGGAGCAGATCGGCGAGGGCGCCGCGCTCGCGCGCGAACTCAAGGTGCCGCTGGTGTCGAACCAGCCGCAGTACTCGATGCTGTGGCGCGTCATCGAGCAGAAGGTGGTTCCGACCTGTCGTGAGGAGGGCCTCAGCCAGCTCGTGTTCTCGCCGATCGCGCAGGGCGTGCTCACCGGCAAGTACAAGCCCGGCCAGCAGCCGCCGGAGGGATCGCGCGCCACCGACCAGAAGGGCGGCGCCGATTTCGTCAAGCGGTTCCTGACCGACGACGTCCTCACCCGGGTGCAGCAGTTGCAGCCCATCGCGGAGGATCTCGGGTTGACGATGTCGCAGTTGGCGATCGCCTGGGTGCTGCAGAACGACAACGTCGCCGGCGCCATCATGGGCGCATCGCGACCGGAGCAGGTGCAGGAGAACGTCAAGGCTTCCGGGGTGCAGCTCGAGCCGGACGTCCTCAAGCGCATCGACGAGGCGCTGGGCGACGTCGTCAACCGCGACCCCGTGGCGACCGAGCAGAGCTCGCCGAAGCGGCGGCTGCTCTGATCGCATGGTCGACGCGGAGGGCCAGACCCAGCGCGCCGGTGTCGGTGGGACCTAGCGGCGGGTCAGTTTCTGCTTGAGAACGCCGAGGGGGTCGAACTTGCGGTCGACGACGCGCTCCTTGAGCGGGATGAGTCCGTTGTCGGTGATCTTGATGCCCTCGGGGCAGACCTCGGTGCAGCACTTGGTGATGTTGCAGTAGCCCAGACCGTGATCGTCCTGGGCCGAGCGCTTGCGGTCGAGTGAATCCAGCGGATGCATGTCCAGCTCGGCGATCCGCATGAGGAAACGCGGGCCGGAGTAGGCCTGCTTGTTCTCCTCGTGGTCGCGGATGACGTGGCACACGTTCTGGCACAGAAAGCACTCGATGCATTTCCGGAATTCTTGCGACCGGGCCACGTCCTCCTGTGCCATCCGGTACTCGCCGGGAGCGAGGCCCGGCGGCGGGGCGAACGCGGGGACTTCCTGCGCCTTGGCGTAGTTGTAGGACACGTCGGTGACCAGGTCCTTCATCACCGGGAAGGTGCGCATCGGTGTGACCGTCACGGTCTCACCTGGCGCGAACACCGACATCCGGGTCATGCACATAAGTCGAGGACGGCCGTTTATCTCGGCGCTGCACGACCCGCACTTTCCGGCTTTGCAGTTCCATCGAACGGCGAGATCGCCCGCCTGTGTCGCCTGCAGTCGGTGTATGACGTCGAGGACGACCTCGCCCTCGTTGACCTCGACGTCGTAGTCGACGAGGTCGCCGCCCTCGGCGTTGCCCCGCCACACCCGGAAGTGTCCTTGCGCCATCAGGAGACCTCGACCTTGCGCTCGACGTCCGTGCGGTCCTCCGCGGGGAGATGCTGCAACTCCTCGGGCGTGAAGTATTTCTTCAACTCCTCGACGCTGAACAGCGCCATCAAGTCACCCCGCATGGGTGGCATCTCCTGCTTCACCACCTCGACGCTCCGGCCGTCGGCGGACAAGGAACAGATGAGATTGACCTTGCGCCACTCCTCGGACATCGCCGGATAGTCGTCACGGGTGTGGCCGCCTCTGGACTCTTCCCGCAGCAGGGCGGCGCGCGCTATGCATTCTGCGATCAAGAGCATGTTCCGCAGATCCAGGGCGAGATGCCAGCCGGGGTTGAAGTCACGCGGCCCGGACGCCGCCAGGTGCCTCGAGCGCTCGTTGAGCTTTTCGAGGACGTCCAGCGCGTGCTGGATCTCATCGGCGCGCCGGATGATCCCGACCAGGTCGTTCATGACCTGTTGCAGCTCCTGGTGCACGACATACGGGCTCTCGCCGTCGGCGCGCTCGAGCGGCGCCAGCGCCGTCTGCATGCACTCGTTGACCTGCACCTGGGGGACGACCGGATAGCTGCCTTGCAGCGCCTTCACGTATGCGGCGGCGCCTTCGCCGGCCCGGCGGCCGAAAACCAGGAGATCTGACAGTGAGTTGCCCCCCAGACGGTTGGACCCGTGCATGCCACCGGCCGCCTCGCCGCAGGAGAACAGCCCCGGGACACGCGCGGCCGCGGCGGTGTCGGCATCGACCTCGATCCCGCCCATGACGTAGTGGCAGGTGGGGCCCACCTCCATGGGCTCCGCGGTGATGTCGACGTCGGCGAGTTCCTTGAACTGATGGGTCATCGACGGGAGGCGGCGCAGGATCTCGTCCTTGGGCAACCGCGAGGCGATGTCGAGGAAGACACCACCGTGCGGCGACCCGCGCCCGGCCTTGACCTCGGCGTTGATCGCACGGGCCACCTCGTCTCGCGGCAGCAGGTCGGGGGTTCGCTTGTTGTGGTCCGGGTCGTCGTACCAGCGGTCCGCTTCGTCCTCAGTCTCCGCGTACTGCGCGCGGAAGACGTCAGGAACGTAGTCGAACATGAAACGCTTGCCTTCAGAGTTCCTGAGCACGCCGCCGTCGCCGCGGACCCCTTCGGTGACGAGGATGCCTTTCACCGATGGCGGCCAGACCATGCCGGTCGGGTGGAACTGCACGAATTCCATGTTGAGCAGGGTCGACCCGGCGCGAAGCGCGAGTCCCATCCCGTCGCCGGTGCACTCCCAGGAGTTAGAGGTCACCTTGAAGGACTTACCGATCCCCCCGGTTGCGATGATGACCGCGGGCGCCTTGAAGACGACGAACCGGCCGGTCTCGCGCCAGTAGCCGAACGCGCCGCTCACAGCGCCCGACGGGGTGAGCAGCAGCTCGGTGACGGTGAGCTCCGCGAAGACCTTCAGCCGGCCGTCGTGTGCGCCGGAGGGCATTCCGGCGCGCCGGGCGTCGTCCTGCTGGAGCGAGACGATCTTTTGCTGCATGGTGCGGATCAGCTCGAGGCCGGTGCGGTCACCGACGTGCGCCAGCCGCGGATACTCGTGCCCGCCGAAGTTGCGCTGGCTGATCTTCCCGTCTTTCGTGCGGTCGAACAGCGCTCCGTAGGTTTCGAGCTCCCACACCCGGTCGGGGGACTCCTTGGCGTGCAGCTCGGCCATCCGCCAGTTGTTCAGGAACTTCCCTCCGCGCATGGTGTCCCGGAAGTGCACCCGCCAGTTGTCGTGCGGGTTCCGGTTGCCCATCGCGGCGGCAACGCCGCCCTCGGCCATCACCGTGTGAGCTTTGCCGAACAGGGACTTGCAAATGATGGCGACTCGCAGCCCCGCCTCGTGTGCGGCGATGGCCGCCCGCAGACCGGAACCGCCGGCCCCGATGATCAGGACGTCATAGGAATGTTTTTCGAGCTGGTCCACTAGCGGCTTCCTCAGTTGTAGATGCGTAGATCGCCGAACACCCCGGCGGACACCAGCGCGATGTAGCCGTCGGTGATGAGCAAGGTCGCCAGCGTCGTCCAGGCCAACTGCATGTGCTTGGCATTGAGCTTCGACACGAACGTCCACGCCCGGTAGCGGATCGGATGGCGTGAGAACGAGCGGAGTCGTCCGCCGACGATGTGCCGGCACGAGTGGCACGACACGGTGTAGGCCCAGAGGAGCACCACGTTGGCCACCATGATGAGGGTGCCGAGCCCGAGCCCGATGCCGCCGGTCTTCCCCTGGAAGGCGCGGATCGCGTCCCAGGTGTTGACGAGGCTGAGCAGGACGGCGGCGCCGAAGAAATAGCGATGCAGGTTCTGGATGATCAGCGGGAACCGGGTCTCGCCGCTGTACTTGCCGTGCGGCTCCGCGACGGCGCAGGCCGGCGGTGACTGCCAGAACGCCCGGTAGTACGCGCGGCGGTAGTAGTAGCAGGTCACCCGGAAGCCGAGAAGGAACGGCAGGAAGAGGACGCCGAACGGAAGGAACGGCGGGAAGTGCGGTAACCAGGTGCCGAGATCGCGTGCGGCGGAAGGACACGAGGCGGTGACGCAGGGCGACGTGAACGGCGAAAGGTAGTGATACCGCTCGACGAAGTAGGCCCGCTGCGTGAAGACGCGGACCGTCGCGTACGCGACCCACAGGGTGAGCAGGACGGCCGTGATGAGCGGCGCCTGCCACCAGCGGTCGGTACGAAGAGTTCGGGCCGGGATGGTCGCCCGGCCGGCGGTGAGCGACGGCGACGCAGCGCGCGTCACCGTGTCGCTTCCCTGTGGTAGCCGCCCAAACCTTCGTCGTCGCAGCCCGCCCACAGGCTGGGGTCGAGCGGTCGGTCATCGAGTTGGATCGGTCCGAACTCCGGGGGAGTGGCTCCTGGCATAGGGGTCAGGATGTCAAGCTCGGACAGGTCGAGTTCGAGCCGCTCGACGTCGCCGACCAATCGGCGCACGGCGGGAACGTCGCCGTAACGGTGGCGTAGTGATCCGACAGCGGTGCGCAGGTCGTCGACCGTGCGGTGCAGTGCCGTGAGCTCGGTCGGTACGGACATGGGCAGCTCCTGGCGTCTGGCTCGTGGCCGGGATCGGGTGCTGCGATCCTCGCCCAGAAGTCGGCGGGTTGCCAAGATTTTCTCGCCTGGCGTGCCGCCCGTCTCATTTCGGCCCCTCGGCGGCGCACGCTGTCGCGAGCCCAACCTGGCCTGTGCGCGTCGTGTAAGCTCGACGGCTGGTGCACGGCCCGCACCGCCGCCCGTCCGGACGGGCGGCGGGACGGGCGCGCCGGCCCCCTTAGCTCAGTCGGCAGAGCGTCTCCATGGTAAGGAGAAGGTCTACGGTTCGATTCCGTAAGGGGGCTCTGGCCGGCGGCGGGCGGCGTTGGTCCGTCGCGCCAGCCGAGGCGGGGTAGCTCAGTCTGGCAGAGCAAGCGGCTCATAATCGCTGTGTCGCCGGTTCAAATCCGGCCCTCGCTACGAGCAGCACACCGACGAACGAACGAAAGGCACGACCGTGGCAGCCACCGAAGTCCGACCGAAGATCACTCTGGCATGCCAGGTGTGCAAGCACCGGAACTACATCACCAACAAGAACCGGCGCAACGACCCCGACCGGCTGCAGCTGCAGAAGTTCTGCCCGAACTGTGGCCGGCACACCGAGCACCGCGAGACCCGCTGACGCCCGTCTGCGTCCGCATCGGCCCCGTCCGGCAGCAGCCGGACGGGGCCGATGTCCTTCCCGTCACCCCGCCGCGCGCGCCGCGCCCGCCCGGTCAGTAGCGTCCAGAGCCATGCCGCTGGACCAGTCCTTCATCGGCCGCACCTATCCGCCGACGCCGCCCTACGAGGTCGGCCGGGAGAAGATCCGCGAGTTCGCCGAGGCGATCGGCGACCCCAATCCGGTCTACCGGTCCCAGGCGGCCGCGCAAGAACTGGGCTACGAGGACGTCATCGCGCCGCCGACCTTCGCGATCATCCTGACGCTGAAGGCCGGACACCAGGTCGTGCTGGATCCCGAGCTCGGTGTCGACTACGCCCGTGTCGTGCACGGCGAACAACGCTTCGTGCACGTGCGGCCCATCCGCGCCGGCGACCTGCTGCAGGTCGTCGTGACCGTCGCCGACATCCGCGCCGCCGCGGGCAACGACCTGGTGAGCACCCGCAGCGAGGTCAGCACGGTCGCCGGGGAGCCCGTGACGACGGCCTACTCCACGATCGTCGTGCGCGGAGCGGCGGCATGACGACCGTCGGCGACATCGAGGTCGGCCAGAGCCTGCCGGCCCAGGAGTTCCCGATCGTGCGCGCGGATCTGGTCCGCTATGCCGGCGCGTCCGGCGACTTCAACCCGATCCACTGGAACGAGCGGTTCGCGACGGCCGTGGGGCTGCCGGACGTCATCGCCCACGGCATGTACACGATGGCCGTCGCGATCCGGGTGGTCACCGACTGGACCGGCGATCCCGGCTCCGTCGTCGAGTACGGGGTGCGGTTCACCCGGCCGGTCGTCGTGCCGGACCCTGACGGCGCCGTCCTCCGCGTTACGGGCACCGTCCGCGAGATCCGTGCGGACGGTGACGTCGCGGTCGACCTCGTCGCCACCGTCAACGGCGAAACCGTCCTGGCGAAGGCCCGGGCCGTGGTGCGGCCGCGATGACAGCACGGTGAGCGCGCGGTGAGAGTGCGGCACGAGTCGGTGGTGCCGCTGTCCGCGGCGCAGACCTTCGAGATGAACCTCGACCCGCGCTATCAGCAAGCCAAGTGCGCGGCCGGGGGCGCGGCCGGCGCGGAGGTCACGGTCACCCGTTCCGGCTCGACCGCGGTCGTCGTCACCCGTCGCAGCCTGCTTCCGCACGGGTTCCCCGCGCTGATCCGCAAGTTCATCCCGTCGGGGCTCACCACCACGGAGACGATCCGCTGGGGCGGTCCGGACGCACGCGGCGGACGGGTCGGGGAGCTGGAGGTCGACATGCGTCCCGCCCCGGTGTCCATGACGGGGACGATCACGTTGGCCCCCGACGGACCGTCGAGCGCCCGAGTAGTCCTGGACGCGGAGTTCCGGGCGCACGTCCCGATGATCGGCCGGTCCCTCGAACACCTGGCCCGGCCGATCATCGAATCGACGATCCGCGCGGAGGAGGACACCGGCGCGCAGTGGGCCGCCGAGCGCGCGCAGTCCTAGGAGCCGTCGGCGACCAGCTTGCCGATCCGGGCGATGCCCTCCGCCAGGTCGTCGTCGCCGAGGGCGTAGGACAGGCGCAGGTAGCCCGGCGTGCCGAAGGCCTCCCCGGGGACGACTGCCACCTCGGCCTCCTCGAGGATCACGGTGGCGAGCTCGGCGGTCGACGTCGCGGTACGGCCGCGCAGCGGCTTGCCGAGCAGACCCTTGACCGACGGATAGACGTAGAAGGCGCCCTGCGGCTCCGGGCACACGATTCCCGGGACATCGGACAGCAGCGAGACGATCGTGCGGCGGCGCCGGTCGAAGGCCGCGCGCATCTCGGCCACCGCAGAGAGATCACCGGTGACCGCAGCGAGTGCGGCGAGCTGCGCCACGTTGTTCACGTTGGAGGTCGCGTGTGACTGCAGGTTGGCGGCCGCCTTGACCACGTCCGCCGGGCCGATGAGCCAGCCGACGCGCCATCCGGTCATCGCGTAGGTCTTGGCGACTCCGTTGAGGACCACGACCTTGTCGCCGGCTGACGGCGCGATCGACGCGGCGGTCGCGCCCTGGGCTGCCGCGTCGCCGTACACGAGGTGCTCGTAGATCTCGTCGGTGACGACCCACAGCCCGTGCGAGGCGGCCCACGCGCCGATCTCCTCCACCTGAGCCCGCGGATACACCGCCCCGGTGGGGTTCGACGGCGACACGAACAGCAACACCTTCGCGCGGTCGGTGCGGGCCGCCTCGAGCTGGTCGACCGACGTCAGATACCCCGTGCTCTCGTCTGTGAGGACCTCGAGCGGCACGCCGCCGGCGAGCTTGATGGCCTCGGGATAGGTCGTCCAGTACGGCGCGATCAGCAACACCTCGTCGCCCGGGTCGAGCAACGTGGCGAACGCGTTGTAGACCGCCTGCTTGCCGCCGTTCGTCACGAGGACCTGCGCGGCCTCGACGGTGTAGCCGGTGTCGCGGGCCGTCTTCGCGGCGATTGCCGACCGCAGCTGCGGCAGGCCCGCCACCGGTGTGTAGCGGTGGTTCCTCGGGTCGCGACACGCGGCGACCGCTGCCTCGACGATGTAGTCCGGTGTGGGGAAGTCCGGTTCGCCCGCGCCGAACCCGATGACGGGACGACCCGCAGCCTTCAACGCCTTGGCCTTCGCGTCGACGGCGAGGGTTGCGGACTCGGCGATGGCACCGATGCGGTCGGACACTCGAGAACCCATGTGGCAATGGTCCCAGATGGGCAGGGCTGCCCGGACTTGGTGCGCCGTAGCCCCGACCCGTAGACTGGCGGCGCCGGGGTCGAACGCCAGGCCTGCGTGAGCGTGCCTGCGGGCAGGTCCGCGCTGATGGCGCCCGATGCCTCAGCAGCCACAGGGGCGTGGCTCAATTGGTAGAGCACCGGTCTCCAAAACCGGCGGTTGCAGGTTCGAGTCCTGTCGCCCCTGCGCAGTGGTTGGCACCGGCGCCCGCCGGGGCTGGAACAGGCAGTGGAGAGGAGAGCGCGTGACCGCGACTCGCATCGAGCCCGCAGCCCCGCGTGCAGCGGGCCCGCGCGGTGGTCGGCCGACGCGCTTCGTCCGTGAGAGCGTCTCCGAGCTGCGCAAGGTCCTGTGGCCTTCGCGCAGCGAGCTCGTGACGTACTCCATCGTCGTCATCGTCTTCGTCGTGATCATGGTGGCGATCGTCGCCGGACTCGACGTGGGCTTCGCGAGGCTGGTGCTGCTGCTGTTCGGCTGAACCGCCGTCCAGCCGCACCCAGCAGGTAGGTAAGAGGTTTAGACATCGTGTCCGAGTACGACGCTGCCGCCGACGAGCGCAGCACCAGCGATTTTGCCGACCCCTTCGGTCCGCGCAGCGAGAGCGAGGAATCCGTTGACGGCGGCCCGACCGACGTGGACGCTGCCGCCCGGCTGCTCGGAGCCGAGGACGGCGAGCGCATCGGCGGCGACGAGAAGGGGTCGATCGACGTGTCCGCCCTCGGCGGCGGCGAGCAGGTCGAAGACGTCGACGAGGACACGAGCGTGGTGTCCGAGACGTCGCTCGGGGAGCCACCGTCCGACGAATCGTCCGACGATCCCCTCGAGACGCTGCGCCGGCAGCTGCGAACGCAGTTCGGCGACTGGTACGTCGTGCACAGCTACGCGGGCTACGAGAACAAGGTGAAGGCCAACCTCGAGAGCCGCATCCAGTCCCTGGACATGGAGGACTACATCTTCCAGGTCGAGGTGCCGACGGAAGACGTCGTCGAGATCAAGAACGGCAAGCGCCAGCAGGTGCAGCGCAAGGTGTTCCCGGGCTACATCCTCGTGCGGATGGACCTCAACGACGAGTCGTGGGGCGCCGTCCGGAACACGCCGGGAGTGACCGGGTTCGTCGG
>JAICIE010000078.1 GCA_025924515.1 Jatrophihabitans sp. | reverse complement strand
CGCCAGCGCCGGAGGCAGGCGCACCTCACCCCGCCGAACCACCGGCGTGGCCGGTGCCCCGGTCGCGCCGGCGCAGGTAGCGCTCGAACTCGCGCGCGATCGCCTCGCCGGACGCCGACTTCAGCTCGGTCCGGTCGATCTCGTCGTCGCGCTCCTCCAGGTTGCGGATGTACTCGGTGACCTCGTCGTCCTCGGCCGCCATCTCGTCGACGAGCTTCTGCCACTCGTCGGCTTGCTGTGGCAGCTCCGCCAGCGGCACGGGCAGGTCGAGCACCTCCTCGACGGCGTGCAGGAGCGCCAGCGTCGCCTTCGGGTTCGGCGGCTGGGCAACGTAGTGCGGCACCCCGGCCCAGAACGAGACCGCCGGAATGCCGGAGGCGACACAGGCGTCCTGCAGCACGCCGACGATGCCGGTGGGGCCTTCGTACCGGGAGTTCTCCAGCCCGTACCTTGCCGCCGCCTCCGCGTCGTACGCCGTCCCGGTCACCTGCGTCGGCCGGGTGTGCGGCGTGTCGGAGAGCAGGGCGCCGAGCGTGACGACCGTGCGGACGTCGAGCTCCTCGATCACCGCGAGCAGCTCCCGGCAGAAACCGCGCCACCGCATGTTCGGTTCGATGCCGCGCACGAGGACGAGATCGAACTCCGCCCCCGGCGGACGGCATACCGAGAAGCGTGTGGTCGGCCAGGCGATCCGGCGGCTGACCCCGTTCACCAGCGACACGGTCGGCCGGTTGACCTGGAAGTCGTAGTACTCGTCCGGGTCGATCTCGGTGAGCGGCTGCGCGTCCCACACCAGCTCCAGGTGCTCGACCGCGCCGGTCGCCGCGTCGCCGGCGTCGTTCCAGCCCTCGAACGCTGCGACGAGGACGGGATCGGTGAGCCGTGGCCAGTCCGTGTCGTCGAGCTCGGTCATCGCTCCGCGTCCCGAGTGGCCGGGCGGTGATCGCGCATCATGACGCCCAGCCTACGACCGGGACCCCGCGCATCCGGGCCTCCGGCGCGGGCCGGCCGTCGCGCGGGGAGCCCGCCGGTAGCCTGAGAGCCATGTATCGACCGGTCGCGTCCGCACTGCTCGAGACGATGCGCGAGCGCGTCGTCGTCAGCGACGGGGCGATGGGCACGATGCTCCAGGCGGCCGACCTCACTCTCGACGACTTCCAGCACCACGAGGGGTGCAACGAGATCCTCAACGTGACCCGTCCTGACGTGGTGCGTAGCGTCCATGATGCCTATTTCGCGGCCGGGGCCGACGCGGTCGAGACCAACACCTTCGGCGCCAACTACGCCAACCTCGGTGAGTACGGGATCCTCGACCGGATCCGGGAGCTGTCCCGCGCGGCGGCCGGCCTGGCCCGCGAGGTGGCCTCCGGCTGGTCGACGCCCGACCGGCCGCGGTGGGTGCTCGGCTCGGTCGGCCCGGGCACCAAGCTGCCCACTCTCGGCCATGTTCGCTATGCCACGCTGCGCGACGCCTACGCGGAGCAGGTCGCCGGCATGCTCGAGGGTGGGATCGACGCGGTGATCGTCGAGACCTGCCAGGACCTGCTGCAGGCGAAGTCGGCGATCCTCGGCGCGCGGCGGGCGATGCTCCAGATGAGCACGACCGTGCCGCTGATCGCGCACGTGACGGTCGAGACGACCGGCACCATGCTGCTCGGCTCGGAGATCGGCGCGGCGCTCACGGCGCTGCAGCCGTTGGGGATCGACGTCATCGGACTCAACTGCGCGACCGGTCCCGCCGAGATGAGCGAGCACCTGCGCTATCTGTCCCGGTACGCCGAGCGGCAGATCTCGGTCATGCCGAACGCGGGCCTGCCCGAGCTGGGCCCCTCCGGCGCGACCTATCCGCTACAACCGCAGGAGCTCGCCCGCGCACTGGCGCAGTTCGTCACCGAGTTCGGCACGACCCTCGTCGGCGGCTGCTGCGGGACGACGCCGGAGCACATCCGGCAGGTCGTCGACGCCGTGCGCGACCTGACCCCGCGCGCCCGCGACGCGCGCACCGAGCCGGGCGCGTCCTCGCTGTACCAAGCGGTTGGGTTCCGTCAGGACGTCACGGTCATGGCGATCGGCGAGCGAACCAACGCCAACGGCTCCAAGGCCTTCCGCGAGGCGATGCTCGAGGCCCGCTGGGGCGACTGCGTCGAGACCGCCCGGGCGCAGATCCGCGACGGCTCGCACATGCTCGACGTCTGCATCGACTACGTCGGCCGCGATGGCGCCGCCGACATGCGTGAGATCGCCGGCCGCTTCGCCACCGCGTCGACCCTGCCGATCGTTCTCGACTCCACCGAGCCCCCCGTCCTCGAAGCCGGCCTCGAGATGCTCGGCGGGCGGTGTGTGATCAACTCGGTGAACTTCGAGGACGGGGACGGTCCGGAGTCGCGGTACGCAAGGATCATGCGGCTGGTGCGCGAGCACGGCGCCGCGGTGATCGCCCTCACGATCGACGAGCAGGGGCAGGCGCGCACGGCCGAGACGAAGGTCGCCGTCGCCGAGCGGCTCATTTCCGACCTGACTGACACCTGGGGGATGAGCGAGAGCGACATCCTCGTCGACTGCCTGACCTTCACCATCGCCACCGGCCAGGAGGAAAGCCGCCGCGATGGCTTGGAGACGATCGAGGGCATCCGCCTGCTCAAGCAGCGCCATCCGGACGTGCAGACGACCCTCGGTCTGTCGAACATCAGCTTCGGGCTGAACCCCGCGGCCCGGCAGGTGCTCAATTCCGTATTCCTGCACGAATGCCTGGCGGCAGGCCTCGACTCCGCGATCCTGCATGCCTCGAAAATCCTTCCGATGTCCAGGATCCCTGACCAGCAGCGCGACGTCGCCCTCGACCTCCTCTACGACCGCCGCAGCGACGGTTACGACCCGCTGCAGCGGTTCCTGCAGCTGTTCGAGGGAGTCTCCACACAGTCGTCGGCAGCCTCGCGCGCCGAGGAACTGGCGGCGCTGCCGTTGGACGACCGGCTGCAGCGGCGCATCGTCGACGGCGAGCGCGTCGGCCTCGAGGACGACCTCGACGAGGCGATGCGGAATCGGCCGCCGCTCGACATCATCAATGACACGCTCCTCGCCGGGATGAAGACGGTGGGGGAGCTGTTCGGCTCAGGACAGATGCAATTGCCGTTCGTCCTGCAGTCGGCAGAAGTGATGAAAACCGCCGTCGCCTATCTAGAGCCGCACATGGAGAAGGCCGACGATGCCGGCAAAGGCACGATCGTGCTCGCCACCGTTCGCGGCGACGTGCACGACATCGGCAAGAACCTCGTCGACATCATCTTGTCGAACAACGGCTACAGCGTTGTGAACATCGGCATCAAGCAACCGATCAACGCGATCCTCGAGGCGGCGCAGGAGAACCGCGCCGACGTCATCGGAATGTCAGGTCTCCTGGTCAAGAGCACAGTGATCATGAAGGAGAACCTCGAGGAGCTCAACGCTCGCGGTCTCGCTGACCGGTGGCCGGTGCTGCTCGGCGGCGCCGCGCTCACCCGCGGGTACGTGGAGCAGGACCTCAGCGAGCTCTTCGAAGGGGACGTCCGCTACGCCCGCGACGCATTCGAAGGGCTCCGGCTGATGGACGCCCTAATGGCCACCCGGCGGGGTGTCGCCTCGGGAGTCGACGGTCCGGACGACACCAAGCTCTCGCAGGACGAGGCCCGCAGGCTCGCCGAGCGCCGCGCCCGCCGGGAGCGGTCTCGCAAGATCGCCGAGGCACGACGCGCGGCCGAGGCGGCCGAACTCGCCGAGCAGCCGGCCCGCTCCGACGTGGCCACTAACAACCCGATCCCCACCCCGCCGTTCTGGGGCGACCGGGTGGTGAAGGGCATTGCGCTGGCCGACTACGCGGCGCTGCTCGATGAGCGGGCCACCTTCATGGGCCAGTGGGGGTTGCGCGGGGCGCGGGCCGGAACGTCGGGCCCGTCCTACGAGGAACTCGTCGAGACCGATGGACGCCCGCGACTGCGCTACTGGCTGCAACGATTCCAGACCGAAGGGGTGCTCGAGGCCGCCGTCGTCTACGGCTACTTCCCGTGTGTCAGCAAGGGCGACGACCTGATCGTCCTGGGCGAGTCCGGTGGGGAGCGGGTGCGATTCACGTTCCCGAGACAGCGGCGCGAGCGGCGGCTCTGCCTGGCCGATTTCTTCCGGTCCGAGGACTCCGGCGAGACCGACGTGGTCGGCTTCCAGATCGTGACGGTCGGCCCGAAGATCAGCGAATTCACCCGGTCGCTTTTCGAGGCGAACGCATATCGCGACTACCTGGAGGCGCACGGGCTGTCGGTCCAGCTCACCGAGGCGCTCGCCGAGTACTGGCACCGCCGGGTGCGAGAAGAACTGCTTCTTCCCGGTGGCCGGCCGGTTGCCGGGGACGATCCCGCCGAGGTCGAGGAGTATTTCAAGCTCGGCTACCGCGGCGCGCGCTACTCACTCGGTTACGGCGCCTGTCCGGCGCTCGAAGACCGCGCGAAGATCGTCGACCTGCTGCGCCCCGAACGCGTCAACGTGACGCTGTCCGAGGAGTTCCAGTTGCATCCGGAGCAGTCGACCGACGCGATCGTCGTGCACCATCCCGAGGCGAAGTACTTCAACACGTGAGGGTCTTCCTGTCCTCGGATACGGAAGGCACGACGATGGGCTCTGGCTCTTCCGCCGGTTCACCGCCGCCGTCCTGCTCACCCGTCAACGCGCCGAGTGCTTCGGCAGTGTCTACTCGTAGTCGATGACCATCGACCCGACCGATTGCGACGACCGTCTGTTACAGGCGGTCCTCTTCGACATGGACGGAACCCTCGTCGATACCGAGCCATACTGGATCGCCGCTGAATATGCATTGGTCGAGTCCTACGGCGGCACGTGGACCGACGAGGACGCGCGCTCGCTGATCGGCAACGCGCTACCCACGTCCGCGGTCTACATCCGCGACCGCGGCGGCGTCCCGTTGCCGCCGGACGAGATCGTCGAGCGGCTCCTCGACGAGGTGATCGCGGCGGCGCGCCGGGCGATGCCATGGCGGCCCGGCGCGGTGGCGCTGCTGACGCAGCTTGCGGAGCGAGGCGTTCCCTGCGCCCTGGTGACGATGTCCTACGCCCGCCTCGCCGACACCCTGACGGCGCTCCTGCCGGCCGGGACGTTCGCGACCGTCGTCACCGGCGACCAGGTCGCCGACGGCAAGCCGCACCCGGAGGCCTACCTGACGGCGGCCGAGCGCATCGGCGTCGACCCGGCCTACTGCGTGGCGATCGAGGACTCGAACACCGGTATCGCATCCGCGGAGGCCGCGGGCTGCGTAGTCGTAGCCGTGCCGCACCACGTGCCGATTCCTCCTGGAGCGGGTCGCACGCTCGTGCAATCGCTCGTGGACCTCGACCCCGACGGCCTGGAGGAGATCGTCCGGTCGCGCCGTCTGTCCGTCCGAGCCGCACGATGACCGCACTGGATCTCGGCGGGCTGGCGGGCGTCCTTCCCGGAGTGGCGGCCGTACTGGGCCTCCGGGACGTGCATGATCCGCTCGACCTGCGGACCCGACTCGGGGATCCCCGCCAGGTCGCGGTGCTGCTGATCGACGGCTTCGGCTACCACCTGCTGCCCCGGGCCGCCAAGAAGTCAGCTTTTCTGAAGGACGTCCTCAGCGAACGAGTCGGCACACTGACCCCGCTGCAGAGTTCCTTCCCGTCAACCACGCCGACGAGCCTCGTGACGCTGGGGACGGGAACACTGCCCGGGGAGCACGGCGTGGTGGGCTTCACCGTCGCCATCCCGGGTACCGACCGGGTGCTCACGCACATCTCCTGGGACAACGACCCGCCGGTCGGCGAATGGCAACCTGTGCCGTCGATAATGACCCGTCTCGACGCGGCCGGGATTGCGACCAGCGTGGTGTCCCGCCCGTCGTTCGAAGGCACCGGACTGACCCGGGCCGCGTACGGCGACGGCCGCTATGTCGGCGCCTCGGACAGCCGCGAGGTCGCCGATCGAGTGCTCGCCGAACTGCACAGCGGCGCGCGTCTCGTCTACGGCTACCACCCGAGCCTCGACACTGCGGCGCACCTGCACGGCGTGGCCTCACGCAAGTGGGGACGCGCGGCCCGCGCGGTCGGCAGGCTCGTGCAACGCGTCGTCGAGGGGATGCCCGCGGGCGCGGCGCTGATCGTGACGGGGGACCACGGGGCCATCGACGTGCCGCCGGCCGACCGCATCGAGCTGTCCAATGACGAACGCCTGTGCCAGGGCATCCGGGTGATCGCAGGAGAACCGCGGGTCCGTTACCTGCACACCCGGCCGGGGGCGGCCGCGGACGTTCTCGCGACCTGGCACACGGTGCTGGGGGAGCGGGCCGTGGTGCTCGACCGCGACGACGCCATCTCGCGGGGCTGGTACGGACCGATGCGCTCGTCCTTCCGTGCCCGGCTCGGGGACGTCGTCGTGGTCTGCACCGGCCGGACGATCGTCACCGCACGAGGGCACGAGCCCGACGGCGTGCGCGGTCTGGTCGGTTTCCACGGCGGCCTCGAACCGGAGGAGACGGCCGTTCCGCTGATGAGCTTCGTCCGGTGAGCCCCGCGGCACGCACCGCCGAAGCGGACGGCGAACCGGACCTGGTCGTGGTCGGAGCGGGCCTGTTCGGGCTGACGGTCGCCGAAACGACCGCGCGGGAGCTCGGCAAACGGGTGCTGCTCATCGAGCGACGCCGGCACCTCGGCGGAAATGCGTGGTCGGAGATCGATCCGCAGACCGGGATCGAGGTGCACCGGTACGGTTCGCACCTGTTCCACACGTCGAACGAGGACGTGTGGCGCTATGTCAACCGATTCACCGCCTTCACTCGGTACGAGCATCGCGTTTTCACCGTGAGCGGTGAGCGGGTGTTCCCGATGCCGATCAACCTCGCGACGATCTGCGCCTTCTACGGTCGGCATCTGACTCCCGCGCAGGCGCGCGAGCTGATCCGGTCGGAGGCTGCCCCGTACGCGGCGGACGGCGCCGGTGAGAGCCTCGAGCAGCGCGCACTCGCCACGATCGGTCCGCGCCTGTATGACGCGCTGGTGCGCGGCTACACCGCCAAACAGTGGCAGACGGACCCACGCGAGCTCCCGGGGTCGGTGATCGGTCGCCTTCCCGTGCGGTACGCCTTCGACACCCGGTATTTCGACGACACCTGGCAGGGGTTGCCCGTCGACGGATATGCCCCCTGGCTCAAGCGAATGGCGTCCTCCCCGCTCATCACCGTGGCGTGCGGTGTTGATTTCTTCGACGTCCGCCGCGAGCTTCCGCGGGTTCCACTGGTCTACACCGGCCCGCTCGACCGCTATTTCGACTGCCGCGCCGGGGCGTTGTCATGGCGCACCCTCGACTTCGAGCGAAGGACACTTCCGGTTCCTGATCATCAGGGCACCGCCGTGTTGAACTATGCGGACGTCGAGGTGCCCTGGACGCGGGTGCACGAGTTCCGCCACCTGCATCCGGAACGCAGGCATACGCAGGACTGCACTGTCATCGCACGCGAATATTCCCGCCGCGCGGAGTCCGGCGACGAACCGTACTACCCGGTGAACGCGCCCGCGGACCGCGACCGGCTGCTCTGCTACCGGTCCATGGCCGCCGCCGAGCGTGATGTGTTCTTCGGCGGACGGCTCGGCAGTTACCGCTACCTGGACATGCACATGGCCATCGCGTCCGCGCTGCGACTGGTGCGCAACGAGATCGCGCCGCGGTTGACACCTGTCCTGCGCCGAGCGGCTGCCTCGTCGAGGGGTCCCGGTTCGGGACCGGTCGGCTGACCACCGCCGAGCCGATGCCACCATTCAGACTGCAAACGTTGCGCAACCGGGAGGGACGCGTCGATGAGTCTGCGGGTGCTTCGACTCTGCTCGGTGTTCGAGCCCGACGACGCTGACGTGGGTCGGCCGGAGTATGACCCGATCGGCGGGATGCAGACCCACACCGCGGCGCTGACCCGGGCGCTCGACGCCCGCGGCCTGCACCAGACGGTGATCACCGCGCGGCTGGGCGGTCCGGCTGGCGTCCACCGGGTCGGCCGGCAGACCACCGTGGTCCGCGTCGGCCTCCCGATTGCGCGGCTGCGGCAGGGCTGGGCGCTCGGCGCGGCACGGGCGGCGCTGCGGCACGGGTCCGTCGACCTCGTCCACGCACACCAGGGCGAGGACCTTGCGCTGCTGCCGCTGGCGGCCGGGATCGCGCGCCGGGCCGGCTGCCCGCTCGTGGTGACGCTGCACTGCAGCCTGAGGCACTCGGTTCCGCGGCTCGGTCGGCGGCTCACCGCGCTGAACCTCCTCGGCGGCGCAGTCGAGGAATCCGCGCTCCGCTCGGCGTCCGCGGTGATCGCACTGACGCGGACGACCGCCGCGCGCCTCGGTGGGCCGTACCGGACGGCCGTCATCCCGTCGGGCGTCGAATGCAGTCTGTTCCGGGACGCGGCACCGAGCCCGCTGCTGGCGTCAGTCCCCAGGCCGATCGTGCTGTACGTCGGTCGGCTGGCGCAGCAGAAGGACGTGCCGACGCTCGTTCGCGCGTTCGGCCGGATGCGCAGCGAGGCCTCGCTCGTCCTCGTCGGCGACGGTCCCGACCGGCCTGCCGTCGACACGGCGCTCGACGCGCTTCCGGCCGAGATCCGCGCCCGCGTGCACCGCTTCGGCTTCCAGCCGCATGCCGCGATACCGGGACTGCTGGCCGCGGCCGACCTGGTGGCGCTGCCGTCGGTGTACGAGGAGATGGGCTCCGTGCTGGCCGAGGCGCTGCACTCCGGGGCGCCCGTCGTCGCCAGCCGGGTCGGCGGGATCCCGGATGTCGTACGCGACGGCGAGACCGGGATCCTCGTCCCGCCGGGCCAACCGGATCGGTGGGCCGGTGCCATCGACGGGTTGCTCGCCGCGCCGGCGATCCGGGCGCGAATGCAGGTGGCCTGCCGCCGCGCCGCCCAGGAGTATCAGTGGGACGAGCTGGCCGGGCGGGTCCTCGACGTCTACCGCGAGGCCGTCGCCGCCCGGCCGACCGTGGCCCGGAGTCCCTCGGCGACACGGTCGGTGCTGTGACGCGACCCGGATGGAGCGTGGCCGCGCCCTTCCCGCTGCGGCCCCTGGCCGACCCGTCGGTGCGCACGCTCGCCGTCGTCCGGCTCCGGACCGGGCTCGGTGATCTGCTCGCCTCGGTGCCGGCGCTGCGCGCCGTGCGGCGGGCACGTCCGGACCTGCGGGTGACCATGATCAGCTTCGCTGAGGTCGAGGACGTGGTCCGGCGGCAATGCGCCTACGTCGACGAGTTCGTGCCCTTTCCGGGTCACCCGGACATCCCGGAGCGTCCGGCCCCGCCGGACGACATCTGGCGGGCCTTCCGCGCCGAGATGCGGGCGCGGCACTTCGACCTCGCCGTGCAGATGTACGGCGCGCTGCCCGCGGCCAACCGGGTCACCGAGCAGATCGGCGCCCGGATCGCCGGCGGGTTTTTAACCCCCGGCGCCCACTCGGGATCGCTCGCGACACACCTGCCCTATCCCTTCCGCGCGCACGAGATCGACCGGCACCTGCGCCTGGTGGACTTCCTCGGCGCCCCTCCGGACGGCGGGCACCTGGAGCTCCCGCTGACCGGGGACGACCAGGACGAGGCCGGTGCCCTGCTCGGCGGACTGCGCGGCTACGCGATCGTGCACCCCGGCGCGACGGCCGACAGCCGCCGCTGGCCGCCGGCCCGGTTCGCAGCGGTGGCCGACGGCCTGGTGCACCGCGGCATCCCGGTGGTCCTCACCGGGGTCACCTCCGAGAAGGACCTGGTGGCGGAGGTCGCCGACCGGATGGACGAGACCGCCCTACAACTGGCCGGACGGACCTCGCTGGGGGCAGCCGCTGCCGTCGTCGACGGCGCGCGGCTCGTGGTGAGCAACGACACCGGCATCGTGCAGGTCGCGGTCGCCCGGCGGACCCCCACGGTCACCGTCTATCTCGCCGGGGACGCCGTCCGCTGGCGCGGCGCAGACCCATCGCGCCACGGCGTCGCGCTGGTCGACGTCGGCTGCAATCCCTGCGGGTTGCAGCACTGCCCGATCGACTTCCGGTGCGCGACCTGGCTGTCGCCGGCCGCGGTCCTGCGGCGCTGCGAGACCGTGCTGGCCGGCACGGCGGACGCGGACCCGCCCTGCGTCTAGCCGGGGACCGACGGCGCGCGGCGGTCGTCGTGAGCGGACCCGAGCGCCTCGACGGGAAACGGCGGCGGCGTGCCACCGAACGACGGGCACAGCGCCCGGTGCTCGCACCACTCGCAGAGCCTGCTGGGACGCGGCCGGAAGTCCCCGGTCTGCAGAGCTCGCTCGATCGCCGCCCACAGCGCCTTCAGGGTGCGCTCGAAGCGCAGCAGTTCGTCGGCATCGGGAGCGTAGGTGAGCGTGTCGGAATCGGACAGGTACATGAGCCGCAACATCCGGGGAACGACGCCGCGGGTGCGCCAGAGAACGAGCGCGTAGAACTTCATCTGGAACAGCGCCTTGGCCTCGAACGCCTCGCGCGGCGTGGCTCCGGTCTTGTAATCCACCACCCGTAGGTCGCCTGCGGGCGAGATATCGAGCCGGTCGACGTATCCGCGTAGCCGCAGCCCGTCGAGCACCACCTCGACGAGTTCCTCGCGGGCCGCAGGCTCGAGGCGCGTCGGGTCTTCGAGCGCGAAGTAGTTGGACAGCAGTTTCCCGGCCGAAGCCATCCACTCACCGAAATCCGCGCCGTCGGAGTCGTCGGCGAACAGGTCCGCCGCCTCCGGACACTCGTCGACCAGCCGCTGCCAGGCCGCGGGAAGCAGGTCCCGCGCGGCCTCGAGCGTGCGCCCGGCCGCCGGTAGGTCGAACAGCCGCTCGAGAACCGCGTGAACCAGCGTGCCGCGGGTGGCCAGGCGCGACGGCGACTCCGGCAGGCGATCGATGCAGCGGAACCGGTACAGCAAGGGACAGCTCTTGAAGTCGGCGGCGCGTGACGGGGACAGCGAGCCGACGACGACGGGCGGCAACGCGGTCTCGGTCATGGCGAAGACCCTAAGACGGCCCTACGACAGTTTCGCGAACCGACAGGCGCGTCAGCGAGAGTCCCGCGAGAGATAGTCAGAGATAGTGCAGCCGCTTGAGCGGCCAGACGAGCAGGACCGCGCGGCCGACCAGGTCGTTCTCCGGGACCGGGCCGAACACCCGGCTGTCGCTGGAGTCGCACCGGTTGTCGCCCATCACGAAGACCTCGTCGGCCGGCACCGGACCGATGCGAGACACGGTGGAGCCGGGCCGCAGCGAGTGCAGCGGCGGGCACTGCTTGTTCAGGTACGGCTCGGCGAGCTGCAAGCCGTTGATGTAGAGGTGGCCCCGGCGCAGGCTCAGCCGGTCACCGGGCAGCCCGACCACGCGCTTGATCAGGACGGCGTCGGGCACCTGCCAGGTGGCCGGCCGGTCGAAGACCACGACGTCGCCGCGATGCACCGCATGCAGGTGGTAGCTCAGCTTGTCGACCAGGACGCGGTCGTTGTCGCAACCCGGGCAGCCGTGCAACGTCGGTTCCATCGAGGCCGACGGGATGTAGTACGGGGCGAGGACGTAGGTGCGAAGCGCCAGGACGGCGGCGACCACGAGCAGCACGACGACGAGCCCGGACACGCCCCGGCGCACCCGCCCGGAGCCGGCCTTCCGCCCCGCCCCGGCCCGGAAGTGGGGCAAGGTCCTGCTCGGCGTGGGGACCTCCGGGATCGCGGTCGCTCACGGCCACGACCGTAGCCGTCCTGTCGCACTTGCGCCGTACAGTCGCCGGCATGAGCGACCCCCCGGCAGCGCGGCAGCCGCACCGCCGCTCCGGGCTGTTCCGCGTGGGCCGGTTCTACGGGGTGCCGCTTTACTTCTCGGCGTCCTGGCTCATCATCGCGCTCCTGCTGACGCTGTCCTACGGCTCGCTGATCAAGACCGTCGTTCCGGGCACGAGTCGCACCACGTCCTACCTCGCCGCGCTCGCCTTCGCGATCGTCTTCGCCCTCTGCGTCCTTGCCCACGAACTCGGGCACACGGCGGTCAGCCTCGCGCTGGGGCGTCCCGTGCGCCGAGTGGTGATCTTCCTCCTGGGGGGCGTGAGCGAGATCGAGCACGAGCCCGACCGGCCGCGCGACGAGTTCCTGGTGTCGGTCGCCGGCCCGCTCGTCTCACTGGCTCTCGGCGGGGTGGCGGCGGCCGGCCGGCTGGCCACGGACTACTACAGCGTGCCCGGTGTCGTCCTGACCCTGCTCATGTGGGGCAACCTGGTGGTCGCCGGGTTCAACCTGCTACCCGGGTTGCCCCTCGACGGTGGGCGCCTGCTGCGGGCACTCGTCTGGACGGTCGCGCGCTCGCGTCTGAACGCCACCCGCATCAGCGCCTGGGGCGGCCGGGTCATCGCGGTCGTCGTCGCGGTCAGCGGAATCCTCGTCGACCGGAGCCAATACGGGATCACGCCCGGACTGATCACCCTGGTGCTGGCCGCCTATCTATGGGTGGGCGCCGGTCAGTCGCTGCGCCTGGCCGAAGTCCTCGACCGGGCTCCCGCGCTGCACCTGGCCGCGCTGCTGCGCCCCGGCCTTCTTGTCCCGTCGGACGTCTCGGTCGCAGAGGCGCTGCGCCGCGCCAACGAGGGGCGCGTCGGCGGCCTGGTCCTCGTCGACGCCGCCGACCGGCCCAGCGCGATCGTCGAGGAACGCCGGATCAGCGCCGTCCCGATGCAGCAGCGGGCGTGGACCGCCGTGAGCACGGTCGCCCGCCCGCTGGATCAGGGCCTGGTGCTGCCGGTCGACCTGTCGGGCACCGCGCTCCTCGACGCGGTGCGCGCGACTCCGGCGAGTGAGTATCTCGTCGTCGACGCCCGCGGAGCCCCGGCCGGGATCCTGTCCGCGGCCGACCTGGCGGGCGCCTTGCGCCTGCGGTCGGCATGAGACAACCCGGCTCGGGTCCGTTCGCGGCAGGGGAGCGGGTGCAGTTGACCGACCCCAAAGGACGCCTGCACACCGTCACCCTCGAGCCCGGGAAGCAGTTCCACACGCACCGCGGCGCGATCGCACACGACGACCTGATCGGCACGAGCGAGGGCAGCGTCGTCACGTCCACGGCCGGGACGGCCTATCTCGCCCTTCGTCCGCTGCTCGTCGACTTCGTCCTGTCGATGCCCCGCGGCGCCGCGGTCATCTATCCGAAGGACGCGGCGCAGATCCTGACCATGGGCGACATCCATCCCGGTGCCACGGTGCTGGAAGCCGGCGCGGGGTCCGGATCGCTCACCTGCGCCCTGCTGCGTGCGGTGGGGCCGACCGGCCGCGTCCTGTCGTACGAGATCCGCGACGATCACGCCGAGGTCGCGTCCCGAAACGTCGCGACCTTCTTCGGCGAGCTCCCGCCGACCTGGGAGCTGCGCCTCGGCGACGCCGCGGAACATCCTGCCGCGGAGCCGGTCGACCGGGTCGTGCTCGACATGCTCAGTCCCGAGGAGGTGTTGCCCGCTACGGCCGCGGCGCTTCGGCCGGGCGGCGTCCTGATGGGATACGTGGCAACGACGACGCAGGTCTCACGGCTGGTGGAGGCGCTGCGCGCCGCCGGTGGGTTCACCGAGCCGACCGTCTGGGAGACGTTCATGCGCGGCTGGCACGTCGTGGGGCTGGCGGTGCGGCCCGAGCACCGCATGATCGGGCACACGGCCTTCCTGGTGAGCGCCCGGCGGCTCGCGCCCGGCGTGACCGCCCCTCTCCGGCAGCGACGGCCGGCCAAGGGAGCCGGCTAGCGATCACCGGCGCGACATCACTGCGGGCCGGCGACCTCCACCTCGTCCTCGGCCCGGACCACGTGGATGCACTCGCCCGGACATTCCTTCGCCGAACTGATCACGTCCAGGCGCAGCCGCGCCGGCACCGCGGCGCGGGCCCGCGGCGCGGTCAGCAACTCGTCCGCGCCGTCCTTCACATAGGCGAGTCCGTCGATGTCGAACTCGAACACCTCAGGCGCGTACTGCACACACAGACCGTCCCCGGTGCACAGATCCTGATCGATCCACACCTGCAGTTGTTCACCCACGGAATCCGCGCCGTCCCTCAGCCTCGAACTTCTTCGGACGATGACGCTCCCGAGGGTACTTAGCCCCGGCCGAGGCGCCTCTTCTGTGTAGGGTGAGTTTTCGCGAACACTCCGGGGATTCGGGAGGTGCCGCATGGTTTCCGAGCCGCGTGACCCACGCTCGGCTGTGTCCGACGCCGAGCTGCGTCGGCGCACTGCCTTCCTCGAGCAGGAGGTCGAACTCCTGCGCGCGAAGGTCGCCGAGTCGCCGCGCCACATGCGGCTGCTGGAAGACCGGCTCGCCGACGCACAGAATCGGGTGTCGCAACTCAGCGATCGCAACGAGCGACTGGCTGACACGCTGCGCGAAGCCCGTGATCAAATGATCGCGCTGAAGGAAGAGATCGACCGTCTGGCCCAGCCGCCCAGCGGCTACGGCGTCTTCCTCGAGACCTTCGACGACGGCACGGTCGATATCTTCACGTCAGGACGCAAGCTGCGGGTCGCGGTCTCGCCGGAGGTCGAGGTCGCGTCGTTGCAGCACGGCCAGGAGGTCATGCTCAACGAGGCCATGAACGTCGTCGCGGCGCGCGGCTTCGAGCGCGCCGGCGACGTCGTGATGCTCAAGGAGATCCTCGACGGCGGCGACCGGGCGCTGGTGATCGGTCACACCGATGAGGAGCGGATCGTCCACCTCGCCGACACCCTGCGCGGCCGCACGCTGCGGGTGGGGGACTCGCTGCTACTGGAGCCGCGCTCGGGATACGCGTACGAGCGGATCCCGAAGAGCGAGGTCGAGGAACTGATCCTCGAAGAGGTTCCGGACATCGACTACGGCGACATCGGCGGGCTGAGCCGGCAGATCGAGGCCATCCGCGACGCCGTCGAGCTGCCGTTCCTGCACGCCGATCTGTTCCGTGAGCACAAGCTGCGACCGCCGAAGGGGATTCTGCTTTACGGCCCACCCGGATGTGGAAAGACGCTCATCGCCAAGGCGGTCGCCAATTCGCTGGCCAAGCAGGTACAGAAGGTTCGCGGCGGCGATGAGAAGGCAACGTCCTACTTCTTGAACATCAAGGGACCCGAACTCCTCAACAAGTACGTCGGCGAAACCGAGCGGCACATCCGGCTGGTTTTCCAGCGCGCCCGGGAAAAGGCGTCCGAGGGCACCCCCGTGATCGTCTTCTTCGACGAGATGGACTCCATATTCCGCACCCGGGGCTCCGGCGTGTCGTCCGACGTCGAGAACACGATCGTCCCGCAGTTGCTGTCCGAGATCGACGGCGTGGAGGGGCTCGAGAACGTCATCGTCATCGGCGCTTCCAACCGCGAGGACATGATCGACCCCGCCATCCTCCGTCCGGGACGGCTGGACGTGAAGGTCAAGATCCAGCGGCCCGACGCGGAAGCCGCGGCAGATATTTTCAACAAATACATCACGCCGGACCTGCCGTTCCACGAATCGGATCTCGCCGAACACAACGGTGACGTCCAGGCCACCGTGGACGCCATGGTCCAGCGCACCGTGGAAGCCATGTACTCCACGGATAAGTCCAATGAGTTCCTGGAGGTCACCTACGCCAACGGTGACACCGAGATGCTGTACTTCAAGGACTTCAACTCCGGCGCCGTGGTGCAGAACGTGGTGGACCGGGCCAAGAAGTATGCCATCAAGGACCT
>JAICIE010000077.1 GCA_025924515.1 Jatrophihabitans sp. | reverse complement strand
GCACGTATGCGCCCTCGTCGACGATGATCAGGGTCCGCTCGAACTGGCCCATGTTCTCGGTGTTAATGCGGAAGTAAGCCTGCAGCGGAATCTCGACGTGCACGCCCTTCGGGACGTAGATGAACGACCCGCCGGACCAGACAGCGGTGTTCAAGGCGGCGAACTTGTTGTCACCGGACGGGATGACCGAGCCGAAGTACTCCTCGAACAGCTCGGGGTACTCCTTCAGGCCGGTGTCGGTGTCGAGGAAGATCACGCCCTGGCGCTCGAGCTCCTCATTGATCTTGTGATAGACGACCTCGGACTCGTACTGCGCGGCGACACCGGCGATGAGGCGCTGCTTCTCCGCCTCGGGGATGCCGAGCCGGTCGTAGGTCGACTTGATGTCGGCGGGCAGCTCGTCCCAGGTGGCGGCCTGCTTCTCCGTCGAGCGGACGAAGTACTTGATCGTGTCGAAGTCGATCCCGGACAGGTCGGCGCCCCAGGACGGCATCGGCTTCTTGCCGAAGATCGCGAGTGCCTTCAGCCGGCGCTGCAGCATCCAGTCCGGCTCGTGCTTCTTCGCCGAGATGTCGCGGACCACCGCCTCGTTCAGGCCTCGCTGCGCGATCGCGCCCGCGACGTCCGGGTCGGCCCAGCCGTAGCCGTAGCGCGACAGCGCCGCAATCTGCTCGTCCTGGGTGATCGCACGCTCAGGTGCAGTGGTCATAAGGAGGGCCTCCCGGAGAGGGCGGTAGGGGGTGCTTTCGGTGCGACAACCGCCGGTGCGGCGGCGTTCCGGACGGGGACGTGCGTGGTGCAGACGCCGTCGCCGTGCGCGATGGTCGCCAGCCGCTGGACGTAGGTGCCGAGCACGCGCTCGAATGCGCGGGTCTCGGCCTCGCACAGTTGCGGGAACTGGGCCGCGACGTGGGCGACCGGGCAGTGGTGCTGACAGATCTGCACCCCGGCCGACGCGCGTTCGGTCGTGGCCGCGTATCCGTTCGCGCTGAGCGAGCCGGCCAGCGCGTCGGCGCGCGCCTCGAGGTCGGCGCGCTGGTCGACCTGCGGCTGCAGGGCCTGAGCGAGCTCGGACGCCCGGTGTTCGGCGAAGTCGGTCACGGCCCGGTCACCGCCGGTGTCGCGCAGATAGCGAAGCGCCGTGCTCGCCAGGTCGTCGTAACCGTGCGGAAAAGCCGCGCGACCGGCGTCGGTGAGCGCGTAGACCCGGGCAGGGCGGCCGCGGCCCCGGCTCGGCGTCGGCCGCGGCTCCCGCTCGATCAGCAGGCCCTCGGCGACGAGCGCGTCGAGATGGCGGCGGATGGCCGCTGCGGAGAGTCCGAGCGTCTGCGCGAGCGCGGCGGCGCTCTGCGGACCCCGCTCCAGCACCAGTCGGGCGACCGCGTCGCGGGTGCGGTCGAGTCCGCCGCCCTGCGTGCTGCGCGTCGCGATTTTCACAACACCAGTATGACCTATTTGCTGGAGCGGTAACGCAGGCACCCCGTGCGCGCCACCATGTCAGCCTCCCGGCGGATCCGTGACGCGCTCGTCGAGCCGGGACCCGTGCCCGGCATCGATGATGCCCGGCGTCGAAGGTCGGGCACGGGCGGCGCGGCCGCACCGCGGCCGCCAGGCTCCGCGGGCGAGAAGCCCGATCCCGGCCGGTAGGTTGCCGTCCGTGCTCTACCGCGCGCTGGAACTGACCTTGGCGCCGGCGTTGCGGGGGATCTACCGGCCGACCGTCACCGGCCTGGACCTGGTTCCGCGCACCGGCCCGGTCATTCTCGCCGGCAACCACGTCTCGTTCGCGGACGAGTTCTTCACCCCACTGGCGGCGCGCCGGCAGGTGTTCTACTTCGCCAAGGCTGAGTACTTCACCACGCCCGGGCCGCGGGGCCGGGCGATGGCCGCGTTCTTCCGCAGCATGGGCCAGGTGCCGGTGCAGCGCTCGGACCCCCGGTCGGCCGCGGCGGTCCTCGACATCGGCGTCGAGGTCCTCTCCGGTGGGCGCGCTCTCGGCATCTTCCCGGAGGGACCCAGATCGCCGGACGGCCGCCTGTACCGGTTCCGCACCGGGGTCGCCCGGCTGGCGCTGCGCAGCGGTGCTCCGGTCGTGCCGGTGGGCATCGCGGGGACCCGCGAGGTGCAGCCGCCGGGCTCGGCACGCTGGCACCGCGCACCGGTGCGCGTCTCGTTCGGCGCGCCGATGGCCTTCGGTCACCGCGCCGCCGAGGAGCGCAGTTCGCGGGTGTTGCGCGAGGTGACGGAGATCGTCCGGGCGGCAGTACAGCAGCTCAGCGAGCAGGAGTACGTGAACAGCTTCGCGAGCACCGGAAGCGCCGTTCAAATCTAGCTCCGACCGGCGCCGCTCACCGCCGCTCAGCGAAGGACGCCGCGCCGAACATCCGGCCGACAGCTGGCAACCGTGCGCGCCGTGAGAGGCGCCGCAAGCGGCACGCCCGGCCCCGCGCGGATTCCTACACTGGCCTCGTGCCCCCCGTAGCCGCCGTCGAGATCGTCGATCTCGTCAAGGCCTACGGCGAGCACCGGGCGGTGGACGGGCTGTCCCTCCGGCTGGAGCGGGGCTGCGTCCTCGCCCTCCTCGGGCCCAACGGCGCAGGCAAGACGACGACGATCGAGATTTGCGAAGGTTTCCGCCGCCTCGACTCGGGCACCGTCCGTGTGCTCGGCCTCGATCCGGTCCGCGACGCCGCCCGCCTCAAGCCCCGCGTCGGCGTGATGCTGCAGGACGGCGTCGGCGGGTACACCGCCGCGCGGGCCGTGGAGCTGCTGCGCCTGTTCGCGGCCTACGCCGCGCAGCCGCTGGACCCCGACCAGTTGCTCGAGGCCGTCGGCCTGGCGGCCGCCTCGAACACGCCGGTCAAGCGCCTGTCCGGCGGGCAGCAGCAACGGCTCTCCCTCGCGCTCGCGCTCGTCGCGCGCCCGGAGCTGGTCTTCCTCGACGAGCCCACCGCCGGAATGGATCCGCAGTCCCGCCGCGCCACCTGGCAGCTCATTCGCCGGCTCAAGCAGGACGGGGTCAGCATCGTCCTGACCACCCATTTCCTCGACGAAGCGGAGGAGCTGGCGGACTCCGTGGTCGTCGTCGACGCGGGACGGGTCGTCGCGCAGGGCACTCCCGCCGAGCTCACCCGCACCGGCGCCGAGGGGCAGATCCGGTTCCGCGCACGCAGCGGGCTGCGCCTCGACCTGCTGCGCGCCGCGCTCCCTGACGGGGCCGACGTCGTCGAGCAGGACGCGGGCCACTACCTCGTCCTCGGCGAGGTCGATCCCCAGCTGCTCGCGACCGTCACCGCGTGGTGCGCCGGCCAGGGTGTGCTCGCCGAGGACCTGGCCGTCGAGCGGCGCAGCCTCGAGGACGTGTTCCTCGAGCTGACCGGACGGGAGCTGAGAACGTGACCACCCCACGAAGGGGCTGCGCAGAGGACGCTATGCACCTCCGCGGGGACGCCGGATGAGCGAGCCCGGTTTTCGTGCCGCTCCGGGCGCCGCGCCGAAGCAGCGGATGCTGGCAGCCCAGGCCGGGATGGAGTTCCGGCTGCTGCTGCGCAACGGCGAGCAGGTCGGGCTCACCCTGGTCATCCCGCTGCTCCTGCTTGTCTTCTTCAACCTGCCGCTGCTGTACTCCCTCGCCGACCTCGGCGTGCAGCGCCGGATCGACTTCGTCGTGCCGAGCATTCTGGCCCTGGCCGTCATGTCTGCGTCCTTCACCGGGCTGGCGATCGGCACCGGCTTCGAGCGCAAGTACGGGGTGCTCAAGCGGCTGGGCGGCACCGCCCTGCCCCGCTCGGTCCTCATCGCCGGCAAGACGGTCGCCGTGCTGCTGGTCGAGATCGTTCAGGTCGCACTGATCGCACTTGCCGGTGCCGCCCTGGCCTGGCACCCGCACGGCGACCCGGTCGTCGTCCTGCTCCTCGTCATCCTCGGCACGGCGGCCTTCGGGACGCTCGGGCTGCTGCTGGCCGGGACGATGCGGGCCGAGATCACGCTCGCCGCCGCAAACCTGATCTGGCTGGTGCTGCTGCTCGGCGGCGGGGTCGCGATCCCGCTCGCCAAGTTCCCGCGCGCGGTCGCGGACGTGCTGCAGTTCCTGCCGTCGGCGGCGCTGGCCGACGGGCTGCGCGGGGTGCTCACCTTCTCCGCGGGAGTGCCGTGGCGCGACCTGCTCACCCTGCTGGTGTGGGCTGGGGTCGCGATGCCCGCAGCGGCCCGGTGGTTCCGGTGGCAGTGAGGCCACGGCGGCTACCTTCCGCGATCCGGTCCGCGGCCGCCCTGCGGCGGCTCGCGCTGGCCTCGGTGATCGCGAACGTGGTCATCGTCGTGACCGGAGGCGCGGTACGGCTCACCGACTCCGGCCTCGGCTGCCCCACCTGGCCGCGGTGCACCGACGCATCGCTCACCCCGACCCGCGCCTATGCGGCCCACGGGGTGATCGAGTTCGCCAACCGCCAGCTGACCTTCGTCCTCGTGATCGTCGCCGTGTTGACGTGGATGTCGGCGATGGCGCGGCGCGAGCAGCGCGGGCTGGCCACCGCCGCCCTGCTCGGCATCCCGGCGCAGGCGGTTCTCGGCGGGCTCACCGTACTGACGCATCTCAACCCGTGGCTGGTCGCCGGGCACTTCCTGCTGTCGATGGCTCTCCTGGCGGTCACCTTCACGCTGTGGGAGCGCACCCGGCCGAGGACGCGGGCGGGGGTCCCCAGCCCGCCGGCACTGGCGTTGGCCTGGGCCACGACCGCGGTCGCCGCCGCCGTCCTGGTCGCCGGAACAGTAGTGACCGGCAGCGGCCCGCACGCCGGGGACCTCAATGCGAGCGGCAGGGTGCACCGCACCGGCCTCGATGTGCAGTCGATGGCGCAGCTGCACGCCGACCTGGTGATGATCCTCGTCGGCCTCAGCGTCGGCCTGGTGGCGCTGCTCACCGCGGTTCGTGCCTCCCGGGCTGTGCGGCGTGCCGCCGGCGTCCTGCTCGCCGTCGAACTGGCGCAGGGCGCAGTCGGCTACGCGCAGTACTTCCTGCACGTGCCGCCGCTGCTGGTGGCCCTGCACATGCTCGGCGCGTGCGCGGTCTGGTTGGCGGCGCTAGCAGTGCTCAGCGAGATGACGCCGTCACAGCAGCGAGCTGAGCGTGTAGATCAGCAGCCCCGCCAACGCGCCGACGACCGTGCCGTTGATCCGGATGAACTGCAGGTCGCGCCCCACCTGTAGCTCGAGGCGGCGGCTGGTCTCCTGGGTGTCCCAGCGCTGCACGGTCGAGGAGATCACCGCCGCCACGTCCCGGCCGTAGTTGGACACGACGTGCCCGGCGACCCGCAGCAGCACCTCCTCGGCCTTGGCCGCCGCCGCGGGGTCGTCGCGCAGCGTCTCGCCGGCGCGGATGGTCAGCTGCGCCGCGGACTTGCGCAGCTGTGAGCCGGGATCCGCCGCCTCGGCCAGCAGCAGCTGCTTCGCCCGGGCCCACAGGGAGTTCAGCCACTCGGCCACCGTCGGATGCTCGAGCAGCTGCAGCTTGGCCTGCTCGACCCGCGCGGCCTGCTCCGGATCGGTCTGCAGCCGCTCCGCGAAGCCCCGCAGCTGCCGCTCGAAGGTGCCGCGGAGCTCGTGTTCCGAGTCGAGGGTCAGGTCGGCCAGGAACGACTGCAGCGCCGTGAAGGCCTTCACGAACACCCGGTCGTCGATCCAGTCCGGGACCCAGGGCGGCGACTCCTGGGAGAGCCGCTCTCGGAAGACCGCACGGTTCTCGTCGAGGAACCGGATCGTCCCGCGCAGCGCAGCCGTCAGCAGCCGCTGGTGCTGCCCGGAGTCGCAGACGGCGTCGATGACCCGGGCCAGCAGGGGGGCCAGGTCGAGTTCCCGGATGGTGCGGTCGGCGAAGCCGGCCACCGTGTTGCGCAGCTCGTCGTCGTGCAGCACCTCGGCCATCCCGCGAACCGCGCGGCCGAGCTCCTCGGCGACCTGGTCGGCGTGCTGCGGGGTCGCGAGCCAGGCGCCCACCCGCTGCGGAACCCGTGCCGTCGCGATCCGCTCGCTGATCACGTCCTCGGTCAGGAAGTAGTCGTTCACGAAGCCGGCCAGACCTTCACCGATCTGGTCCTTCTTCCGCGCGATGATCGCCGTGTGCGGGATCGGCAGCCCCAGCGGATGCCGGAACAGCGCCGTCACGGCGAACCAGTCGGCCAGCCCGCCGACCATCGACGCCTCCGCGGTCGCCTGCAGGTAACCCCAGACGCCGTGGCCGTCGCCGGCCGTCCGGCAGAGGACGTAGACGACGGCCGCGAGGACGAGCAGGCCGCCGGCCGTCGTCTTCATCCGCCGCAGCGCCTGCACCCGGGCGCGGCTCGGGATGGGAATCGTCATGCGGCGGTCATGCCCGCGCCGCGATGGCTGCAGCGAACCGGTCGGCCGCGTCCTCGTCGAAGAGCAGGAACAGTGACGGCTCGGTGATCTCCAGCTCGACCAGAACCGGACCTTCGGGTGCGGGAAGGAGGTCGATCCGCGCGTAGAGCGGTGCCGTGCCGACGCGGGAGGTCAGGGCCCGGACGACCTCGTCGGCGAGCGCGCGCTCGGCGTCGGTGGGCGCTCGGGCCGTGATCCGCTCGGCCACGAACAGGTCCGCGTGCTCGACGGCGTGCACGCCGTGGCGGGCGAGCATCGGACCTTTCTCGACGGCGTGGCTGAACCGTCCGTCGAGATAGATCAGCGCCGTCTCCCCGACCGTGTCCACGTCGTCGAGATAGGGCTGCACCATCGCCGTCCGTCCGGCGTCGTGCAGGGCGCGGACGTGCTCCCCCGCCGCGGTCCGGTCCGCAAACCGTCCGACCCCGCGCGATCCCGCGCCGACCGACGGTTTCACGACCCACTCGCGCGCGTCCGGATAGCGAACCTGCTCCCCCGGGGGCACGAACTCCGTCGGCACGGTGGCGACCCCCTGGGCCGACAGATCCGCGAGGTACCCCTTGTCGGAGTTCCAGGCGATCAGCGGATACGGGTTTTCGAGAACCGGCACGGACGCCGCCCACCGCAGGAACTGGTCGCGCCGCGCGGCGTAGTCCCACGTCGAGCGCACCACGGTCAGGGCGTCCCAGTGCGTCGCCGGGTCGTCCCAGACCTGCCAGCGGGGCTCGATCCCGCGGCGCCGCAGGGCGGCGCTGAGCGACTCGCCCTCCTCGTCGCCGGACGGTAGCTCCTTGCAGGTCGCCAGCAGGACGGCCGTCACCAGCGGCTCAGCGCAGGAACGTGTCGAGCGCCACCGCGACGAAGACGAACGCGAGGTAGCTGTTCGACAAGTGGAAGAAGTTCATCGGTTTGCCCGGCAGACCGCGGCGCACATCGCTGTACAGCCGCCCGGCGCCGAGCAGGAGCACCGCCCCCGCTCCCCCGGCCAGCAGCGGATAGATCCATCCGGTGGCCAGCGGCCACAGCGCGAGGGTCGCGGCCACCGTCAGGACCGAGTACATCAGGATGTCCCGCGCCACCCGCTGTGCCGCCGCGACCACCGGCAGCATCGGCACGCCGGCGCGGGCGTAGTCGTCGCGGTACCGGGTTGCCAGCGCCCAGGTGTGCGGCGGGGTCCAGAAGAAGACGATCGCGAACAGCGCCACCGGCGCCCAGGCCAGCCGGTCGGTGACGGCGGCCCAGCCGATCAGCGTCGGCATGCAGCCGGCCGCCCCGCCCCAGACGATGTTCTGCGCGGTGCGCCGCTTCAGGACGAGGGTGTAGACGAGGACGTAGAAGGCGATCGCGGCAAGCGTGAGGCTGCCGGCGAGCCAGTTCGTCGCCAAGCCGATCATGGCGACCGACACCGCGCCGAGGGTCAACCCGAAGACCAGCGCGCCGGTCGGCGACACCTCGTGCCGGGCCAGCGGGCGCCGGGTGGTGCGCCGCATGATCGAGTCGATGTCGCGGTCGAGATAGCAGTTGAGGGCATTCGCGCTGCCGGCCGCCAGGGTGCCGCCGACCATGGTCGCGAGCGTCACCGACCAGGGCGGCACACCCGCCGCCGCCAAGATCATCGAGGGCAGCGTGGTGACGAGCAGGAGCTCGATGATTCTCGGCTTGGTGAGCGCGATGTAAGCCTGCACGCGGTTGCGGGACCGGCGCGGACGCGGACGGACGGCCCGGCGGCCCGGCCGGGCCGGGAGTGGGGGGTGCGCCGGTGCGGGCGCAACCGGGGTCTGCGTCACCGGATCAGGGTAGCCGTCGGATTCCTCCGTCCTGCACGCGAGGCGCAGCGCGGCGGAATGGGTACACGAACACCGGAAGGCCGTGGCTGTAAGGGTTTCCGGCTCCTCCTCCGGAGCCCGGATTCGGCACTAGGCTTCGGAAGAGGAAGACGACGAACGCACCCCCGAGAGGACGGCGACGACCGTGGCGCAGGAGACGGACGAGGGCGTCGTCACGACGCATCCCGACTGGTGGACCGACCTCGATACGAAGGCGGTCGACACCGCCCGGCTGCTGGCCGCGGACGCGGTGCAGCGGGTCGGCAACGGGCATCCCGGAACCGCCATGGCCCTGGCGCCGCTGGCGTACCTGCTCTACCAGCGGGTGATGCGGCACGACCCGACCGACCCGCACTGGGTCGCCCGCGACCGGTTCCTGATGTCCAACGGCCACTCGTCGCTGACGCAGTACTGCCAGCTGTTCCTGTCCGGCTACGGCCTGGAGCTTTCGGACATCGAGGCGCTGCGCACCTGGGGATCGCTGACACCCGGGCACCCGGAGCACGGCCACACCGCCGGCGTCGAGGTCACCACCGGCCCGCTGGGGCAGGGCGTCGGCAACGCGGTTGGCATGGCGATGGCGTCCCGGCGCGAACGCGGCCTGTTCGACCCCGACCCGGCGCCGGGGGACTCGCTGTTCGACCACTACGTCTACGTCATGGCCGGCGACGGCTGCATCGAGGAGGGGATCTCCAGCGAGGCGTCCTCGCTCGCCGGGGTCCAGCAGCTCGGCAACCTGATCATGTTCTACGACGACAACCACATCTCGATCGAGGACGACACCAACATCGCGCTCAGCGAGGACGTCCTGGCCCGCTACGAGGCCTACGGCTGGCACACCCAGCGGGTCGACTCCGGCGAGGACGTCGTCGCGCTCGAGCAGGCGATCGAGAACGCCAAGGCCGTCAGGGACCGGCCCTCCATCATCGCCGTGCGCACGATCATCGGCTGGCCGGCGCCCACCAAGCAGAACACCGGCGCTGCGCACGGCTCAGCGCTGGGCGAGGACGAGATCCGCCGGACCAAGGAGATCCTCGGCTTCGACCCGGACGTGCACTTCGCCGTCGACCGCGAGGTCCTTCAGCACGCCCGCGAGGTCGTCCAGCGCGGCCGCGAGGCCCATGCGGCCTGGCAGCAGCAGTTCGACGCGTGGAAGGCCGACAACCCCGAGCGCGCCGCGCTGCTCGAGCGGATGAGCAAGAGGCAACTACCGCCCGGCTGGACCGACGCGCTGCCGACGTTCCCCGTGGACAAGGGTGGCAAGCCGAACTCCATCGCGACGCGCAAGGCGTCCGGCGAGGTCCTCACCGCGCTGGCCCCGGTGCTGCCCGAGCTGTGGGGCGGCTCCGCCGACCTCGCCGAGAGCAACAACACGACGATGGAGGGCGAGCCCAGCTTCTTCCCCGCGGAGCGGCAGACGAAGGCGTGGCCGGGCGGCCCGTACGGACGCACCCTGCACTTCGGCATCCGCGAGCACGCCATGGGCGCCGTCATGAACGGGATCACCCTGCACGGCGCGACGCGGGTGTACGGCGGCACGTTCCTGGTCTTCAGCGATTACATGCGCCCGCCGGTGCGGCTGGCGGCCCTGATGCAGCTGCCGACCATCTACGTCTGGACGCACGACTCCATCGGCCTCGGCGGCGACGGTCCGACCCACCAGCCGATCGAGCATCTCGCCGCGCTGCGGGCGATTCCCGGCCTCGACGTGGTGCGTCCGGCCGACGCAAACGAGACCGTGGTGGCCTGGCGGCGCGCGCTCGAGATCACCGATCACCCGGTGGCGCTCGCGCTGTCGCGGCAGAACCTGCCCGTTCTCGACCCGGCGACGGCAGCGGGCGCCGAGAAGGGCGGCTACATCCTCGAGGAGGCGTCCAGCGGCTTGCCGGAGCTGATCCTGATCGGCACCGGGTCGGAGGTCTCGCTGGCCGTCGCGGCGCGGCAACGGCTCGAGGAGGAAGGGCACCCGACCCGCGTGGTCTCAATGCCGTGCGTCGAATGGTTCTACGCCCAGCCGCCGTCGTACCAGCAGCAGGTGTTGCCCGCCGACGTCCGGGCGCGCGTCAGCGTCGAGGCCGGCGTGAAGCTGGGCTGGCGAGAGATCGTCGGCGAGGCCGGCGAGATCATCTCCATCGACCACTTCGGCGCCAGCGCCGAGGGCAGCATCCTGTTCGAACAGTTCGGCTTCACCCCCGACCGCGTCGTCGCGGCCGCGCACTCCGCACTCGAACGCGCCGGGCACATTCGCGGCGCCACCACCGGAAACTGAGGAGACCTGACCATGGCTGACGCACTTGCGGACCTCTCCGAGCAGCACGTCTCCATCTGGCTCGACGACATCAGCCGCGAGCGGCTGCGCACGGGGAACCTCCAGGACCTGATCGACAAGAAGAACGTCGTCGGCGTCACCAGCAACCCCACCATCTTCCAGAAGGCGATGGAGAAGGGCGACGCGTACGACGAGCAGCTTCGGGAATTGAAGAAGCGTGAGATCGCGGTCGACGGCGCGATCCGCTATCTCATGGCCTACGACATCCGCTGGGCCTGCGACGTGCTGCGCCCGACGTTCGACGCCACCGGCGGTGAGGACGGCCGGGTGTCGATCGAGGTCGATCCGCGGATCGCGCACGACACCGACCGGACGACCGCGGAGGCCAAGGGCCTGTGGTGGCTGGTCGACCGCCCCAACGTCATGATCAAGATTCCGGCCACCGAGGAGGGGCTGGCGGCCATCACCGCGGCCACCGCGCTCGGGATCAGCGTCAACGTCACGCTCATCTTCGGCCTCGACCGCTACGACCTGGTCATGGACGCCTACCTGGCCGGCCTCGAGCAGGCACAGGCAGCCGGCATCGACCTGTCGACGATCCGCTCCGTCGCGTCCTTCTTCGTCTCGCGGGTCGACACCGAGATCGACAAGCGGCTCGACAAGATCGGCACCGAGGAGGCGAAGAGCCTGCGCGGCAAGGCCGGGATCGCCAACGCCCGCCTCGCCTACGAGCGGTACGAGAAAGTCGTCTCGTCGGACCGCTGGAAGGCCCTCGAGGGCGCCGGCGCAAACCGGCAGCGGCCGCTGTGGGCGTCGACCGGCGTCAAGGACCCGTCCTACGACGACACTATGTACGTCACCGAGCTCGTCGCGCCGGACACCGTCAACACCATGCCGGAGGCGACACTCGACGCGGTCGCAGATCACGGCCGGATCGCCGGCAACGCGATCCAGGGTCGCTACGACGACGCCCGCCAGGTCATCGACCGCCTGAACAAGCTCGGTGTCAGCTACGACGAGGTGATCGAGATGCTCGAGGTCGAGGGCGTGCAGAAGTTCGAGGACTCCTACGCGCAGCTGGCAGAGAGCGTGCGCAACGAGCTGGAGAAGGCGTCCTGATCCGCGCAACCCCACCGGTTCCCCGACCGCGGAGGAGCGAGCGAGTTGTCCACCACTGACGACCTTTCCACGGTCGATCCCGCCGCCGGTCGCGGCTCGTTCGGCTCGGCGCCCGGAGCGGCACACACCGGGCCGCCGGCCACTCCGCCGTCGGCACCGTCCGGCACCACGCCCGCGGCGAGCCGCAACCCGCTGCGCGATCCGCGCGACCGGCGCCTGCCGCGGGTTCCCGAGCCGTGCGCGCTGGTCGTCTTCGGCGTCACCGGCGACCTGTCCCGGAAGAAGCTCCTGCCGGCGATCTATGACCTGGCCAACCGCGGTCTGCTGCCGGCGGACTTCGTCCTGCTCGGGTTCGCGCGCCGCGACTGGGGCGACGGCGACTTCGAGTCCATGGCCAAGAAGGCGGCCAGAGAGCACGCCCGAACCGAGTGGAAGGACGAGGTGTGGGACCGGCTGTCCGGCAACATCACCTTCGTCCCGGGCGCGTTCGACGATGACGACGCGTTCGACGAACTGGCCCGCACGCTCAAGGAGCTGTCCGACTCGCACGGGATCAAGGGCAACGCGGCGTTCTACCTGTCGATCCCGCCGGCCGCATTCCCGACCGTCCTGAAGCAGATGGAACGCACCGGGATGGCCGACAACGCCCGCTCCGGCGGGTGGCGTCGGGTCGTGGTCGAGAAGCCGTTCGGTCACGACCTGCCGAGCGCCCTGGAGCTTAACCGCCTCGTCGACGACGTGTTCACGCCGCAGGACGTCTTTCGCATCGACCACTACCTGGGCAAGGAAACCGTCCAGAACATCATGGCGTTGCGGTTCGCCAACCAGCTGTTCGAGCCGGTGTGGAACTCGAACTTCGTCGACTCCGTGCAGATCACGATGGCCGAGGACGTCGGCATCGCGGGTCGGGCGGGGTTCTACGACGCGACCGGCGCGGCCCGCGACGTGCTGCAGAACCACCTGCTGCAACTGCTGGCGCTCACCGCGATGGAGGAGCCGGTCGAGTTCACCGCCGAGGCCATCCAGGTCGAGAAGCTGAAGGTCCTCCGTGCGATCACGCTCCCCCACGACTTGGCGGCGTACGCCGTGCGCGGCCAGTACGACCAGGGCTGGCAGGCCGGGGAGCGGGTGGTCGCGTACACCTCGGAGGAGGGCGTGCCCCCGGACTCGAAGACGGAGACGTACGCAGCGGTCCGGTTGGGGATCGACACCCGGCGCTGGGCCGGGGTGCCGTTCTACATGCGCACCGGCAAGCGCCTGCCGCGGCGCGTCACCGAGATCGGCGTGCTGTTCAAGAAGGCGCCGCACCTGCCGTTCAGCCAGACCGACACGGAGGAGCTCGGCCACAACCAGCTCGTCATCCGCGTGCAGCCGGACGAGGGCATCACGCTGAAGTTCGGCTCGAAGGTGCCGGGCTCGATGATGGAGGTCCGCGACGTGTCGATGGACTTCCTGTACGGCGAGGCGTTCACCGAGTCCTCCCCGGAGGCCTACGAGCGGCTCATCCTCGACGTCCTGCTCGGTGACGCGACGCTGTTCCCGCGCAACGCCGAGGTCGAGGCGTCCTGGCGGGTGATCGACCCGCTGGAGGCGTTCTGGGCCGGGAACACGCCGGAGAAGTACCGCGCCGGCGAGTGGGGACCGAAGAAGGCCGACGAGATGCTCGCCCGCGACGGCCGCGACTGGCGGCGTCCGTGAGCGTTCCCGCTCTTGCTCAGGAGACCTGATGACGACGCTGTGGGACACCACCGGAACCGCCGTGGTGAAGGCGCTGGCACAAGAACGCCGCACCGGCGGCGGGGTGACCAGCGGGCTCGCCTTGACGCTGGTTGTGGTGCACGACGAGAAGGACACCGCCGACGTCGAGGCCGCCGTCAGCATCGCGTCTGCGCGGCACCCGATGCGGGTGCTCTCCGTCATCCGGCACAACTACGAGGCCCCGGTGCCGCGCCTCGACGCCGAGGTGCTGATCGGAGGACGGTACGGCCCGGGCGAGGCGGTCGTCCTCCGGATGTACGGCCGGTTGTCGCTGCACGCCGAGTCGGTGACCCTGCCGCTGCTCGCGCCCGACGCACCCGTCGTGACCTGGTGGTACTCCTCGACGCCCGAATTGATCGCCCACGACCCGATCGGCGTGTTCGCGGACCGGCGTATCACCAACGTGATCAGGGATCGTGATCCCGCCGCGTCGCTGCGCCAGCGCGCCGAGGACTACGCGCCCGGCGACACCGACCTCACCTGGACCGTCATTACCCCGTGGCGGGCCGCGCTCGCGTCGGCCTTCGACACGGTGCAGGCCGAGTGCGAGTCCGTGACGGTCGCGGGCAACCCCGCCGACCCGTCGGCACAGCTGCTCGCCGGATGGATGTCCAGTCGGCTCGGCCTGCAGGTGCCGGTCGAGAAGGCCGAGGGGAAGTACATCTCGTCGGTGACGGTCCTCTTTGCCGACGGCAACCGGATCGACCTGACGAACGAGGGCTACAAGCTGATCATGCGCCGCCTCGGGCAGATGGACTCCATCGCGCCGTTCCCGCAGCGGCGAACCGGCGACGTCCTCGCCGAGGAGTTGCGGCGCCTCGACCCGGATGAGACCTACGCCGAGGCGTTGGGCGCGGTCACCGGGCACGCGGATCTCAACAGCCGCCCGACGACACGCACCCATATCTGGTTCGACCCGGCGCTGGCCGGGTCGGAGGGCTGATGACCTCCTCCCCTGAGCTGGTGGTGCAGTCGAGCGCCGACCGGCTGGCCGAAGATGTCGCAGCGCGACTCGTCGTGGCTCTGGTGCAGGCGCAGCAGCGTCGAGGGCGCGCTGCGCTGGCGCTGACCGCGGGTGCGATCATGGAACTCATCTGGGGGCGGCTGGCCGCGTCCTCGGCCGCCGACACGGTCGACTGGTCGGCCGTGGACGTGTTCTGGGGTGACGAACGGTTCGTGCCGGCGGGGTCGGCCGACCGCAACGACGCTCCGGCCGAGCGGATCCTGTTCGCCTCCTCGCCGTTCTCAGCGGCGCGGCGGTTCTCGATGCCGGCCTCGGGCGGCGAGTACGGCGACAACCTCGACGCCGCGGCAGCCGGATACGCCGAGAAGCTGGGCGAGGCCATGCGTCCGGACGACGTCGGCGACGTTCCCAACTTCGACGTCGTGCTGCTGGGGGTGGGCCCGGACGGCCACTGCTGCTCGCTGTTCCCGGAGCATCCCGGGGTCTACGACGACTCGGCGTCGGTCATCCCGGTGCGCAACGCGCCGAAGCGGCCGCCGCTGCGGATCTCGTTGAGTTTCGACGGATTGAACTCGGCGAATGAGATCTGGGTCGTCGCGTCCGGCACCGGGAAGGCGAACGCGGTGGCGCTCGCGCTCGGCGGCGCAGGTCGCGTGCAGGTGCCGTCCGCGGGAGCGCGCGGACGACACCGCACCCTATGGCTGGTCGACGCCGAGGCGGCCTCGAAGCTGCCGCACTCGATCTACCGACCGCCGGTCAGCTGAGGCCGCTCGCCGGGACCGGGGTGATCGGCGCGGTGCGGTTGAAGACGTTGTCGGGGTCGTACCGCGCCTTGAGCCCGGCGAGCCGCTCGTACTTGTCGCCGTAAAGGCCCCGCACGCGCGCGTCGTCGAAGTCGGACTGGCCGTTGACGTAGGCCCGGCCGCCCAGGGCGAACGGCTGCAGCGCAGACCACGTGGCACGCGCCCAGTCCCGTTCGGCCGCAAGCGCGGCCGGATCGTCGGTGACGCCGATGATGAACACGGCGTACTGCGGCACTCGCGCCCCGGTGAACGCGGTGGCTTCGTCCGGCACGGCCGCGTAGGCGCCGTCGAGTCGGTAGAGCAGGACGACCGACATCGGTGACGGCTTTTTCGCCGCTTCCGCGACGAGGACGCGGATCGACTCGTCGGTGAGCTGCTCGATGGAGGTCCCCTTCTCCCAGGCGTAGAGCCCCCAGCGGTTCGCATCGTCGAGCAGTTGCTGCAGGCCGACGTACGGGATAGGGGTGACCATGTCGAAGAGCGGCGCCATGTCGGCAGTGAGCCTCGCCGCGGCTTCTGCGTGGGCCTCGGGTCCGCCGAAACTCGCGACGACCGCGACGAATCCCGGCTTGAAGTGGTGCTCCGCCGGTACGAACGGGGCCGGTGGCGCGTTCAGTGCCCCGCAGAGGATGTTCACGTCCGCGTCGAGACCTTGGTCGTAGAGCGCCTGAACTCGGCGGAAGACCTTCTCGCCGTCCTCGGGCGCCCAGAAGTAGAGGCCCATCTGCACCATGGGACTGACCGGGTGCAGCTCGAACTCGAATTCGGTGACCACGCCGAAATTGGCGCCGGCCCCGCGGATGGCCCAGAACAG
>JAICIE010000076.1 GCA_025924515.1 Jatrophihabitans sp. | reverse complement strand
GCTCAGCAGTCGTAGTAGAGCTCGAACTTCCCGGCGGTGATTGGCAGAGATCGGCAAGCGTTGGAGGCCCCAGTTTCTGAGGCCTCCAACGTTGGTCCGAGGTGGGCGCGTATGGCAGTTCGCGGTTCTCCTGCGTACCCGTTGCGTACCGGCCAAGATCGACTGCGAGCACCGGTTACGCGTAACGCGTAGTGTCTCGCTCAACGTTCCGGTGCGCGCCAGCGAAATCGGGCGGGTCTTGCGGGATTCTCTGCGCCCGCTGCGCGGGAGCACGTCGTCGGGTGTCGGGGCGGCTCTGTCGTGATCCCGGTGACCGTTCCCTTCGGGAATCGCGCAGTGGAGCAAACGGACCTGAGTGGTCACGGCCGGCCTGCGGATGGACTGCCCGGCAGCTGGGAACCTACTGCGTCGAGCATGGCGTGTGCTTCGTGCTCAAGGTCGGGGGATGAGGGCGAGTGTGGCGGCCTGTTCGAAGCGGGCGTCAATGCGATGCCAGGCTTCGGCCGCGGCGGCGAGTGTGTCGAGGTCTCGATTCAGGCGGCCGCTCGCGCGGAGGAGGCAGGCGGCGGCCCAGTCGTTTTCGGCCGCGGCAGGCATGGCGGCGGAGAGCCGTTCGGCAGCGTCGGGGGTATGGCTGACAACGGCGAGTTCGGCACCGGGGGCGCGGGCGAATGTCTCGTCCCGCGGTGTCGAAGGTCTCGAAGGCGGCGGCGATCTGCGCGGCGGCTTGACCGACTTGGTTGGTGTGGACGGCGATCCGGGCGACGATCGCTTCGAACGGTTTGCGGTACCGGGCGTAGGCGTTGGCTCGGGGCCCGCGATCGTGCGTGCTCGGTCGCGCCAGCGTTCGTAGTGACCGTCCCCGAGTAGTCCATGGGCGAGAGCGGCGGACACTACGCGGGATATCCAGGAGACGATCGGTGATCCGGCCGCCCGCCATTCCTGCCACAGCAGGTCGGCCTGCAGGCTTCCTCGAATCGGCCGCTGAGTGCGAGGGGGACGAGTACGCGGCTTGGCGATGTAGGAGCGCTGACCTACTGGATCCTGTTCGTGTGCTTGACGGGCGAGGTCGAGCGCCGCGTTCAGGTCGCCGGTGAACACGGCGTACGTGGCTGCGGTGTAGAACGCGTCCGTGATCTCGACTGCGGCCTGGGTTGGTCGGGCGGCAACGTCGCGGCGAGGTCGGGGCGGCGGGTGGCGATCTGGCGGGCGCGCAGCCGGCCCGCGTTGGCGGCCACCCGAGTTGGGTCAATCGGCTTAGTGCCTTGAATCGGGTGTCGTCAGCTCGGTGAGGGTCTTGGCCAGTTCGGGTCTGATCTCGGGCGCGAAGGTTTGGGTGACGCCGTTGATCTCGATGTCGGCTGATCGCAGTGGCTTGAGGGTAAGCAGCACGCGTCGTAGCGATAGGCCGGTGCGGTTCTGCACGGTCCGGGAGACCGCGAGCGCGGTGAACACGATGGTCAGGTGCGCCTCGATGGCGTCGCGGGTGCGGGCGAACAGCGGCCGGGCGGCTAGGTCGGACCATCCGGAACGACTGCTCGACGCGCCACAGGTCGTGGTAGCTGGCGATCACCTCGCCGGCGGGCATGACGTCGGGTTCGATGTTGGTGACGTAGCCCTTGAGCCCAGCCAGGCGGCGGGCGCGCGCGAGCGCACGTTCATCGAGGGCGAGGTCGTCGTTTGCTGTCTTGACGAACCGGGGCTTGCGGGCCGTCTTCTCGCCCTCGACCACGGCGCGGGCACGGTTCTCTTGCGCGGTGAGGGTCTTGTTGTCCCGGACGGATCGCTTGGTGGAGTAGGCCCAGATCGCCCGCCACGAGCCTGAATGCTCGGTCGGGTTCCATACCGGTTCGGCCCGCTTGAGCACGTCGTTGTCGTCGTTGCGGCCGATCTTCGGGGTGATGGTGTCGATCACCTGACCGTCGGTGAACAGTTCGCCGTGCCAGCGGAGGTGAGACTCCAGGTCGATCGGCGCCTTCGTCTGTCGGGAGTCGACGATGAACTTGTAACCGGCCTCATCCAGGGCGGTGAGGTTCTTCGCGGACAGCATCCCGGCATCGGCGACCACCACCATGTGCTCGATCTGATGCCGCCCCGGATTCAAGGAGTCGTCGCAACACCCGAGTTGATTGGTGTTGTGACGGATGAGATCGAGTCGAGCACGCCGGTCGAAGCTGGGGTCGCTGGGTCCGCCGACGGTTCGGCAGGACGTGCGGCGGCGGTTCTGGAAGCTGATTGCCGAGGGTTGGCAGAATTCGGCGGCCGCGGCTGGAGTGGGCGTGTCGGAACCGACGGGCTGGAAGTGGTTCACCGAGGCTGGCGGCATGTGTCCGATCGATCTTGCCGAGCCGTCTGGTCGGTATCTGTCGTTCGCCGAGCGAGAAGAGATCGCGATGCTGTTCGCGCAGAAGCTGGGAGTGCGTGAGATCGCACGGCAGGTCGGCCGGAGTCCCTCGACGATCTCGCGGGAGTTGCAGCGCAACGCGGCCACCCGGGGCAACCGGTTTGACTACCGAGCCTCAACGGCGCAGTGGCATGCCGAGCGGCGCGCGCGCCGGCCGAAGCTAAGCAAGCTGGCCACCAACGACCGGTTGCGTGAGCACGTGCAGGCCAAGCTGAGCTGCCGCGAGCACTGGAGCCCGGAACAGATCGCTCGTCGGCTGGAGCTCGACTTCCCCGACGATAGCTCTATGCGGGTTTCCCACGAGGCGATCTACCAGGCGTTGTATGTGCAGGGCCGCGGCGCGTTACGCCGCGAGTTGACCGCGTGCCTGCGCACCGGGCGGGCGGTCCGTAAGCCCCAGCGGCGACCCGGGGTGCGCGGCAAACGGGCCATCCCGCCCGAGATCATGATCAGTGAACGGCCGGCCGAAGTCGAAGACCGCGCCGTGCCCGGCAACTGGGAAGGCGTTCTGATCATCGGCTCAGCCAGCTCGGCGATCGGCACGCTGGTCGAACGCAAGACCAGGTTCACCATGCTGGTGCACCTGCCGCGGCTGCCCGGACTCGCCCAAGGCGAGCGGGGCTGGAGCGGGCGGGGCGCCGAAACCGTGCGCGACGCGCTAGCCGCCACCATCGCCACGCTGCCTCGCGAACTGCGCCGCACGCTGACCTGGGACCAGGGCTCGGAGATGTATCAACACGCACAGCTGAAGATCGCCGCCGGCATCGAGATCCACTTCTGCGACCCACACAGTCCGTGGCAGCGCGGCGCGAACGAGAACAACGGCCTGCTGCGCCAGTACTTCCGAAAGGCACCAACCTGACAGCGCACACCGCTGACGATCTCGCCGAGGTCGCCGCCGCGCTCAACCGCCGACCCCGCAAGACACTCGGCTGGAAGACCCCCGCCGAAGTCTTCAACGAAGAACTACTATCGCTAGCGAACTGACCCGTGTTGCGACGACCACTTGAATCCGCCCGCGCCTGGAACTGTCTTATGATCGGCACGATGGTCAGCTGCTCGGCCTTGTTCCCTTCGAAACACCCGATCTCCAAAGGGAAACCGGCTCGGTCGACCAGCAGCCCGACCACGATCTGCGTGTCGACACGGCGTTCCTTGGAGAAGCCGACCTTACGCAGCTCGTCCTCGTTGTCGGCCTCGAAGTACAGCGTCGTCACGTCATATAACACAAGGCTGATGTCGCCGTGCGTGGCCGCGTGGGTGAAGCACAAGGCCGCGAGCTGGTCGCGATACTGCCCGTCGACGCACCGTCGCAGGGTGCGCTTGCGAGTGGACAGGCTCACCGAGACCCGGCCCATCTCGGCCAGCACCCGATCGACGTCGGACAGGCTGGTCGGCTCCACCACGCGGGCGATCACCAGGTCGCGGAACACCGGATCGCCGAGCGCGTCGAACCCGAGACTGGAGTAGACGCCGGCGAGCGCGTCGAACAACACCTGCGAATTGGTCCTGACGACCCGCGCCCGCGCCACCCGGTGCACCGGCGGCGAGTCCGGCGCGAACAGCGCGGCAGAGGCTGGCTGGCCGACCAGCGTGGCCCGGCTGACCGCAGGGGTGAGTCCGAGATCCAGAACGCCCTGACCGTCATCTTCGAGCAGTCGGTGCGCCTGCTCGATCAGCAGCCCCAGCTCGGCCTCGTCGCGGGCCGACCCGACATGACGCACGATCCGCCGACTGACTCGGCGATCTGCACCGCGGTCGCTCCCGAGGCCGTCGGCACCCGCCGAACCCACGCCACCAGCCGAGCCTACGGGCACGAATTAGTGCCTAGAACACGCACTACGAACAATCAAAATCCCCAGAAACACTGGGCTTCATACGCGAACCGGCTCTCACGTGACCCAACAGCGCGGCATCCATCGCCGGGCCGACCAGGGTGGGGGTGAGTCAGCCTTGCGGACGCGTTGTTTCCAAGGCCGAGCGCTCGCGAGCACCGCGAGCAGCGCAGGGTCGGGGATGTCGCAAAGCGTTCGGCTTCCGCGAGCATCGCGTCGGTCTGCCGGGCCGGGACCTAGTCGCTGAATCCGGCCGGGAGGCGGTCGGCGGCAAGCCCGGCGTGTCCGAGCGCGGTGGATGCCACGGCCGTACGCGCGAGTTCGGCCGCGCGCTCGCGCCGCCTTCGACGGCCGCGGCGGGGCTGGCCGTGTCACGGAGGTCAGCGACAGTGTCGTAGACACCCGCGGGGCGCGGCATGCGGCGGCAACGCTCGGCTACTGCTTGAGCGATTCGGTTTGCTCGCATTGAAGCCCAACGACCGCACTACCGGCAAAGGAAACGACGGCAAGCAAGCCGTACACCAGTGCCGCGTGTCGCGACGCTGCGTAGCTGGCTGCACAGATCTTCGGCCGGTCTGGGCTGTAGAGACCCTGCGGATCCACTCGGCTGAGTGTCGAACCGCACATCTCCGAGTTCTTTCCAATCAGCAGGTAGGCAGCAGCGATGCTTGCAAGTGCAACGGACAGCAGGCAGATTCCAGCGGCAATCGCGCTGGCAGCTGCTTGTCTGCGGCGAACCTCGTGTCTCTTTCGTCGAACGACGAGCGCAAGCCCAAGTAGGGCGATCGCCAGTATCGCGACGACGATGATCCAGTGCCAGCGTCGCGTCGTAACGACCGAACACCCATCACCAGCTGGTGGGTTCACTGCGGTTTGGCAATAAGTATCGGGCAGTTCCCACAGCGGCGTGAATATCAGGAGACATTCCAGAGCTGCGCAAAACACCACTACAGTGAGCAGCAGCGAGTAAACGATATGAGCCCAGCCCACTGGGCCGCGCAGGGCAAGACGATATCGATTTCTACTCGGCGCTCGCGCCACTCGCACAGCCTTTCGCTCAGGCCTTGAGTATCTCCGACGAGGTGCGATCGCTCATCGAAGAACCGTCGGGCAGATACATCGTATAGCAGTCGCCAGCTCCGTAGCCGCAGTCGATATACTTTCCGGCGCCGTATAGGCCATTGTTGTAGTTTGAATCAATGTAGTGGTAGAAGTGGTTGCAGCCACTGGAACTTAGAGCCGATGATACTTTGTCGTTCCAGCCAGGAGGCATGGTTGGCACGTAAAAGGCATAGGTGGACGAGCATCCTTGAGTTGCGTACCAGTAGTAGTAGTTTCCGCCGTAGTGCGTATCCCAATAGTCTGCACCCAGAAGGTATTGCGAGTCTGCTGACAGCCGCCCATTCGCAGCGATGGTGGCCGCAAATTCCTCCCTGACCTTGTCGTCCGACATCGACAAATAGTTTGTGTTTCCAGTCGCAGTTGCAAGCGCTTCCCCTTGCGTCGCGAAGCACTGGGCTATCGTTCGCGCCGCCTTGTCGTTGGGTATCAGCTCTTGTGCGCAGTAGGACCCCGTCAGGGCCCGTGTCGACAATTCCTGACTCGACAGTGCGACGGCGGGAAATGCGCGAACTGCGGGCGCAAGTGTCACCGCGAGAGCAGCAGTAACCAGAAACCCAATCAATGACCGTCGCATGATCATGCTCCTAACGTCTTCTTATGGACTGGATTGGTGGCACCTATTACGCCGTACTCCAGTGACCAATAAACATCCAACGACAAATGCGACAGCTAGTGTCGCCAATAGGATGTATTCTGTCGCCCAGCTACGGGCAGCGGCGACATCAAAGCGCACGAGTTTACCGTCGCGTGTCCGGTGTCCGTCGGTCAGCAGCTTAACGAGCATTCGCTGAGTTCCCTTAGCTGTCGTGCGGATTTCGAATTCGCCGGATCGCGAGCCAATCACTGCGGCGACCGGGATCAGGGGAGGGCCCGCAAGCGATAGCCCGGAATCCACGATTTCGATCGATAGCTTGATATTCGTTGCGGGCTTCGTGTCTGCGTTCTTCACAGTGTACCGAATTCTCACCAACTGTCCGACGCTGGGCGGACTGAGCGGAGGCGCAACTTCCAGGCTAAGGTCGTCGGGGCCGTCTGAGTTCCATATGAGGCCGCTGCCTGCCGAGAAGATCTCGACGCTGTCTAAACTGGACGAAATTGATTGCGACAGTGATTCTAAGTCGAACGATATAGTGCTTGGCCCGGGCCGGATTCCGGCTACTTGCACATAGTTGCTAAATGTAAAGTCGACCGCATGCGTCGCGGACTCATGATCCACTTGTCCATTAACGTCAACCGTATTCCATGCCATGCCGCCGTTTGGCCCTTGGTCCAGATCGAACATGACCGAGGCAGAAGCAGCTCCATTCACTTTGGCGGTGAGGTATGAAATCCCTCGGGCGTGCGGAAGGAACGAAACCCGTGCGTGGAGGAAGATCTGCCACCAGCGCGTCGGGCCTTGCTCAGCCCCCCGCGGCAGGGTGATTGCCACTGCCTGCTGTGGCGTCGAGCTCGTAATCTTGATGTCCTGGTAGCCGAGCCTCGCTAGGGACCACTGACCTGGCGTAAGGATGGCGTGATTCGACTGCGGTTCGGCCGCTGCCGGGGGTATGAGGACCAGTGTCATGAGACCCGCGGCGGCAGAAGCCAGCACGCGCCTTGCGCGCCCGAGAGTCACGGGATGACGCAGCGATGCAGGTTCCCGTCGTTCTGCCAGATATGGCTCCCGCCATCGTCGTACCGTATAGGCTCTGAGTTTCCGATGCCGACGGCGTTGGCCGCACAGGAGTATCCCTTGCCCACGAAAAAGGTACGGATATCGTTCGATACGCTCTCGCTGTACCCGTAATAGGTGCCGCATCCCGAAGATTCGTAGTAGTCGTAGTGGGTAGTTCCAACTACGTAGTAGCCATCGGTCGGGTTATATAACCGATCGTCGCCGTCTGCGTAAAGACGGATGTGTTTGTCGATGGTGTTGCATCCGTTTGGCGTCTTTCGACCCCCATCGGAATCCCATGCGTAGCCGGATCCATCATTGAGGTACATACGCATCGTGCTTCCGGTGTCTGGATACGTGCTACCCAGGACACCTTTCACCTTGTTGATGGTGGCATTGCTCTTGAAGAACATCGTTGTCGTCCAGTCGACGTTCGTCCGCTTGTTTGGATCAGAGGTATCGGTGTGGTCGTATGAACCGATGACGTCGCCTCCGGCGAAGCTGACGTATAGATTATTACCGGCACGGGCGGTCGCCGCGTTCGACGGCGCGGCGGCGGTCATCGCGAGTGCGCCGGTTACCGCCACAACGGCGAGCAGTGAGATTGTCCGACGCGTCGAGGACGTACGCATAGTGAGGCCCTTCGGCTAACTGTTCGCCGGCACGCCGGCTCCTGGGAGTAACGCGATGACGTCGCCGGTCGTTAGATTGACGAGGACGCCTATCGAACTCACTTCTTGTCCCGTGTCGCTGCTGAGTTCGGTGGCTTCGTCAATAGGCAGTTGCGTGCCGCCTTCTGGAACGAACTTAAGAACTGGGACGCCCGCCGGGAACACAACACTGTGGGAGAGATCAACTATCACGCCCGCGCCCACAAAGTCCTTTGGCCCATCTACGCCGGTCATGGGCCCGGTCTGCGTCGAGTCGACCGCTACGGACGCGCTACCAGCGACCCTCGTAACCAGTGGCGAGTTCAGTGCGATCTGCTCGGCGGCGGCGGCCTGTTCGGGTGTGAGCCCGCTTGGCGGTCCCGAGGGCGCGGGACTCGGCGGCGTCGTTGTGCCAATAGACTCGACGGTCGGCTGCTGTGCTCCATCGACTGAGCCGGAAAGCGCGGACGTCGTAGATAACACTGCAACCGCAGCTATAACCGATGCAACGATGAGACCGATGCCCGTCCGTCTGCGGAGCCTGTCGCCGCCTGCTGACGCGTATAGACGCTTCATGTAACACCCCATAGCTCATTGAGGTTATGTATGCAACAGGTATGCCCGAGATAGGAACTGGGTGAGAAGTAGATCATTTGATTGCTGTGAAGTCAACAGTCTGGTAGACGGATCTGCACTCGTAGAACGAGTGCGGTCACGGTAGGACCGGATCAAGTCTCCAAAGCAGCCCAGGACGCCGGTGCGAACACATGCCGTGATCGGCTAAGGAGCGAGCAGTGCTGTCCCCGGCGCAAAAAAGTGGCGTCCCATCGTCGGTGCCGCTAGCGGAAGGCTGCGAGCTTGCACGGCGATTCAATGTCCACGGTCCCGCGAACGACGCCGAATGCTTCGACGTCCAGGGAATTGACCCCTCCACGCTGGGCAGCCGCGCGGCCCAAGCTGCCGTCATGCAATGCGAGGCGAGTGCGACCTCAGCCCTGGAGGCGATGATCGAGGCGTATGAGGGAGGATCGGGCTCTCCCTCCGCGCGTAACTCGGCTGAATTGCATGCCCTGCAGGCAAGGCGGCTCGGATCACAACGGGCGAATGAGATCACCGCGATCTGGTGTCGCTAGCCACCGTCATGGGACCGGCTTGAGTCGAGTTGTCGCGCACGCACCGGGATCGGGCGATGGTGTTGGCGATGGTGCTGGGCGCGCTGCACCGCTGCGAGGTCTTGGGCTTGCGACCGGCTGATCTGAGGATCGGCGAACGACGCGTGTTCATCGGCGAAGGCAAGGGCGGACAAGATGTCGGCGCGGGCCGGCGCGACGACGTTGACCAGCAACACACGGGCGATCGCGGCGGAGTTGGCAGGCTGCGTCTTCGTCTGAGTCCGTGTTGATGTGCGTGACGCTGACGTCGCGGGCGTGCTGAGCGAGACACGGCGGTTACTGCGTTGTAGCGCGCGGTAGACAGTAGAGCGGGCGACACCGAACAGGTCCCCGACCTCGCCGGTCGTCTACTCACCCGACCCGATCAGTTCACCAAGTGCGCTTCCTGTCTCGGGCTGGGCTTGGGCTGCGTGCCGCGCAGGTGGCCTTTGGCCCTCGCGACCTTCATAGCCTCCCTCGTGCGCATCCTGATCAAGTCAGACTCGAACTCGGCGACCATCGCCAGCGCGTTGAACAACAGTCGGCCCACGGGGTCAGTTGGGTCGTAGACCGAACCGCCCAGGCTGAGCTTCACCTTGCGGCGGGTGAGGTCTTCAGCGATCGCCCGCGCGTCGGGCATCGACCGGGCAAGCCGGTCGAGCTTGGTGAAGACGAGCGTGTCGCCGGCCCGGCACGCGGCCAGGGCCTCGCGCAAGCCGGGCCGTTCCCGGTTGGTGCCGGTCAAGCCGTGGTCGACATAGGTGCGCGACGGTTCCACACCCAACTGGGCCAGGCCATCACGTTGCGCGGTGAGGTCCTGTTCCTTGGTCGACACTCTGGCGTAGCCGACGAGCAATCCGCCCATGGCTGCCTCCTTCAGACGACCGCGCCAGCGCGCACCGCGTCGGCTCCGGCGACGGCATTTGCCGCTCCCACCAGTGGACCGCTCGTGCGCATCAACGATGGGCGCTTCAGCGTCGCGGTCAGGCACGCTGCCGAACGGCTCAGCCGCAGTGGACGGCGTGCCAGGCGTTGATCTGTCCGAGTTGCACGTCGACATCGTCGGCCGCGTTCAGATCCTCCCGGCCGGCCAGGTTCGCGCCCAGGCCTCGCGCCAAGCCCCGCAGGTAGCTCCTGGGCGGATCGGGTGCCTCCTTCGCCAGCGTGTTCGCCGAGGAGACGGCCGCTCGCATGCTTGCGGTCTCCTCGGCGGTGTACGGATCGCTGCTCCCGCCCTGGACCACCTTGAGGATGTTGCCCGCGTACAGGCCGGACAACGCGCCGCCGAGGTCGGAGCAGAACGTCTGCCGGCTCGCCGTGCCGCCGGAACCGCCACCACCCGCCGCGACGGCGATCACCACCACCACGACACCGGCGGTGACCAGGGCGCCCAGGGCCCACCAGAGCCGGCGCGGACGTCGCGGACCGGCGCTCGGACCGGGCGGACCCGATGGCTCGTTCGAGGCGCGAAGCGCAGCCGGGTCCACCCACTGCGTGCCGTTCCAGACCTGCTGGGCCGTCCACGCCGACCCGGTCCAGAACCGCTGTACCCGCGGATCGGCCGGATCCGCGTACCACCCTGTCGGAGCGCTCATCGTGACCGTCCCCCGAACTGCGGCCAGCTTGGACCGCGCCATTCGAGCAGCACCGGATCCGCGCGCGCAATAGTCGTGGCGTGCATTCGCCGCTAAGTGCGCGCAGACCGCGGATCCCTGCCAACGACCGCCAGCAGGCGGTCCTGCGGGTCGGCCGACCTGAGCTCGATCCGGGACGGCGTTCGACGACGCGATCGCGACGGTGACGCGCTGGCTGTCCTTCCTCGCAGCTGAGGCGCGCGCCGCCCGCCCGGACCTGTCGAAGGTTGCTGCGCGTGATCTGGCCACGGTGCTCAACGGGATCGCGATGTCCGTCAACCAGGAGATCCAACTGCTTGCCGATCCTTCGGCCGGTCGGCGTGCGCGCCGCCTGATGCGCGCCGCCGTCGACACGTTCGCGTCGCGACCGCGGGAGAGCTGACGCCGATCATGCGGTCACTCTTCCCCGAGCGGACGGGACCACCGAATCGGCTCTGTCCGCGGTGCGGGACTTCGCGGTGTTCCTGACCATCCAGCGCGGCAAGCAGGACTGGGCGTTGGTCGAGTCGGCGATGTCGAACCGTTCCTCGCCGCGCACCCCAGGATGCGTGGACGGCACCTCAGCGTGCTCGGTCAGGTTCTTCCGCTTCAGCCGGCGGTGCCGGGTTGCAGGCCGTGTGTCTCGCTCGCCCGCGTGGTGGGGCCGGTGGGCCCAGGTTGCTGGTGGGCCAGGATCGAGGCGAGATCGCGGTCGGCGAAGCGGCCGGCCAGCGCAGCGGTGCCCAGCGCCTGATCAACTGCGGCGGACCCGTGCAGCTTGGCGAAGGTGACGGCCTCGGCCATCTTCGACCGGACCCTGCTCGCGCCGGTGGCGGCGGCCTCAATCAACCATGCCCCGTCGCCGATGGCCAGAAACGCTTCCTCGGCCGGGTTCGCGGCCCGCGGTGTCCGGTCACCGGGCACCGCCCGGCGCCCGGGGTGATCGGGCGGGTAGTGCGCGTCGATGATGCTCGGCCGCCCGCGCTGCCCGCGCGGGTGCCGGGCGATCTCGCGAGCTCCGGCCGGCTCGTTGATGGTGACCACGAGTTCATCGCCGGCCCACCGGACCCAGACCCACTCATCGACATGCTGGTGCGGCACCGAGTAATGCGCGCCGTCGACGCTGATCGTGGCGTCCCACCCGACCCGGCGGGTCTGCCCGAACGCGACCGTCACCGGCTGGACCGGCAGCGAACGCGCATGACCCCTGCCCTCCCGCCATCCCAAACCTTCACCCGGACCTGCATGGCGCATTCCGTTCACCTATTCGGCATTTCCAACGCGTATTCACTATTATCAAGCCTTTCGCAAGAACGGCACGCATGCTACCAATAATGGTAGGAAGGTCACCCCTTCCGGGGTGACATGAAATGCATTGTTGGTTGTTATTGAATGGTGTTGGTTAATGCACGGCGGGATGAAGACGTACCGGGGTTCACCGGCTGCTGCACGCAACTATGTGGAGGCCGGTCGGGGCCGCGCGGACGACTACTACCTGACCGAGGGCGCCGGGATCGCGGAGCGTTTTGCGGTCTCCCCAGATACCGGGGTGCGCCGGTTGGAGCCGTTGACCGGTGCGGCATACGAGAGCTGGGTGGCCGGGGTGGATCCGGACACTGGCGTACCGAAGGGCCGGCTGCGCCATGACGAGAAGGCGGTTCGGTTCGTCGAGGTCGTCGTGAACGGACCCAAGTCCTGGTCCCTGGCCGCAGAATTACATCCCGATATCTCGGAGGCCTATGACGCGGCGCAAGAGCGCGCCGCGACGCAGATTATCGCGTGGTTGGCGCAGCACGCGACCACCCGGGTGGGTCCACGGGGCGCGCAGGTGCAGGTGCCGGTGCAGCAGCTGGAGGCGGTGACGGTGCGGCACCACACGTCCCGGGCCGGGGATCCGCATCGGCATCTGCATCTGCAGATCAACGCCCGGGTGTTCGCCGCGGGACGCTGGCGCGGTCTGCACACGGTCGGGGTGCGTGACTCGTTGGATGCGATCAACGGGATCGGGCACGCCGCGGTCATGACCGATCCGCAATTTCGCCAGGCGCTCGCCCGCAACGGTCTGACCGTCAATCCCGACTCGGGCGAGGTCACCGAGCTGGCCGAATTCGTCGGTCCGTTCAGTGCCCGGGCGGCACAGATCGGCCGCAACATCGAGCGCTACGAAGCCGACTGGCGCGCCGCACACCCCGGACACGAACCCGGCCCCGCGCTGCGCCGCGGCTGGGATACGCGGGCCTGGGCAGAGGACCGTCCGGACAAGATCGTGCCGCGCGACGGGGCCGAGTTGACGGGGCGGTGGGTCGAGGAACTGCGTGCGCTCGGGTATCGGGACAGCCACGTGAGGGGGCGTGTGGATGCGGCTGCGGTCGGTGAGCTGGACCGCGACCGCGCAGTCAGCGAGGTGTTGGCACGGCTCGCGGCGCGCCGCTCGGGATGGAACGCCGCCGACATCCGCGGCGAGGTCGAGCAGCTGCTCGCGCGCCGCAACATCGTCACCGAACCCGGCGTGCGCAGCGAGTTGGCCGAGGATCTGACCGCCCGGGCGCTGGCCGAGTGCGTGCCGCTGCTCGACCGCCTTGAGGTTCCCGAGCACATCCGGGCACTCAGCTCCCGGCAGGTGCTCGAGGTCGAAGCCGACCTCACCGCTCGCCTTGCCGCACGCGCCAACACCACGCAGACCACTGTGCGGGAGGGCCGCGAAGACGCTCTTGAGGACGGTTTCGAGGGCCTTGACGGGGCACAGCGTGAGGTCGTCGCCGCGCTCAGCGGTGACCGCCGGCTGGTGGTCGTGGAGGGCGCCGCCGGAGCCGGGAAGACCACCACCCTGGCCGCCGCCCGCACCGCCATCGACGCGCAGGGCGCCCGGCTGATGGTGGTGACCCCGACGTTGAAAGCCGCCAACGTCGCCGCCCGGCAGGTCGGCTCGCGGGCGTCGTCGGCGGCGTGGCTGGCCTATCAGCATGGTTTCCGGTGGGACGAGCACGGTAACTGGACCCGCCTCGCCGTCGGCGAGATTGACCCGCACACCGGTCTCGCCCACGCTGGCCCGCGCCTGGACGCGAGGCTGCGTGCGGGCGATCTGCTGCTGGTGGACGAGGCCGGCATGCTCGATCAGGACACCGCCCGCGCGCTGCTGATCATCGCCGACGAGCACCAGGCGCGGCTCACCTTCCTGGGTGACCGGCACCAACTGCCGGCAGTCGGACGCGGTGGTGTGCTCGATCTCGCGGCCCGCTGGAGCGACCCCGCCGGCTGCCTCACGCTGGACACGGTGTACCGGTTCACCTGCACCGGTCCGGACGGCGCCCGGGTGAGCGTTCCGGACGAGCAGTACGCGCAGCTGAGTCTGGCGATGCGCACCGGCGAGGACCCGGGCGCGGTGTTCGACGCACTGCTGGCCCGCGATCAGATCCGGGTCCATGCCGGCGACCCGGATCGCGTCGCTGCGCTCGCCGACACCGCCGTCCAAGCCCTCGATGCCGGGTCGCCGGCAGCTGTCGTGGCCGACACCCGCGAACAGGTCACCGGGCTGAATGCGGCGATCCGTGAACGCCTGATCGCCCTCGGGCTCGTCGACGACCGGCGCACGGTTACGACTCGGGCGGGGGAGCGGATCGGGGTCGGGGACCTCATCGCGACCCGCCGCAACAACACCGAGCTGGGTGTCGCGAACCGCGACACCTGGACCCTCACCCAGCTCGCAGCGGACGGGCAGGTCACCGTTACCGGACAGCACGGCGACCGGACGCTGCCTGCGTCTTATGTGCGTGAGCATGTCGAGCTCGCCTACGCCAGCACGGTGCACGGCGCGCAGGGCGAGACCATCGACAGCGCGCACCTGCTGCTCGGTGAGCACACCAGCGCCGCGTCGGCCTACGTCGCGATGACCCGCGGCCGGCACACCAACACCGCCCACCTCGTCGCCGACAGCACCCAGGACGCGCGGGAGCAGTGGCTCGCGGCCTTCGGCCGCGACCGCGCCGACCTCGGTCCGGCCCACGCCGCACAGCTCGCCGCGCAGCAAGCGAGCCGGTACGCGACCGGCCGCCCTGTCGAACAAGTGCTGGTCGAGCTACGGAAGGAATGGGACACCGAGGCCCGCTGCCGTGAACGGCTCGACCGGGCCGTGCCGATCCGCGACCAGCTGAGCGAGATCGTGGTACTGCGCCGCGACCACAGCAGCCAACTCGCACCACTCGCGGCGCAGTACGAGGAGGCCAAACACGCCGCCGCCGACGCGGCCGCCCGCGCAGCGCACGCCGCGGCCGCCATCGCGGCCCAGGCCGATCACCTGCGCGGACGCCTTCAGGCCCAATGGGACGCCCAACGCGAGGCGGCCCGCAGCCAGGCCCGGACCGCGCTGGCCGGTCCCGGCCGCCTCGGACTGCGGCTGGTCGCGGTGAACCGGGCCACCGAGCAGCTGGCCCGCTGGTCCCTGAGCTGGCAACCGATCCTGCCCGACATGCCCACCAGCACCCGCCAGATCGCCTACTACGCCACCGGCTACGACAACCCGGCCAGCCTGCACGCCGCCTTCGAGCGGTACGCCCACGAACAAGCCGAACAGGCCCACCCCGACGACGGGCAGCTGCTCGCCGCCGTCGAGGCGACCATTCGCGAGCGCGAGCACGCCTGGCGCCAGCTCCACGACACCCGCCGCGCGCACGCCGCGCAGCTCGGCCGGTACGGACGGCTGGCCCACACCGAGAACCCGGGCGAGCGGATCGAGCAACTCGACCACGACATCAATCACGACCGCACCCACCTGGCTACCGCTCGGGCGCGCATCGCCCAGCTCACCGCCGAGCCCGCGATCCACAGCCGGCCACCGGAGTTCCTCACCACCGAACACCAGAGCTGGAAGACCGACCGCGACAGCGAACGCGAAGCCGCGCAACTCATCCGCGCGGCCCGCGCCGCCGCCGAATCCGAAGCAGCCGCCCGCGAGCGGATCCGCTACACCGCCAACCAGGACCGGTACCAGAGCCCAGCGCCGCACCACGGGCCCAGCATCGGCCGCTGACCCTCACACGCAGCCGCTGACACTGCCGTCGGCCGCGCCGTGCAGCAATCGGCGTACCGATTGCACCGATCGCGCGCCCCACCTGACCAGCGACGACAACCAGCCACCGCAGCGACCCACGTCCTTTCCCCGACGCCAAACCCTTGTCAGTAGCAACAGCACCCCAGCACCAACAGGTAACGATTTCACGATCGGAGAATTCGCAGCTGCCGCATCCAAGCGTGCTGGAGGCACGTGACCCGCATACAGCGATCGACCACTACCCCGACGCGTCAACGTCGACGACGGCGCGCACTCGATGACACTCGATGATCACGATCCGCTAACAGTGTGGCGCCGGGTGGCGCCAATCGGCCCGATTTTGCACCTGTCCCTAGTGATAGCCCCACCGCTGATGAACCACCCACCACGAGGAGGAACCGATGAACCCGCAATCGCACGACGAGCGTCCCCACGACCCGCGCGGACAGAACGACCAACTGCTCACCATCACCGAAGCCGCCGAACTGCTGCGCGCACCCGTCGCGACCCTGCGC
>JAICIE010000075.1 GCA_025924515.1 Jatrophihabitans sp. | reverse complement strand
GTCGGCTTCCGGGAGGTGACCGACCTCGTCGAGGACGTTCGCCGGTCGCGACCCGGCGCTTCCGATCGGCAGATCCACGACGCCGTCCTCGCCCACGGGGCGCCGCCGGCGCGCCATCTGCGCCGCCTGATGCTGGCCGGCTGACCGTCCGGCATGATCGACGGCGTGCCGTTCTTGGACGCGGTGCCGCCGCTGGCCTTCGCTCACCGCGGATACGCGCAGGACGGCGACGAGAACTCGATGGCGGCCTTCCAGCGCGCCGTCGACCTCGGGTTCCGGTATCTCGAGACCGATGTCAGAGTCACCGCCGACGGGGTGGCGCTGGCATTTCACGATCCGTTCCTCGACCGCGTCACCGACCGGCACGGCCGAATCTCGGCGCAGCCCTGGTCGGCGGTGCGTGCGGCGCGGATCCGAGGGCGCGAGCCGATCCCGCTGCTCGTCGACGTGCTCGCCGCCTGGCCGGGCGTCCGGGTGAACCTCGACGTCAAGGCCGAGGGCACTCTCGGTCCGACCGTCGAAGCGATCCGCCGCACCGACAGCATCGACCGGGTCTGCGTCGCGGCCTTCTCCGACGCGCGGGTGGCCGCGGTGCGGCGAGCTCTGGGACCCCGACTCACCACCGCTCTCGGCCCGCGTGAGGCGTTCGCCCTGCTCCGTGCGGCGCGGCGCGGTCGCACGATCACCACCGCGACCGGTCAGTGTGCCCAGGTCCCGCCGCGACTGGGCCGGATTCGCTTCGTCACCCCGGCCTTCGTGCGCGCCGCCCATGACAGCGGCCTGCAGGTGCACGTGTGGACCGTGAACCGGCGCGAGGAGATGCAGCGACTGCTCGATCTGGGCGTCGACGGCATCATCACCGACGAGGCGGAGCTGCTTCGGGACGTGCTGACCGCGCGCGGGCAGTGGGTGGGCGCATGACACCCGGCCGAAAGCGTCGGCTGCGGAGGCGGTTTCTCCTGTGGCTGCAGCGGCACTCGGCGATCCCGCAGCGCGCTCGGCCTTGGCTGCTGCGGGCAGCAGGCTGCGCCGTCGCGCGGGACGCGCGGATCTATTCGGGGCTGCACGTCGACGGCGGCGATGCGTTGACGATCGGCCGGGATGCCTTCGTCAACCTCAACTGCTACCTGCAGCTCAACGCGACGGTGACCATCGGCGCCGCGGTGAGCCTCGCCGACGACGTCCGCATCCTGACGGCGACGCACGAGATCGGCTCGCAGGAGCGCCGGGCCGGCCCGCTGCGCTGCACGCCGGTGACGATCGGGGCCGGGTCGTGGCTGGGCTCCGGCACCACCGTCCTCCCGGGGGTGACCGTGGCCCCGGGATGCGTCACGGCCGCCGGATCCGTGGTCGCATCGGACACCGATCCCGACGGCCTCTATGCCGGCGTCCCGGCCACCCGGGTCCGCGACCTGTGACCGCGGACGACCGTCAGCCCTTGATGCCGGCGCCGGCCCACCCGCCGAGCACCGCGGCCCCGGCCGCGCCCCCCGCGATGGCCCGCGCGAGAAGACCGCCGCCGACCCGGCTGCGCACCGCACCGATGATCGCCGCCGCATCGCCGGCATCGGCGATCGCCCCGGCGAGCACCCAATACCGCAGCGCCGCGGGCTGCCGCCGCGACACCAGCGTCCCGGCGCCCAGAACGACGTCGCGTACGGCTGTCATGCGGGCCAGAAAGGTGATCCGCTTGGCCGTGGCCGAGTCAAGGCCCAGCACCCGGGTCGACGAGACCGGCGCCACGAGGAAGCCGGCGCCCAGCGCCACCCGAGTCGCTCCCAACGCCACGCCGACCCGGACCGGGTCGGCGAGAGCGCTCGGAACGCCTGATGCGGTGCCGGACATCCGGGAGAGAAGGGCGCCGCTGCGCCCGGTCACGCTCGCCATAGGTACAGAAAAGGCCTTCGCTAGTGGGGCGGGGCGGGTTTCGTCACAGGTCGGCGGGGGAATCATTGCCTTACGCCGGTCGTTAATACAAAGCAAGAGTCGTAAGCGTCGCAGCGGTGCACGAGTCGCCGCCCAGGAGGTGCCCATCATGGCAGATCGAACCCTTCGCGGGAGTCGACTGGGCGCGGTGAGCTACGAGACCGAGTACGGAGCCGAGCCGGCACCGCGTCGGGTTGCTGCGTACCGGTGCTCGCGCGGCCATGACTTCAGCGTGCCGTTCTCCGAGGAGGCCGAGATCCCCACAACCTGGGAGTGCCGCCTCGACGGGACGAACGCGCTGCTCGTCGACGGCCCTGCGCCGGACACCAAGAAGAGCAAGCCGCCGCGTACGCACTGGGACATGCTCATGGAGCGCCGGACGATCGAGGACCTCGAGGAGGTCCTCAACGAGCGCCTCGACGTCCTGCGCGCGCGACGCGGTCAGAAGAGCGCCTAGCCCCCGATCGATCAACAGCCGCCCGGTTCCCCAAGGAACCGGGCGGCTGTTGTTCGCGGAGCGGCAGGCGATCGGCCGGGCGCGTCAGGACCTGCGCCGGCCCAGCCGGCGCGCTTGCGCGGCCCGGTGCCGAATCCCCCAGGCGGTCGTGCGCAACAGAGCCTCCCGGACGATGGCCCCGTTCATCTTCGATTCCCCGCGCTCGCGCTCGGCGAATGTGATCGGCACCTCTTGCACCCGGAAACCGGCCTGCACCGCGCGCCAGGCCAGGTCGACCTGGAAGCAGTAGCCCTGCGACGCCACGGAGGAATAGTCGATCTTCTCCAGAACCCGCCGGCGGAAGGCGCGATAGCCGCCGGTCGCGTCCTTGACCGGAATCCCCAGCAGCGCCCGGGTGTAGAGGTTGCCGCCGCGCGAGAGCAGTTCGCGCCGGCGCGGCCAATTCACGACCGCGCCGCCCGGAACCCACCGCGACCCGAGCACCAGGTCGGCGTCGCCGAGGCCGGAGAGCAGTGCCGACAGTTGCTCCGGGGCGTGCGACCCGTCGGCGTCCATCTCGACGAGGACGTCGAAGCCGGCCGCGAGGCCCCAGTCGAACCCGGCGATGTAGGCGCCGCCCAAGCCGTTCTTGCCGGGCCGGTGCAGGACGTGCACGCGCGGGTCGGCTGCGGCGAGTTCGTCGGCCACGGCGCCGGTGCCGTCGGGACTGCCGTCGTCGACAACGAGCAGCGAGACCGTCGGCGCCGAAGCAAAAAGCCGCTCGGCGAGAACGGCCAGGTTCTCGCGCTCGTTGTACGTCGGGACGATGACCAGAACTCGGCCGAAGGCCTCTGGATGCGAAATCACCGCACTCCTACTGGGTCGACCGCGGGCGCGGCTCGGTGCTGCCGGCGGGAGCGCCGGCGGGGGCGGGCGCCGCGCAGGGTGCAGAGAACCCCGATCAGCGCCGACGCGGTCAGGACGATCTCGGGGATCACGCCCAGCCGGACAGCCGGGGTGAGCCCGCTTCGCAGCGGCACCGATGCGCTCAGCAGGGCGGGGCGGAAAAGCCGGTCCGAGCGGCGCAGCACGGACCCGGTCGGCGAGATGACCGCCGACACCCCGGTCGTCGATGCCTGCAGCACCGTGCGGCCGGTCTCGATCGCACGCAGCCGGCTCATCGCCAACTGCTGGTAGGTCTCGGAGGTGTGCCCGAACGTCGCGTTGTTGGTCTGCACCACGAACAGCCGCGCGCCGGCCGACACCGACGAGCGGACCAGGCCGTCGTAGGCGACCTCGAAGCAGATCACGTCGCCCAGCGGGACGGGACCGCCGCGCAGCAGTCCGTTGCCGCTTCCGCTCACCATGTCCTGGGTCACGAGCTTCGCCGCGGAGGACACCCGCTGAGCCAGTGCGCGCAGCGGCATGTACTCGGCGAAGGGAACCGGATGCCGCTTCACGTAGCGGGCGCCGGGGCCGCGTACCGGCGACCACAGGATGCCCACGTTGCGCCGGTGATGCGGTCCCGGACCCTGCAGGATGGCGCCGACGAGCACGGGCGCGCCGACGGCCCGCACCGCCGAGCTGATCTCGGCCCGGGCGGTGGCGTCGCGGTACGGGTCGACGTCGGAGGCGTTCTCCGGCCAGACGACCAACTGCGGTTGCGGCAGGCGCCCGGCGCTGACCTCGGCGGCGAGGGTAAACGTCTCGCGGACGTGGTTGTCGAGCACCTGTCGCGCCCGATCCTCGAAGCCCAGGCCACGGTCGGGCACGGCACCCTGCACGATCGCGACCCGCAGTGCGGCAGACGGTCCGGTCGTCGGGCCGAGCGGTGACGGCGCGACCGAGAGCAGCACCCCGCCGACGACGACGGCGACCGGCACGGCGGCCGAGACGAGCATCGGGCGGGGCCGACCCGCGCTCAGCGCGAGGACGGCCCGGGCCAGGCCCGCGCCGGCGACCGCGACCATGAAGCTGAGCAGCGGCACGCCGCCCAGCGCGACGAACCAGCGCAGCGGCGACGTCGCCTGGCTGAACCCGAGCCGGCCCCAGGGGAACCCGCCGAACGGCCACCGGTCGCGCACCGCCTCCTGCAGCACCCATCCCGCGCCCACCCAGAGCGGCGCCAGCGGCAGCCGCTGCAGCCGCGGCAGCAGCGCTCCGAGTCCGGCGCAGTAGGCGGCCTCGGCAGCGGCGAGGATGAGCCAGGGCACCGGACCGACGTAGATCCCGGTCCAGTGCAGCAGGGGAACGAAGAACGCCGCGCCGTACACGTACCCCAGCCACGCTCCGGTTCGGCTGCGCCGGGCGTCGACCGCGACGGACAGTCCGGCGACGCTGACGATCGCCAGTGGCCAGAGCCCGACACGCGGATACGCGTAGGCGCCGGCCAGCCCTGATCCCGCGGCGATCGCCGCCGCGGCCCAGCGCGGAAAGCGCGCTGACCTGGCCGGAGCGGGGTGCACCCGGCCAGTATCACCGACCGGAAGGACGGTTCCGGGCCGTCCTCAGCGCTCAAAGAGGACGGTGCCGGCGCGCACGGTGAGCAGGCACGACGGCAGCGGGGCGCCCGGCCGCAGGTCCGGCAGCCCGGGCACGGCCGCGCGGGGATCGGTGCTCCACCGCGCGATGCGGTCGTCCGGGGCGTCGACGGTGAGCTCCCCCGTCTGCCACGCGGCGAAGCTGGCGGGCGAGCCCGGCGCGAGCAGCCCCTCCTCGAAGCGGCCCGCAGCGCGCCACCCGGCGCGGGTGTGCGCGGTGAACGCCGCGCGGATGCTGAGCGCGCTGCCCGGATCCGACGGGTACGCCGCCGCCCGGACCGCCGCCCACGGCCCCAGTGCGGTGACCGGGGCGTCCGACCCGAAGGCGAGCGGGACCCCCGCGGCGGCGAGCTCGGCGAACCGGTTCAGCCGCTGCGCCCGCGCGGCACCCAGCCGCGCGGCGTACATCCCCTCGGGCCCGCCCCATGTCGCGTCGAACACCGGCTGCATCGAGGCGAGCAGCCCCGACCGGGCCAGCCGCTGCGGGTCGCCGACGAACTCGGCGTGCTCGACGCGGGATCCGGCGCCGGCGGAGCGACCGAGCCGCATGCCGGCCGCCTCGACCGCGTCGAGGACCTGGTCGATCGCGGCGTCGCCGATCGCGTGGAATCCCGCCTGCATTCCCGCCGCGACGCAGGACAGCACGTGCTCGGCCAGCTCCTCGGTCGTGTGGCGCAGCAGCCCCCGGGTGTCCGGCCGGTCGGAATACGGCTGCGACAGCGCCGCGGTGCGGGAACCGAGCGAGCCGTCGCAGAACAGATCGCCCGCGGCGCCGACGGCGCCGAGCTCGCGCGCCTTGTCGACGGCGCCGAGCTCCGCCCAGTAGCCGACCACCTCCGGCAGCGGTTCCTCGGCGGCCAGCGCGAGCAGCCCCTGTAGATCGTCCTCGGACGAGATCGCAGGGCCGGCCATCTCGTGCACGCAGGCGATGCCCAGCGACGCGGCGTGCCGCAGCGCCGCCCGCTGGGCACCGCGGATCTCCCGCGCGGACAGCAACCGGCGGGCGCTCGTGCGCACGGCGTCGTGCGCGGGTCCGGTGAGCCAGCCGTCGGCGGAGAAGCCCACCGTCGCCGCCAGGTCGGGAACGGCGGCGAGCATGGCCGAGGACACCGCGGCACCGTGCGCGTCGACGCGCGCGAGGTACACCGGCGCGCCGCCGCCGGCACGGTCGAGCTCCGTCGCGCTCGGCGGGCGCCGTTCCGGCCAGCCGCTGTCGTCCCAGCCACCGCCGAGAACGGCTGCGCCGTCTCGTGCACGCGCCGCTCGCTCCACGGCCGCGAGCGCGTCGCCCAGCGACCGGGTCGGCGACAGGTCCAGCCCGGTCAGTGCGAGGCCGGTGTCCGTGGCGTGCACATGGGCGTCGACGAACGCTGGGGCGACGAACGCGCCGGCGAGGTCGACCGAGCGCTGCGCGGACTGCATCTCGGCGCCGTCCTCGTCGCCGAGCCAGCCGATGATCCCGTCCTCGACCAGCAGTGCCGAGGCGTCCCGTGCGGCGCGGGTGTGAACCCGACCGTTGCGATACAGGGTGCGCACGGGAGAGAGTTTGCCAGCGGAGCTCCCGGTGATCCTTGACCGAGCGTGACGGGAGGGCTCCGCTCCGCCGAAGAGGGAACGGGGAATGGCTGCGAGCATCGAAGACGTCGCCCGGCGAGCGGGCGTGTCGATCGCGACGGTGTCGCGGGCTCTTCGGGGGCTTCCGGACGTCGCGGCGACGACCCGCCACCGGGTGGTCGAGGCCGCCTCCGAACTGGACTACGTGGCCTCGCCGTTCGCGGCGCGGCTGGCCAGTGGGCGCACCGCGACGGTGGGCATCGTGGTCCCGTTCATCAACCGCTGGTTCTTCGCCGAGGTTCTCGCCGGAGCGGAGACGGCGCTTCGGCAGGCCGGGTTCGACCTGCTGCTCTACAACCTCGGCGACGAACCGGGACGGGCGCGGTTCTTCGACGTGCTGCCGCTGCGCAAGCGGGTCGACGCGGTGGTCGTCGCGAGCCTCGTGCTGGATGCGGACGAGCTCGACGCGCTGTCCGCGCTGGGATACCCCGTCGGCTTGCTCGGGATCGCGCAGGACGGATTCCTCTCCACCCGCATCGACGACATCGCCGGCGCCCGCGCTGCGGTCGAGCACCTGCTGGCGCTCGGGCACCGGCGCATCGGCGTGCTCAGCGGCGACACCGACGACCCGATGAAGTTCACTCCCCCGTTGCACCGCCTCTACGGTTACCGCGACGCAATGCGGGCGGCGGGCATCGATCCGGACCCGGCGCTGGAGTCCCTGGGTTACTTCACGATCGAAGGCGGCGCCGAGGGATGCGAGCGGATGCTGGCGCTGTCCGACCGTCCGACCGCGATCTTCGCCGAGAGCGACGAGATGGCCTACGGGGCGCTGCGGACGCTGCGGCGACACGGGCTGCGGGTTCCCGAGGACGTGGCGCTCATCGGTTTCGACGACCATCCGACGGCCGAGGTGATGGACCTGTCGACGATCCGCCAACCGGTCGCCGAGCAAGCGGTGGACGTGGCGACCCGGCTGTTGACGACCCTCGCCAGCCCGGCCCGTGACATTGCCGGGGACGTCGTCCTGCCCACCGAGCTGGTGGTGCGGGGCAGCACCGACCCGTCCCGCTCGGTCTACTAGTCGCCATGTCGACGCTGATGCTGGTCGATGCCGCCAGCATGTACTTCCGGGCGTTCTACGCCGTGCCGGAGTCGGTCACCAGCCCGGACGGCAGGCCGGTGAACGCGATCCGCGGGTTCCTGGACATGAACGCCGTCCTCGTGGAACGGCGCCGGCCGGGGCGCTGGGTGGCTTGCCTGGATCTGGACTGGCGTCCGGCCTTCCGCGTCGAGCTCGTCCCGAGCTACAAGGCGCACCGCCTCGCCGGGGGCGGCGACGGCGAGGCCGTCCCGGACGCTCTCGCGCCTCAGGTACCGCTGCTACTCGACGTCCTGGCCGCGCTGGGACTGGCGACGGCGGGCGCGGAGGGTTTCGAGGCCGATGACGTCATCGCGACGCTTGCCGCCCGCGAGCCGGGCCGGGTGGAGATCGTCACCGGAGACCGCGACCTGCTGGCTCTGGCGACCGAGCGGACCACCGTGCTGTACACCGGGAGGGGGATCGCCAACCTCGCGGAGATGACGCCGCAGGCCGTCCAGGGCAAGTACGGCGTGCCGGCCGAGCACTACGCCGATTTCGCGGTCCTCCGCGGCGATCCCAGCGACGGGTTGCCGGGCGTGTCGGGGGTCGGCGAGAAGACCGCGGCTGCGTTGGTCGCACGGTTCGGGTCGGTGGAGGACATCGTCGCGGCCGCCGAGGCCGGTGCGGACGGCTTTCCGGTGGGATCCCGCGCGCGCGTGCTCGCCGCCCGGGATTACCTGGCGAAGGCCCCGGGCGCGGTGCGCGGGCGCCTCGACGTGCCGGTCCCGGCGATCGACGACGTGCTGAGCGCCCGCCCGGCCGACGAGCAGCGCCTCGCCGACCTGGTGTCCGAGCTGGGCATCGAGTCGCCGGTGACCCGGTTGCGTGCGGCGATCCAGGCCGCGATCCGGAGTCAGGACGACAGAGCCGGGCTGTAGCCGCCGCTGTCGTCGGTCATCGTCACGGTGTAGCGGGTCCCGTCGCCGGCGACGCAGGTGAACGTGCGGCCCTTCTTGATGGTGACGTCGCGACCGTTGTTGCAGGTCACGCTGCTGACGCCGGCGTGCTGCTCGATGTACTGCTCGACCGCCGTGTGACTCAGCTTCTTGCTGACCAGGTACCCCGGAGTGACCAGCCCGGTCACGAGCACCGCGGCGACGATCAGGATCACCGCGGCGAGGAGGGCCGCGATCAGCCCCTTGCGGGATTTCCGCGGGGCTTCCGCGGGCGGCGCGTAGCCCTGCTGGCCGTAGCCCTGCTGGCCGTAACCGTAGGACGTGGCTCCGTACCCTTGCGACGGACCGTAGCCGTACGACTGCCCATAGCCCGGCTGGCCGTAGCCCGGCTGGCCGTACGGCTGCCCATAGCCCGGCTGGCCGTAGCCCGGCTGGCCGTACGCCTGCTGGGGATAGCCGCCCTGCCCGTAGCCCTGCTGCCCGTACGCCTGCTGCCCCTCGGGTGAGCCGTAGCCGCCCTGCCCGTAGCCCTGCTGCCCGTACGCCTGCTGGCCCTCGGGTGAGCCGTAGCCGCCCTGCCCGTAGCCCTGCTGCCCGTACGCCTGCTGGGGATAGCCGGGCTGCCCGTGGCCTTGCTGTCCGTAGGCCTGCTCGCCGTAGCCCGATGAGGGATAGCCGCCCTGCCCGTAGCCCTGCGGTCCGGGCTGCCGGCCGTAGCCCGGCTGGTCGGCTCCGGGTTGCCCGTAGCCGCCGTAGTCACCGTGCCTGTAGGGGGGCGACCCGTAGGGCTGCTGGCCGTAGCCGCCCTGCCCGGACAGATCCTCGCCGGATGGCGTCGCGCCGTGTCCGTGGGATGTTTGCCCGCGCTGCCCGGACTCGTCCGGTGGCCGGGACCCGCCCTCGTCCTGCCCGACGCCCGGGAAGACCGCGGTTCCGTCGGCCTCGTCGTCCGACGGGCGCTGACGCGGCACGTACTGAGTGGCTCCGTTCGCGTCCTCGGGCTGCGCGGCGGCGTGCGGCCGCGAGGGCGCGTCCGACTCCTCAGCAGGCGGACGCCACTGCGGTTGATCCTCGCCGGACGAACCGCGTCCGGCACCGGCGCCGTGATCCGAGTCGGTCATGGTCTCGTTCCCTGTGCGTGCGTGCGAGCGATGTCCCGCTGGTGAGCTTGTTCTACTGATGCGTCGGACACGCTACTGCCTGTTTGTGAGGGATCGCAGTAGATCCGCCGTCCGGCCTCACACCTGCATACTCTGCGCGACGACGCCCCGGCGAACGGCGGCGCCGGCGGCTCGGGCGGTGACGGAAACAGGCTCCGGATCACCGTCCGGCGACGGCGCGGTGGCCAGCTGGTCGAGCAGGTCGAGGACCTGCTTGCACCAGCGGATGAAGTCCCCGGCCGACAGCTCGGAACCGGCCTGCGTGCTGGCGCTCAACGCCCGGTCGAGCCGCTCACCGCGCGCCCACCGGTACATCACCCACACGAAGCCGAGCTCGGGCTGGCGGCTCGCCGGCAGACCGACCTGTTCCTCGTCGTCGGCGAGAGCGGCCCAGATCCGGGTGGTGTCGGCGAGCGCGTCCCGTACCGCCGTGGCCGGCATCCGGTCGACCGCCCGCTCGTCGCGCCGCGGCTCGTAGACCAGCGTCGACACCACCGCCGCCAGCTCGGCGGGCTCGAGTCGATCCCAGACGCCGGCGCGCAGACACTCGGCGACCACCAGGTCGGACTCCGACCAGATGCGCGCCAGCTGGCGCCCGGCGGGCGTCGTCTCGTCCTCGGCCAGGTAACCCCGCTGGTCGAGCAGCGCACAGATCCGGTCGAACCGGCGTCCCAGCGAGCCGGTCCGTCCCTCCATCCGCCGGCGCAGGTCCGCGGTCTCGCGGGCGAGGCGGGCGGCGCGCTCGCCCCACCGGGCGTGCTCCTCGCGGTCGGGGCAGCGGTGGCAGGGATGCGCCCGCAGTTCTGCCCGCAACCGCTCGACCTGGGCATCGTCGCCCGCCCCCGACCGTCCGCGCCGGCGCTGCGCGGTCGGCAGGTCGAGGTCCCGCAGCTGCGAGGCCAGGTCACGCCGGACCTGCGGTGACCGGTGATCAGCGTTCTTGGGCACCTTCACCCGGCCGAGCACCTCGGCCGCCACCGGGAAGTCGATCGGGGACAACCGCCCTGCCCAGCGGGCCTCGGTGACGACCAGGGGATGCGGGTCGCCGATGGGGTGCAGGCCGGGGTCGAGGACGATGGCGAGGCCGGCCCGGCGACCGGAAGGAACCCTGATGACGTCGCCCGGTTTGAGCGCCTCCAGCGAGTGGGCGACGGCGGTACGGCGCGCCCGGGCCCCCTCTCGCTGCAGCAGCGCCTCCCGTTCGGTCAGACGGCGCCGGAGCTCCGCGTACTCGCCGAAGTCGCCGTACTCGCAGGCCATCTGCTGCTCGTACTCGGCCGAGGTCTGCTCGTTTCGGCGCACCTGCCGGGCGAGGCCGGCTACGCCGCGGTCGGCCTGGAACTGCGCGAACGAGGACTCCAGCAGCTGCCGGGCCGCCGGCCGTCCCATCTGCCCGACGAGGTTGACCGCCATGTTGTAGGACGGCCGGAACGACGACCGCAGCGGATAGGTGCGGGTCGACGCCAGTCCCGCCACCCGCCCTGGGTCCAGCTCGGGATGCCACAGAACGACGGCGTGGCCCTCCACGTCGATGCCCCGTCGCCCGGCCCGTCCGGTCAGCTGGGTGTACTCCCCCGGCGTGAGGTCCGCGTGCGTCTCGCCGTTGAACTTCGTCAGCCGCTCCAGGACGACCGTGCGGGCGGGCATGTTGATCCCGAGCGCGAGGGTCTCGGTGGCGAAGACCGCTCGGACCAGTCCGCGCACGAACAGCTCCTCGACCGTCTCCTTGAAGGCCGGGACGAGGCCGGCGTGATGGGCGGCGAAGCCGCGCCGCAGCCCGTCACGCCAGTCCCAGTAGCCGAGGACGTCGAGGTCCTCCCCCGGGATGGCGGCGGTGCGCTGCTCGACAAGCGCGTCGATGTCGGCGCGCTCGTCCTCAGTGGTGAGGACGAGGCCGGAGAGGACGCACTGCCGTACCGCGGCGTCGCACCCGGCCCGGCTGAAGACGAAGGTGATCGCCGGGAGCAGCCCCTCGCTGTCGAGGCGGGTGATGACGTCGGGACGGTGCGGCGGGCGCCACCCGCGCGGCCGTTCGCCGCGACGCGGGCCGCCCGGGTCGAGATAGCGCATCCGCTCGTTGATGTAGCGCAGCAGCGCCGGGTCGACGACCGAGCCGCGTGCGGTCGCCGCGTCGGACTCGGCGAACAGGTCGAACATGCGCGTGCCGACGAGCATGTGCTGCCACAGCGGCACCGGGCGCTGCTCGTGCACGATCACCTGCGTCTCGCCGCGGACTGAGACGAGCCACTCGCCGAACTCCTCGGCGTTGGAGACCGTCGCCGACAGCGACACCAACCGGACGGAAGCCGGCAGGTGGATGATCACTTCCTCCCAGACCGCGCCGCGGAACCGGTCGCCCAGGTAGTGCACCTCGTCCATGACGACGTAGCCGAGATTGCCGAGCGCCGCGCTGCCGACATAGAGCATGTTGCGCAGGACCTCGGTCGTCATGACGACGATCGGCGCGTCGCCGTTGACCGCGTTGTCGCCGGTGAGCAGCCCGACCTGCTCGGGTCCGTAGCGGTCCACGAGGTCGTTGTACTTCTGGTTCGACAGGGCCTTGATCGGGGTCGTGTAGAAGCACTTTTGCCCCGCGCTGAGCGCCAGGTGCACCGCGAACTCGCCCACCACCGTCTTTCCCGCGCCGGTCGGCGCGCAGACGAGCACGCCGTAGCCGTCCTCCAGCGCCTCGCAGGCCTCGACCTGGAACTCGTCCAGGTCGAAGGGATACTCGCCCCGGAAGTCGGCCAGCGCCGGACTGCGGGCCCGGCGTCGGGCGGCGGCGTACCGCTCGCTGGGCGAGGCCATGCTTCCAGCGTAGGTGGGTGGGTTCGTCCCGCCGCGGACGTCGACGGCAGGGGCGCGGCGGCCCGTCGTCAGGCGGCGCGGCTCAGGTCGTGTCGCTCCATCCCTCGTCGCCGGCGCCAAGCGGCTGCGGCACCGGATCGATCCGCGACGGCGTCTCGTCGTCGAGGGGAAGCTGTTCAGCGGCCGCCAGCTGCTCTCGCCGCGCCTTGCGCCTGTCGTGCACCACGGCGAAGAGGACGGCCGCCTCGAAGAGCAGCACCATCGGGATCGCCATCGCGCACATGGTGAACGGGTCGGTGCTCGGCGTGGCCACCGCCGCGAACAGGAAGATCAGGAAGATGGCGAGGCGCTGTGCCCGGCGCAGCACCTTCGCCGGCAGCACGCCGGCCAGGTTGGCCATGACGACGAGGAGCGGTAGTTCGAACGCCGCTCCGAAGATCACCAGCATGAGGGTGACGAACGACAGGTAGCTGTTGACGGTCAGGAACGCCTGCGCCCCGGTGCCGGCTGCCCGCAGGAGCACCGACAGCCCCTTCGCGAGCACCAGGTAGGCGAGAGTCATGCCGGCCGCGAACAGCACGGTCGAGACCGCGATGAAGGCGAGCGTGTACTTGCGCTCGTTCTTGCGCAGCCCCGGGGTGATGAACGCCCAGATCTGATACAGCCACAGCGGCGCCGTGAAAACCGAGCCGGCGATGACCGACACCTTCAGCCGCGTCGTGAACCCGTCGAGCACGCCGGTGTAGATCAGATCGCAGCTGCGCCCGCCGCTGTGGTACCGGTAGCGCGGCGGCACCGAGCAATACGGGTGCTCCAGCAGCCGCAGCACCGGGTCGTAGAGCAACCAGCCGACGACCGAGCCCAGCGCGACGAACACGAGCGCCAGCAACAGCCGCCGCCGCAGCTCACGCAGATGGTCGATGACCGACATCCGCCCTTCGGGATTGCTGCGCTTGCGCCGGACCTGCCGCGGAACCGACTTCATGCCGGCTCAGCCCTCCCGGGCGGCGGCCAACCGCCGCTGTGCGTCGGTGAGGGCTGTCCGCAGTCCGGCCGTCCGGGCGGCGAGTTCGGCGAGCCGGTCGAGGTCGCCGCGAAGCCGCCGCGCCTTCCACGTCAGCTCGTACGCGCAGAACCCGAGCACCGCCGCGGCGAAGACGGCGGCCGCGATCCACGCGACGACGGCGACCACGCTGAGACTGTACTTGCGGGGCTACCTCGACGCGTAGCTCGCGAGCGCGCGCTCAGCGTCGGCGCGGATCGACTCCGCGAGCCACCCCGGCGAGAGGACCTCGACCTGCCCGCCCGACCCCAGGACCAGCGACCGCACCCAGGCCGGCTCGGACACTCGCAGCGAAATGCGCAGGTGGTCGCCGTCCTCGGTGACGTCCTCGGTGGCGTAGTAGTCCGCGACCCACGCGTAGCCGGCGCTGACGCGCAGCAGTGTCAGCAGATGTTCCTGCGCCGGCCGGAAGACACCCTCGCCGAGGTCGCGCAGCCGCACGTCCTCGGGCGGTCGGGCCGGCTCGTCGAGCAGGGCGGCGTCCTCGATCCGGTCGATCCGGAACACGCGCATCCCCTCGGCGCGCCGGCACCAGGCCTCCAGGTAGGCGTGGCCATCGGTCTCGAAGACGCGCAGCGGGTCGACGGTGCGCTCGGTCACCTCGTCGCGGGCCGCGGCCCAGTAGCGCAGCCGGAGCGCGCGGCGCTCGTCGACGGCCCGGTGGACAACGGGCAGGATGCGGGTGGGCAGGTCGAGCTCGACCGCAACCGTTCCGGTGTCCACCGCCCCGCCGGCCGCGGCCTCCACCTTGGCCAGTGCGCGCTGCACCGCGTCGGTGTCGGCCAGGCCCTGCGTCTCGGCGAGTGCCCGGAGCGCGACCACCAGGGCGAGCGCCTCTTCGTTGGTCAGGCGCAGCGGCCGGGACATCCCGGCGTCGAAGATCACCGAGACCGTGTCACCTTCGAACGACAGGTCGATCAGGTCACCTGGAGTGTGTCCGGGCAGGCCGCACATCCAGAGCAGTTGCAGATCCTGGCGCAGCTGGTTCTCGGTGACGCCGAAGTCCTCAGCCGCCTCGGCCACGGTGATCCCCGGGCGTGCCTGGAGGTAGGGCACCAGGGCGAGCAGCCGACCGAGACGGCGCTCCGTGCTGGTCACCGCCGCACCCCGGCGACCGCGGACAGCAGGCGGACCACCGCGTCGGCCAGATCAGGCGGGTCGAGCACCCGGGCGGCGGAGCCGGCCGCGGCCACCTGCCGCGCCAGCCAACCGGCCTCGATGAACGGGATCGTCAGGATTCCGTCCTGTTCGGCCGAGGCCAGGCGGCGCAGACTGGCCGTGCCTGCGCCGGTGACCCGCACCTGGGCCGTGCGGCTGGACTCGGGAGCGCGCCCGGTGACCATGCCGACGAGGTCGACCGACGCCGGCCGCTGGAAGTCACCGGTGCGTCCGATGGGCTCGACCCGACCTGCGATGCGCGAGAGCCGGAAGCTGCGCGGCTCGCCGCGGTCGCGGTCGTATCCGGCGACGTACCAGCGTCCGTGCCAGGACAGCACCCCCCACGGCTCGATCGTTCTGCGCTCGGCCCGGTCGGCGCCGACCTTTTGGTACCGGTAGCGGACCGGGCGGGCGGTACGGGCGGCTTCGAGGAGCGCGGGCAGGTTCGGGTCGCTGCTGTCGACGTGCGGAAGCACGCTCGGCGCGTCGTCCGCGTCGAGCATCGTCCCGGCGGCGCGCAGCTTGATGAGGGCCTGGCGCGCCGGCTCGCCGAGGGTGGCCGACTGCCACAGCCGGGCCGCGAGGCCCACCGCGGCCGCCTCCGCGGCGTCGAACTCGACCGGTGGGAGCTCGTAGGTACGCCGCGGAATGCGGTAGCCGTCCTCGGGATCGAAGCTGCTGTTGCGTCCGGTCTCGAGGGGAATGCCGAGTTCGCGCAGTTCGGCCTTGTCGCGCTCGAACATCCGCTTGAACGCCTCGTCGGTCGCGCGGGTCCCGTCCGCAGCGTCGTAGCCGGGGACCGCGTCGCGGATCCGCTCGGCGGACAGGTACTGCCGGGTGGAGAGCAGGCAGAGGACGAGATTGACCAGCCGTTCCGCCCGCCGCGCCGCCATGTCCTCAAAGCTAAGACCTCGGTTCGTGCGGCGAGTCGCAACGCGCGACGTAGCCATGCCGCGATTGTCTCCGACGACACCGCCGGTCGTCTTGTGCATTTGCGACGACAAGCACTCGCTCTCAGCGAACAGGTCGTGCGGCGCGCTCGGTGCTCGCCCGGTCCGGCGCTTGCTGGTCCGTGCCGGTGGTCCGGCGCTTGCCGGTCAGGTGCCGGTGGTCCGGTGCCGGTGGTCGGTGCCGGTGGTCGGTTCCGGTGATCTGGTGCCGGTGGTCCGGTGCCGGTGGTCCGGTGCCGGTGGTTTGCATCCGGCAAACGGGTCCGCACTCCGTTTGCCGCCTTTGCCGACCCGGATCGCGAATGCAAACCGGCCGGGAGCGGGAGCGGCGTCGGGGCGAGGCGCGGAGAAGCGGCCGGAGCGGCGTCGGGGCGGGGCGCGGGGAGCGGCGGGGAACGGTGCTTGCCGGTCCGGTGCCGGTGGTTTGCATCCGGCAAACGGGTCCGCACTCCGTTTGCCGCCTTTG
>JAICIE010000074.1 GCA_025924515.1 Jatrophihabitans sp. | reverse complement strand
CGCCAACGAGATCCTCGAGGAGGTGCCGCTGCGCTACGCGGGGTTCTCGTCCTGCTTCCGCCGGGAGGCCGGCTCGTACGGCAAGGACGTCAAGGGCATCATCCGGGTGCACTGGTTCGACAAGGTCGAGATGTTCTCCTACGTGCCGGTCGACGAGTCCCGCGACGAGCACCGTCGGCTGCTGGCGTGGGAGCGGGAGTTCCTCGACAAGCTGGAGCTGGCCTATCGGGTCATCGACGTGGCCGCGGGCGATCTCGGCTCCAGCGCCGCGCGGAAGTTCGACATCGAGGCCTGGTTCCCGTCGCAGGGCACCTACCGCGAGCTGACCAGCACGTCGAACTGCACCACCTTCCAGGCGCGCCGGCTGAACATCCGCACCCGCACCGACAAGGGGGTCGAGCCGGTCGCCACGCTGAACGGCACGCTCTGCGCTATTGCCCGGACCATCGCGTGCCTGCTCGACCACCACCAGCAACCAGACGGGACGGTGTACGTCCCGAAGGCGCTGCGCCCTTGGCTCGGCGGCCGGGAACTGCTGAGCCCGCCATGAGCTGCTCACGGCGGAGCCGCCGCAGCCGGCCATGCCCGCCCGGGTCCGGCGGCCTCGCGTGAGCGTGCGGATGGTCGCGACCGATCTGGACGGAACGCTGCTGCGCAGCGACGGCTCGGTGTCCGAGCGCAGCCGCAAGGCCCTGCGCGCCGCGGCGGAGGCGGGGCTCGTCGTCGCGTTCGTCACGGGGCGACCGCCCAGGTGGCTCGACGACCTGGTCGACGAGACCGGCCACGTCGGCATCGCGGTAGGCGCCAACGGCGCCGTCCTCTACGACATGGCGAGCGAGCGGGTTATCAGCGCGCATCCGCTCGACGTGCAGGCGCTGCGGCGACTGACCGGGGAGATTCGGGCGGCCTTCCCGGCCGTCAGCTTCGGCGTGGAATACGGCGACTGTTTCGCCGCCGAGCCGACCTACGTGCACGACTGGCAGATCAACCCGAGAACCGACCGGCGCGGCCGGACCATCCCGCCGCCGGTGATCGCGGACCTGGCGGCCATCACGGCCAAGCCGGCCGTGAAGCTGTTGGCGAAGGACAGGGCCGCCGACGCCGACGAGTTCCAGATCTCGGCCCAGGCGCTGCTCGCCGGACGCGCCACGGTCACGCACTCGTCGACGTTCGGGCTGCTGGAGATCGCCGCCGCGGGCGTCACCAAGGCGACCGGACTGGCCGAGCTGGCCGCCCGCAACGGCGTCGCCCCGGCCGAGATCGTGGCGATCGGCGACATGCCGAACGACGTTGCGATGCTGCAGTGGGCCGGCCGCTCCTATGCCGTGGCGAACGCCCATCCCGCCGCCCGCGCCGCCGCGGACGGGGTCGTCGGGTCCAACGACGAGGACGCGGTCGCCGGGCTGATCGAGTCCCTGCTGGCCTGAGCGGACCGCCGCTGATCGCCGCGGCGGGGATCCGGGCGGAGGAGCAGGGGGGTCCCCCGGCGAATCCCCCGTGCCGCCGCACCGGTCAGGTAGCGAGCCGCGGCGAGCGCCGCACCCGAAACCGGTCGATCACTGTCCTACAGGTACTGACCCGGCCCCGGTCGCCCCGGTTCGTCCTCGCCGGCACCGAGCACGGCGCCGGGCGGCGCAATGATCTGGCCGCCCGGCCCGACGATCACCCGGTGCTCACCGCCGCCGCCGGGCAGCGCCTTGCGGCGCATCTCCTCCAGCTGCTGGCGCGCCGCCATCTGCTGGGCGAACAGCGCCGTCTGGATGCCGTGGAACAGCCCCTCGAGCCAGCCGACGAGCTGCGCCTGGGCGATCCGCAGCTCGGCTTCGGAGGGGGTGTCGCTGCCGAACGGCAGCGTGAGCCGGTCGAGTTCCTCGCGAAGGTCGGGGGACAGCCCGGCTTCGAGTTCGCGGATGGACGACTCGTGGATCTCCCGCAGCCGTTGCCTGCCCGCCTCGTCCAGCGGCGCCGCCCGGACCTCTTCGAGCAGCTGCTTGATCATCGTGCCGATCCGCATCACCTTCGCCGGCTGCTCGACCATGCCGCTGATCTCCTCGCCCTCATCGGGCTCCGGGCGGGGCTCCTGCTCGATCGGCAATGCCGCGTCGTCGGACTGCTGCGGAGGAAGTTCGCTCACCGTGCCAGTGTCCCTCAGCGGGTCCGGCCCCTCACCACTGCGACCGGGATCACTGCGCCACCCGGAGCACGACCTTCCCGATGTGCTCGCTGGAGTCGACGAGCCGGTGCGCTTCGGCCGCGTCCTCGAGCCTCAGCACCCGGTCGATCACCGGACGCACGGCGCCGCTCTCCAGCAGCGGCCAGGTGTTGCGCCGGGTCTCGGCCACGATCCGCGCCTTCTCCGCTGCCGGTCGGGCGCGCAGCCCCGCGGCGTGCACGGTCGCCCGCCGCGCGAGCAGCGCGCCGAGGTCCAGCTCGCCGCGGCGGCCGCCCTGCAACCCCAGGACGATCAGCCGGCCGCCGACCGCCAGGCAGCGCATGTTGGGAGCAAGGTACGGCGCGCCCATGTTGTCGAGCACGACGTCGACACCGTCGCCAAGAGTCTCCTCGAGCACGCGGTCGGCGAACTCCTCCTCCCGGTAGTTGATCGCGACGGTCGCGCCGAGCCGCTGACAGAACTCCGTCTTGCGGCGCGTCCCCGCCGTCGTCAGAACGGTCGCGCCGAGAGAGGCCGCCAGCTGGATGGCCGTGGTGCCGATCCCGCTCGATCCGCCGTGCACCAGCAGCCGCTCGCCGCGGCGCAACCGGCCGGCCTGCTCACCGAAGGCCATCGACCACACCGTGCAGAAGGCCTCCGGAACCGCCGCCGCGTCGACGAGCGCCAACCCCCGCGGCGCGGGCACGACCTGCCCGACCGGAACGGCGACGAGCTGCGCGTAACCGCCTCCGGCAAGCAGCGCGCACACCTGCTCGCCGACCGCGAACTCGTCGACCCCGTCGCCCAGCCCGGCGACGGTCCCCGAGCACTCCAACCCGAGATACGGCGGCGCGCCGGCGGGCGGTGGATAGTTGCCCTGCCGCTGCAACAGGTCGGCGCGGTTGACCGCGGTCGCCGTCACTCTGATCAAGACCTCGCCCGGGCCGGCCACGGCGTCGGGCACCTCACGGACCTGGAGCACCTCGGGCGGGCCCGGCTCGGTCACCACGACGGCGCGCATAACGGAACGGTAACCACTGGTCTGAGATGCAGGACGGGACTCCCCCGCGCTGGCAGCGCCGTTCCGGCGGCAGGCATCGTGGCGACATGCGCATCGCCGTCGGACCGGGCCCGCTGTCGGAGCAGGACGTCCTCGCCGTCGCTCGCGGCGGCGCGGGTGTGGCACTCACCGACGACGCGCTGACGGCCATCAAGCGATCCCGTGCCATCGTCGACGCCCTCGCCGACGACGCCGAACCCCACTACGGGATCTCGACCGGCTTCGGCGCGCTGGCGATCAAGCACATCCCGGCCGAGCGCCGGACCGTCCTGCAGCAGTCCCTCGTGCGCTCGCACGCCGCGGGAAGCGGCCCGGAGGTCGAGCGGGAGGTCGTGCGGGCGATGATGCTGCTGCGGCTGTCCACGCTCGCGACCGGTCACACCGGTGTCCGCCCGGAGACGGCCGGCGCGCTCGCCGCGCTGCTCGACGCCGGGCTCACCCCGGTCGTGCGCGAGTACGGATCGCTCGGCTGCTCCGGCGATCTCGCGCCGCTGGCAGCCGTCGCCCTCGTCCTGCTCGGCGAGGGCGCCGTCCGCGATGCCACCGGCGCCGAGCGTCCCGCCGGCGAGGCGCTGTCCGCGGCCGGGCTCCGTGCGGTGGTCCTCGCCGAGAAGGAAGGGCTCGCGCTCATCAACGGCACCGACGGGATGCTGGGCCAGTTGTTGCTGGCCTGCGCAGACCTCGACCTGCTGCTGCGCACGGTGGACGTCACCGCGGCCATGAGCGTCGAGGCCCTGCTCGGGACCGCTCGCGTGTTCGCCGCCGACCTGCAGGCCCTGCGCCCGCAACCCGGCCAGGCGGTCTCGGCCGCAAACCTGCGTTCGCTGCTCGCCGACTCGCCCATCGTCGCCTCGCACGCCGGGCCGGACTGCGTCTACGTGCAGGACGCCTACTCGATGCGGTGCGCCCCACAGGTCGCCGGCGGCGCCCGCGACACCCTTGCCCACGCGCGCGCCGTGGCGTCGCACGAACTGCGCTCGGCCGTCGACAACCCGGTCGTCGTCGACGGCAGCGTCGAGTCCAACGGCAACTTCCACGGCGCGCCGCTGGCCTACGTCCTCGATTTCCTGGCGATCCCGGCCGCGGACGTCGCGTCGATGAGCGAGCGCCGCACCGACCGGATGCTCGACGTCACCCGGTCCCGAGGCCTGCCGGCCTTCCTCGCCGACGACCCCGGCGTCGACTCCGGGCACATGATCGCGCAATACACCCAGGCCGGGCTGGTGTCGGAGATGAAGCGCTTGGCCGTGCCGGCGAGCGTCGACTCGATTCCCTCCAGCGCCATGCAGGAAGACCACGTCTCGATGGGCTGGTCGGCGGCCCGCAAGCTGCGCCGATCCCTCGACGCGCTGACGCAGGTCCTGGCCATCGAGTTGCTCACCGCGGCGCGTGCGCTGGACCTGCGGGCGCCGCTGCGACCGGGTCCGGCGACCGGGGCGGTCGTGACCGCGCTGCGCCAACGCGCGCCCGGACCTGGGCCGGACCGGCACCTCGCTCCGGAGATCGCGGCCGCCGTCGATTTCGTGAGGACGGGAGCCGCGGTCGCCGCCGCCGAGTCGGCGCTGCCGCAGCCGCTATCCTGATCGCATCGCCCGTCTTGTAGCGCAGACGGCGGTCCGGCCCGCGCTCTGGCGCGGCGCCGACGGCGCCCGCATCGTGGACGCATGTCGAACCGCGAGATCCGCGCCCCGCGCGGCACGACCCTCACCGCCCGCAGCTGGCAGACCGAAGCGCCGCTGCGGATGCTGCAGAACAACCTCGACCCCGAGGTCGCCGAGCACCCCGAGCAGCTGGTCGTCTACGGCGGCACCGGCAAGGCCGCCCGGAACTGGCCGAGCTACGAGGCCATCGTCCGGACCCTCACCGACTTGCGCGAGGACGAGACGCTGCTGGTGCAAAGCGGCAAGCCGGTCGGGATATTGCGCACCTCCGAGTGGGCCCCTCGCGTGCTGATCGCCAACGCCAATCTGGTGCCCGACTGGGCCACCTGGGACGAGTTCCGCCGGCTCGACCAGCTGGGCCTGACGATGTACGGCCAGATGACCGCCGGGTCCTGGATCTACATCGGCACGCAGGGCATCCTTCAGGGCACCTATGAGACCTTCGCCGCCGTCGCCGCCAAACGGTTCGGCGGCTCGCTGGCCGGCACGATCACGCTGACAGCCGGGCTCGGCGGCATGGGGGGCGCCCAACCGCTCGCCGTGACGATGAACGGCGGCGTGGCCCTGTGCATCGAATGCGACCCGTCGCGGATCGCCCGCCGCATCGAGCACCGCTATCTCGACACCGAGGCGTCCACGCTCGACGAGGCGCTGCACCTGGCCACCGAGGCACGCGCCGCCGAGCGGCCGCTCTCCATCGGACTGCTGGGCAACGCCGCCTCGCTGGTGCCGCAGCTGCTCGCGCACGACGCGCCGATCGACATCGTCACCGATCAGACCTCGGCTCACGACCCGTTGGCGTACCTGCCGATCGGCGTCGACTTCGCCGACTGGCACGAATATGCGAGCAGAAAACCTGAAGAGTTCACCGGTCGGGCGAGAGCCTCCATGGCCCGGCACGTCGAGGCGATGGTCGGTTTCCTCGACCGCGGCGCGGAGGTTTTCGACTACGGCAACTCGATCCGCGGCGAGGCAAAACTCGCCGGTTACTCCCGGGCCTTCGACTTTCCGGGTTTCGTGCCCGCGTACATCCGTCCTCTGTTCTGCGAAGGCAAGGGCCCGTTCCGGTGGGCGGCCCTGTCCGGTGATCCCAAGGACATCGCGCGCACCGACAAAGCGGTCCTGGACCTCTTTCCCGACAATGAGCCGCTCGCGCGCTGGATCCGGATGGCGCAGGACCGGGTGCACTTCCAGGGGTTGCCGGCGCGGATCTGCTGGCTCGGTTACGGCGAACGGCACCGTGCCGGCCTGGCGTTCAACGACCTGGTCGCGCGGGGGGAGATAACCGCTCCGATCGTCATCGGCCGCGACCACCTCGACTGCGGCTCGGTGGCCTCGCCGTACCGGGAGACCGAGGCGATGGCGGACGGCTCCGACGCGATCGCCGACTGGCCCCTGTTGAACGCGATGGTCAATGTCGCCAGCGGGGCCACGTGGGTGTCGATCCACCACGGCGGCGGCGTCGGCATGGGCCGATCGATCCACGCCGGCCAGGTGAGCGTCGCCGACGGAACCGAACTGGCGGCGCAGAAGCTCGAGCGGGTGCTCACCAACGACCCGGGCATGGGTGTGATCCGCCATGTCGACGCCGGCTACGACCGGGCGGTGGAGGTCGCCGACGAGCGCGGGGTCCATGTGCCGATGCGTTGATCGAAAGCAGGATGCGGTCATCCCCGACCGGCGGCCGCGGCGCCCGGGAGCAACGCGGCTACCGCGGCGAGCAGAGCCCGGTCCAACGGCAGCCAGTCGACGGATGTCAGCTCTTCGGCGGTCAACCAGCTCAATCGGTCGTGATCCGTGACCGCCGCCGGTTCGCCGGCCCGCACGGAGGCCGCGAAGACCCGGAGCTCCAGGTCGTGGTCGGGCACCGAGGCGACCTCTCGACCGACGCGGACCACGACGCCGAGCTCCTCCTCGCACTCGCGGCGCAGCGCCTGCTCCGGCGACTCCCCGTCCTCGACCTTGCCGCCGGGAAACTCCCAGCGACCGTCCCGGCGACGACGCGCGGCGAGCACTCGTCCGTCCTGGACAATCGCGGCCGCGACGACCTCCACCGTCACTCGGGTCTGCGAGCGGCCAGCGACAACACCACCGGCACCGGCGAGCCGCCCTCGCTCGCCCGCTCGAGGACGAGTCCCGCCGCGCCGACGGCGTTGAGCAGGTCCGGCAGCGGCAGATGGGTCGCCCCGACGCGGTTGCGGACCCCTTCGGTGGTCCAGGACGCGGTTGTCCAGTGCGCATCCAGGTAGCCGGGCCGGATCACGACGGCTGCCGGATCGGTGCGGTCGGCGAAACCGCCGCAGAAGCATGGGTGCACCCCGACGTGCACCAACCGCCCGCCCGGACGCAGGATCCGCGCCGCCTCGTGCAGGACGGCTGGATAGTCCGGCAGGTCGGTCGAGATCATCACGGCGATCACCGCGTCGAGCGACGCCGAGCGGATGGGCAGCCGGGCCGCGTCAGCCCGGACGATCGGCAACCGGCCCGCCGCGTGGTGCAGCATCGCGGCGGAAAGGTCCACGCCGACCGGGTCCCAGCCCAGCGCGCGGAGCCGGGCGGCGTTGACGCCGGTGCCGCAGCCGATCTCCAGGCATGGGCCCGACCCGGGTCCGAGGAGCTCGACCAGGGCGCGATCGATGCCCAGCACGTCGTCTATCGGACCGCCGAACTCGCCGCGCCGTCCGGCGAGGAATTCGTGCTCGTACCAGTCTGCGATGGCGTCGTAGGCCGGGGGATCAGGCCGGGGCGTCCTGCACCTCCCAGCTGATCGCCGGTGGCCGAACCCGAGCGCAGCGAGGCAGTCCTGACTCGTCGGTCAGGTCGACGGTCGCCACCGCTCGCGAGGTGGCCGGCGAGATGCCGGATTCGCCGAGCATGATCTTCGCGCGGCGCAGCATTTCGAACGTCGACCCGTCGTAGGCCCCCCAGGTGAGATAGACGAATCGTTCGCCGCGAGGGCCGTGCACGGCCGGTCCGGAGAAATCGGTTCCCGCGGCGGTGTCGACCACCTCGACGTCCACGCTCCAGAGCGCCTCGTGCGCGTCGCCGGGGACCAAGTCGACAGGGGAACTGCCGACCTGCACGCCGACGTGGACGTCTTGGTACGGACCGCAGGTGCGGCCGGGCAGCCGGTTGCTGCGCAGAAGGAGGCGCATGGCGTCACGGTATTCCCCCGGGCTCGCCGGCGCCGCCGTGGTGAGATGGCTGCATGCACCTCGCTGCCACGGCCGAGGCCAACGCGCTGCTCGACCATGAGCCCCTGGCCCTTTTGATCGGGATGCTGTTGGACCAGCAGATCCCGATGGAGAAGGCATTCACCTCGCCCGCCGTCCTCCGCGACCGTCTCGGCGCAACACTCGACGCCGGCGCGATCGCCGACCTGGATCCGGCGACGCTGGAAACGCTGTTCCGGCAGCCACCGGCTCTGCACCGATTTCCCGGGGCAATGACAAAGCGGGTGCACGAGCTCGCCCGGATTCTCGTCGCCCGCTACGACGGTGATGCCGCGGCGGTGTGGCGGCAGGCGCCCGACGGACAGGAACTGCTCCGCCGGGTGGCGTCGCTCCCGGGTTTCGGCGAGCAGAAAGCGAAGATCTTCGTCGCGCTGCTCGGCAAGCAATTCGGCGTGCAACCCGCGGGCTGGCGCGAGGCCGCCGGTTCGTACGGCGAGGACGGCTGCTTCCGCTCGGTCGCCGACATCGTCGACGACGACTCGCTGGCCAAGGTGCGCTCGTACAAGAAGCAGATGAAGGCGCAGGCCGCGACCGGGTGACCGGGCCGGCGGCGGACTGCCCAGCGTCGTCACCCTGAATGTGCCGCCACGTAGTCGTCCGTTGACTTGTTGCTGCCTCGCTGCCGACCACGGGTTGCCCACCCGTTGCACGGTGCAAACGTCAGGGCGTGTTTCTCAGAGCTCGGCGTAGGACGCTAGGTAGCCGGCCAACAGGGCCTGGGCCACCTCGCCGACGGTCTCGTCGGGTGGCAGGAATTGCGGGTCGTGCAGCCCGGGACGCCCGGGTGTCCCCGTCCCGACGAAGACCATCAACGCTGGAGCCACCGCCGAATAATGCGAGAAGTCGTCGGCACCGAAGGAACGGAAATCGGTGCGCACCCGCCACCCCTGGTCGGCGAGGAGCGCTCCGGCCGCACGGGCGAGGACGGGATCGTTGTCGGCGACCGGCTCCCCGTCGGTCACGGTGACCTGGGCGGTGCATCCGTAGCCGCGTGCCACCGGTTCGGCGATGTCGCCGACCAACCCGGCCGCGCGGTGCCGGTCGGCGGGGTTCATGAGCCGAAGGGTTCCGCGCGCCACCGCGCGCTGCGGCACCACGTTACTGGCCGACCCGGCGGACAGCTGCGTGATCATGCAGACCGCGCCGTGCACAGGATCGATCCGGCGCGCGGGCAGCTGCTGCAGCGCGACCACGACCGCGGACAGCGCCAGCACCGGGTCGGCCACGGTGTGCGGATAGCCGGCATGGCCGCCGCGTCCGGTGACCACGAGCTCGATCTCGTCGGCCGACGCGTTCACCACGCCCGGCGTGACCGCCATCGTTCCGGCCGCGACCGCAGGCTGCAGGTGCGCCGCGATCACCGCCCCCACGCCGCCCCGACTCAGCATCCCGGAGGCAACCACGTCCGCCGCGCCCGACGGGTTCACCTCCTCGCGCGGCTGCAACAGGGCCGCGACGCTTCCGCCCGCGGCGGCGATGGCCCGCGCGGCCGCCACCAGGGCGGCGAGGTGCACATCGTGGCCGCAGGCGTGCATGCACCCGTTGCGCGATGACCACGGCACGCCGGTGCGCTCCTCGAGCGGAAGCGCGTCGAGCTCGGCGCGCAGCACGACCCGCGGCTCGTGCGCACCCAACGGCACCAGCCGGCCGGTGCCGGCGACCACGACGCCGACCTCGCCCAGAGCCGCGGCAACCGCTGCCGCGGTGTCGGCCTCGTTCCCGGATGGGCGGGGATCGGCGTGCACCCGGTGCCGCAACTCGACCGCCGTCGGCAGTTCGTCGTCGAGCGCTTCCAGCAGCCGGGGCCAGGACGCCTTGTTCACCCGTCGAGCCGGTAGGCGCGGCGGGCATTGCTCGCGCCGATCATGCCGGCGATCCGCTCGGCATCCGCGACGGTCCACAACCCGGCGCGCAGGCCGCCGTCGAGAAAGTCGCCGAGCGCTCTGCGGAACAGCGTGACCGCCACCCGGTACAGCTCGGGAAGGCCGAAGGCGTCGCTGGAGAAGAGGACGGACGTGAAGGGCGCCAGCTCCAGGATTTCGGCGAGGACGACCGGCGCTCGGGCTCCCACGTTGTTCAACGCCAGGCCGACGTCGACGAAGACGTGGTCGAAGACCTGCGCGAGGAAACCGGCGTTGCGGTGGAACGGATAGTTGTGCAACAGCATGATGGGCACGCCCGAACCCGCGGTCGCGCGCAGCAGCGGGGTCAGCAGCAGTGGGTCGCACCGGTTCAGGTCGACGTCGGCGTCGCCGTATCCGACGTGGAACTGCACCGGCAGGCCGAGGTCGACGGCGGCCCAGATCAACGCCCGGATGATCACCGGGTCGGCGCAGCGAGGTGCCGCTCCGGCTCCGATGTGCTGCAGCCACGCGCCGGCCGCATCACGCAGCTCGGCCTCCGACGGCCGCTCCGGGTCGAGGTCCAACCCGCATCGGTAGGCGGCAACCGACTTGAACCCCACCGAGCGCGAGCGGCGCTGCTCGAGCTCGGCGCGCAGCGCGTCGGCGAAGGAGGCGACGTCGGTGCGTCCGATCACCGATTCGGCGACCGCCTCGAGGCGGGTGATCTCGTAGGCGGCGACGCCGCCGGCGAGCGCACCGAGGCGGTCGGGCGGAGTGAGCCGGTCGGGCTGGAAACCGGTGTCGACGCAGAACGCGGTGATGCCGAGGTCCGACAGGAGTGCTTCGGCGACCGCGCCGGGACCCATGTCGTCGCGGCGCGACAGATAGTCCTCCGGGCGGGCGTCGGGAGCCAGGCCCAGGACGGGCCCGCAGATGCTGCGGACGGCGTATCCGATCTGCGTCTCGAACAGGCTCATGGTGAACGGCCCGGGCCCGTCTGCCTCGGTGAGCAGAGCCTCGAACTCGGTGCGGGACAGGCGCCCCGGAACGATCCCGTGGCAGTGGTGGTCGATCAGCTCCTGCGCGTCCGCGGCGCTGTGCGCGGGGCCGCTCACCGAGACCGTCCGGTGCTGTCCAGCGACTGGACGAAGTCCGCGACGAGCGCGTCGGTCGGTTCCAGGCCGCACGAAATCCTGATCATTCCGTCGTCGATCCGGGCAGCTAAACGCTGCTGAGGCGTCAACGAGAAGTGCGACGAGTTGAACGGCGTGCTCACCAAGGTCTCCACGCCGCCGAGGCTGGTCGCCTCACATCCCACGCGCAGCCGACGCACGACGTCGTGCGCCCGCTCGTCGCCGCCCGCGACGGTGATCGCGACCATCGCGCCGAGCCCCGGATACCGCACCCGCACCACGTCCTGGCGACGTGACAGGGCCTCCGCGAGCGCACCAGCCGTCGCCGTCTGCTGAGCCATCCGCACCCGGAAGGTCTGCAGCCCGCGCCACACCAGGTAGGCCTCGTAGGGACCCAGGCAGGTGCCGAGCGTGATCACCCGCTGCTGAACCCTGGTGACGAGGTCGTCGTCGCCGACGACGACCCCGGCGATGGCGTCGGAGTGGCCGTTGAGGAATTTGGTGGCGGAGTGGATCACCGCGTCGGCGCCGAGCGACAGCGGCCGCACGGCATACGGGGTCGCGAAGGTGTTGTCGACGACGAGCAGGGCGCCGGCCGCGTGCGCGAGGTCGGCCACTGCGGCCAGGTCGGTCAGGTCGAGCTGCGGATTGGACATCGTCTCCGCGTACACGACCCGCGTCGGCCCGGCACCGATTTCGTCCTGCCACGCATCGAGGTCGAGCGCGTCGACGCGGCGCACGTCGAAGCCCCATGCGGCCAGGTCCCGGGAGAGCAGGTCGTGAGTGTCGCCGTAGACCTGTTTCGCCGCCACGACGCGGTCGCCCGCGCTCAACAGCGCCAGCAGCGTGGACGCGATCGCCCCCATGCCGGACGACGTCATGAAGCCGGCTTCCGCGCCTTCGAGTTCGGCGATCTCCCGCGCGGCCAGATCGACGCCGGGATTGCGGAACCGGCCGTACCAGTGCTCGCGCAGGCCTCCCTCTTGGACGTCCTTGTAGGCCTGGTCGTCGAGGAAGTAGGTGACGGAATGGTGGATCGGCGGGACGACCGGAACGGTGCGGGGAAGGAAATCGGCGGCGCGTTCGGGCCGGCCGGAAAAAGACTCGAGATTGTCAGGCATCGACGGGCGGCGCCGACTCGCGCTCGGTCATGAACCCCTCCTCGGCGGCCAGGCGTCGGCCGAGGACGGACGCCGGGCCGGGAAGCGCCAGGACCAGCAGGACGCACAGCGCGATCCATCCGCCGGCCACGATCGGGAACCAGTACGCGGGCTGCCCGGACGCGGGGTAGGGGATCACGTTGCGGTAGATGGTGTATCCCAGGATCACCAAGGCGATGACCGGGATGACGATCTGCCAGGACGGCACGGCCATCTTCCGCTGGAAGAACAGCAACCGGCTCACACCGATGGTGGCCAGAACGTACGCGACGAGCAGGATCAACGTCCCCATCGTTCCGGACCATGCGAACGTGTCGGCGACCTTGGCGTTGAAGGCGAAGGCGCAGAGGGCGATGATCCCGCCCATCAGCAGCAGGACGAGGTATGCGGCCCGGGCCGGGGTGCCGTACCGCGAAACCCCGCTCATTCCACGCTCACCGACGAGGTCGCGGTTCATCGCGAAGATCAGACGGGAGGCTCCCACCATGCAGGCGAGGCAACATCCGAACGCGCTGATGGCTGCGCCGAGACTGATCAGGTCTCCTGCCCAATTGCCGACGTAGCTGCTGCCGAGGTCGCCGAGCAGCGAGGTGGAACCGGCGAACGCCTTCACCCCCTTGGGTCCGGCGCCGAAGCCCATCATCTCGATCGCGGTCACGACCGTGAAGTAGATGCCGCCGAAGATTGCCGTGCCGAGAATCGCTCGGGGAATGTCCCGTCGCGGTTGCGCGGTCTCCTCGCCCAATGTCGAGGATGCCTCGAATCCTGCGAACGACAGGAATCCGAACACCACGGCCAAGAACAAGTTCGATGTGCTGGTGCCCCCAGGAACCTTGAAGACGTCGAGAGTGAAGTGCTGGCCACCGGCTCCCGGCGGATTGTGCGCCAGCAAGCGCACCAGGACGACGACCGAGATCACCAGGATGAGGGCGACGGTCAGCCCCTCGATAACGAGCAGCGTCGACGTCCCGCGCCGCGCCGGCACGATCGTCAGCCACAGGGCACCGAGCAGGGCCGCTCCCGCCAGTAGGAACTGCCCTTCCACCGGCGGGTTGTGCCAGACCCCTAACTCATCAAGAAAGGCCGAGAACAGCAGCCCGAAGGCAGAGGAGGTCACGACCCCGTAGAAGACGTACGTCGCGAACAACGCGAGCCCCGACACGACACCCGTGCGTGCCCCCAGGGTCAGGCCGACGAAGGCATAGACACTGCCGGAATGCTGGTAGTACTGGCACAACCGCACGAAGGTGTAGGACACGAAGAGCACGCCGACGCCGGCGAGCAGGAAGCTCAACGGCACCGCTCGCCCGACGAACCCGGTGCTGAACTGCGGGTTGATGTTCGCGGCCATGCTGGGCGCCATCAGCGCGATCGAGAGACCCACCGCCTGCCACACCGACAAGGTGCGGCGCAGGGTTCGCGGCGGGCGCGTCGCGGCACCGGGTGTCGACGGCGGGGAGGCCACGGACGGGCGAGCGACGTCACTGGTATCGGACGAGGTCACGGACGTTCCTTCCTCGGGCGGGGCGATCCGCTGCGTCGAGCAAGCGCTGTCGTGCAGCACAGTCTGCGCTCGCTGAACCGTTTTGGAAAAGACCTCGCCGGGTCTGTAACGAACGTTCCAGAGCCCGTAATCTGCCTGGCATCGCCCGCCAGCAGTGGAGGATCCGCGTGGACGCCGATGAGCGCGACCGCCGTGCCGAGCAGGCACGCAGCATCCGCGACGACCTCGCCGGCCGCGGCGTTGTCGGGCTGGCCACCACCTGGGTCGACAACAGCGGCATCACGCGGGTGAAGGCGGTGCCGCTGGCCCGGCTGGAGTCCGCGGCTCGGTGGGGCATCGGCGCGTCGCCGGTCTTCGACGCGTTCCTGGCCGACGACTCGATCGTCCCGGGCCGCTTCGCCGGCGGCCCCGTCGGGGATCTTCGCCTGCACCCCGACCTGTCGCGGGCGACCGTTCTGGCCGCGCAGCCCGGGTGGGCCTGGGCTCCCGCGGTCCGGTACCGGCAGGACGGCACGATCCATCCCCAGGACGCGCGAAGCGCCGCCCAGCGCGCGGTCGACGATCTGAAGTCGGCGGGGTTCACCGCCCGGATGGCCTTCGAGATCGAATGGGCGCTCGGCCTGGCCGCGGAAGGCGGGGGCTTCGTCCCGGCGGCGACCGGCCCGGCGTACGGCTACACCCGTCTCGTCGAGCAATCGGACTACCTGCGCGAGCTGTTGATCGCCCTCGACCACCAGGGCGTCGGCGTCGATCAGATTCATCCCGAGTACGGCGCCGGGCAGTTCGAGCTGTCGGTGGCCGCCGAGGATCCGGTCGGCGCCGCCGACACATTCGCCCTGGTCCGCGAGACCGTCCGCGCGCACACCGTCCGGCTGGGCATGCAGGCGTCGTTCTCGCCCAAGGTCGAGGCCGTCGGCGTCGGCAACGGGGGCCATCTGCACCTGTCGCTGCAGCGCGACGGTGCTCCGATCTTCGGCGGCGGCGCCGGTCCGGCCGGACTGAGCGAGCAGGCCGAGCAGTTCACCGCGGGCATCCTCGACCGCCTGCCCGCCTTGCTGGCGATCGGCGCGCCCTCGGTGGCCAGCTACTTGCGGTTGATCCCCGGTCACTGGGCCGGAGCATTCCAGGCCTGGGGGGTCGAGAACCGCGAGACCGCCCTGCGGTTGGTCCCCGGGTCCCCGGGCAAGCGCGACGCGGCGAACCTGGAGGTCAAGGTCTTCGACCAGTCGGCCAACCCCTATCTCGCCGTGGCAGCCGTCATCCTCGCCGGCCTGGCCGGGATCCGTGCCGGCGCGAAGCTTCCGGCTCCCGTCGACGTCGATCCCGCGTCACTGTCCGAGGACGACCGCGCGGCGCGCGGGATCCGGCCGCTGCCGACCTCGCTCGCGGACACCACCGACGCGTTCGAGTCCGACGAGGAGCTGGCGCGGGGACTCGGGCTCGAGCTCGCCGCGACGATCGTCGACACTCGACGGGCCGAGGTCGCACGGTTCGCCGACAGCAGCGCGGAGGAGATCGTCGCCGCGTCGCGATGGAAGTACTGAACCCGCCGGGCGACGGCCCGGCCGACCGGTCGGGGCGTACGGTCGCGGAGATTCTGCGGGCGCGCCGGTGCGATCTGACGGCCGCGGAACTCCGCGTCGCCCAGACCTTGTTGCAGGACTACCCTGCCGCCGGCCTGCAGCCGGTGTCCGCCCTCGCCCGCCGCGCCGGGGTCAGCCCGCCGACGGCGCTGCGGCTCGTCGCAAAGTTGGGGCTGCCCGGATACGGAGAGCTGCAGTCCCGGCTGCGCGCCGAGCTGTCGGCGCGGACGCTGGGCCCGGCCGAGCGGCTGCCTGCGCCGGCGGGCGCGGACGGGGTGAGCCCGCTGCTGCGCCGGTACGCCGGCTCGGTCGGGCGAGCGGTGCTCGACAGCCTCGGCGGCTCCGACCTGGTCGAGGTCGAGAAGGCGGTGACCCTGCTCGCCGATCCTCAGCGCCGCATCCTGCTCGCCGGCGGCAGGGTCTCCACGACGCTGGCCGAATACCTGGCCCGGTGCCTGACGTTGGTGCGGCCGGATGTGCGCGTCGTGCCGCCGGAGCGCACCGCCCGTGCCGGCGCGCTGCTCGACGCCCACGCCGACACCGTCCTCGTCCTCTTCGACTTCCGCAGGTACGAGAGCGAACTGGTCTCCTTCGGCCGCGCCGCGGCGGCGTCGGGAGCTGCCTTGATCGTGTTCACGGATCCGTATCTCAGCCCGCTGGCGGGAACCGCGGAGGTCCTGCTGACACCGGCCGTGGAGGGACCCGCCCCGTTCCTGACGCTGGCGCCGGCGCTAGCGCTGGCGGAGGCTCTCGTCCTGGCCACGATCGACGTCCTGGGCGGGTCGGTGCG
>JAICIE010000073.1 GCA_025924515.1 Jatrophihabitans sp. | reverse complement strand
GACGGCCAGGTTGAGGGCGGTCTGCCCGCCCAGCGTGGCGAGCAGCGCGTCCGGGCGTTCGGCAGCGATGACCCGCTCGACGAATTCGGTTGTGAGCGGTTCGACGTAGGTGGCGTCGGCGAACTCGGGGTCCGTCATGATCGTCGCCGGGTTGGAGTTCACCAGGCTGACCCGGAAGCCCTCGCTGCGCAGCACCCGGCAGGCCTGCGTACCGGAGTAGTCGAACTCGCAGGCCTGGCCGATGACGATCGGCCCGGAGCCGATGACGAGGACGTGCGAGATATCCGTCCGTTTCGGCATGCTCAGGCGGTCCTTTCCAGGAGTTCGACGAACCGGTCGAACAGGTAGTCCGCGTCGTGCGGCCCGGCCGCCGCCTCCGGGTGGTACTGGACGCTGAACGCCGGCACGTCGCGCGCGGTCAGGCCCTCCACCACTGCGTCGTTGAGGCACAGGTGACTGACCTCTACCGCACCGAACTCCGTCTCGCTGCTCCGGTCGGCCGGGGCGTCGACGGCGAAGCCGTGGTTGTGCGCGGTGATCTCGACCTTCCCGGTGCGGCGGTCCTGCACGGGCTGGTTGATCCCGCGGTGGCCGTATCCGAGCTTGTAGGTGCCGAACCCGAACGCCCGGCCGAGCAGCTGGTTGCCGAAGCAGATGCCGAAGACAGGCACCTCACGGCGCAGCAGGTCGCGCACCGTGGTCACGGCCGCGTCGGCCGCGCCCGGGTCGCCCGGACCGTTGGCGAGGAACACGGCGTCGGCGCCCGTCGACACGACGTCCTCGGCGGTGGAGGTCGCCGGCAGGACGTGCGTGGTGATCCCCCGCTCGGCCATCCGGCGCGGCGTCATGGCCTTGATGCCGAAGTCGAGCGCCGCCACGGTGAAGCGGTGCTCACCTTCGGCCGCCACGGTGTACGGCCGGGGCGTGGTGACCTCGGCGGACAGGTCCGCGCCGAGCATTCCTGGCGAGTTGAGCACCCGCTCGAGCAACGACCCGCGGTCGACGCCGACGCTCGAAATCCCGCAGCGCATCGCGCCGCGCTCTCGCAGGTGGCGGGTCAGCGCGCGCGTGTCGATCCCGCTGATTCCGACGATCCCCTGCTGGTCCAGCTCGTCCTGCAGCGACCGCAGGGACCGCCAGCTCGACGCGCGACGAGCAGGATCCCTGACGACATAACCGGCGACCCAGATCCGTCTGGACTCCTGATCCTCGTCGTTGACGCCGGTGTTGCCGATGTGCGGGGCCGTTTGTACGACTACCTGACGGTGGTAGGAGGGATCGGTGAGCGTCTCCTGGTAGCCGGTCATCCCGGTCGCGAAGACGGCCTCGCCGAACGTCTCGCCGATCGCGCCGTACCGCTCGCCGGTGAATGTCCGGCCGTCCTCGAGGACCAGCAGGGCGGTGGTCACGGAACACTCCTCGCCAGCGTTCGCACCCAGGACGGGTAGACGCTCTTGTCGTCGGCACGAAAGCCGGTGTCGAGCTCGTTGTCGCCGAGCCGCCAGCGCAGCACCAGCAGCCCGCCGGCACCCATCACCTTGCCGGCGAGCGCGGGCGCCAGCCGGGCGTCGAGCAGGTCGTCGGCGGGAACGAACACCGGCGTGGCGCCGGACCGGTCGATCACGGCGCCGCTGTCGTAGAGGGCCAGGGTCGCCTCCGCCCGCCGGCCGAGGCCCGCGTGCACGACGCGGTCCTGCCAGCTCGTCGCGAAGGTCGTACCCACGTACAGACCGGTGGCCGGCGGCAGGCGCTGCGCGCCGAGCTCCGCGGGGACCGCCGGTAGGTCGGGCAACCCCGCCTGCCGCCGGGCCCGGTTGCGCCAGCCCAGCCACATGCCCGCCAGCAGCAGCAGGACGAAGACGACGCAGGTCAGCACAAGCAGCGCGCGGGTCATGAAGCTCCCACCGGCTGCAGGAGCGCCCCGTCGCGGACGGTCATCCGTCCCAGGTAAATCGTCGAGACCACGCGAGCGGGCAGCGCGCGGCCGGCGAACGGCGTGTTCCGGGACCGGGACGCGAACCGCGCCGGGTCGACGACCACGGACGACGACGGGTCGACCACGGTCAGGTTCGCCGGCTCCCCTACCCGGATCGGCCTGCCCTGCCCGCTCAGGCGGGCGATCCGCGCCGGCCGCAGGCTCATCCGGTCGGCGACGCCGGTCCAGTCGAGCAGCCCGGTGTGCACCATCGCCTCGGCGACGACGCCCAGCGCGGTCTCGAGGCCCAGCATCCCGAACGCGGCGTCGGCGAAGGCGTGATCCTTGTCGTGGGCCGCGTGCGGGGCGTGGTCGGTGGCGACCGCGTCGATGGTGCCGTCGGCGAGCGCCTCGCGCAGCGCCTGCACGTCCTCGCTCGGGCGCAGCGGCGGGTTGACCTTGAAGACCGGGTCGTAGGTGGACAGCAGGTCCTCGGTGAGCAGCAGGTGATGCGGCGTCACCTCGGCGGTGACGGCGATGCCCCGCGCCTTCGCCCAGCGCAGCACGTCGACGGTGGCGGCGCTCGAGACGTGGCAGACGTGCAGCCGCGAGCCGGTGTGCCGGGCCAGCATCACGTCGCGGGCCACGATCGACTCCTCGGCGACCGAGGGCCAGCCGGGCAGGCCCAGGCGTCCGGAGAGCTCGCCCTCGTGCGCGCAGGCGTTGCCGTCGGCGAGCCGCGGATCCTGCGCGTGCTGGGCGATCACGGCGTCGAACGGCTTGACGTACTCGAGCGCCCGGCGCATCAGCCGCGCGTCGGCGACGCACAGGCCGTCGTCGCTGAACACCCGCACTTGTGCCTGCGAGCGCGCCATCGTCGCGATCTCGGCCAGCTGCTCACCGGCGAGCCCGCGCGACACCGCCCCGACCGGACGGACGTCGACCAGTCCGGCCGCCGCACCTCGGCGGGCGACCTGCTCGACGATCTCGGCGCTGTCGGCGACCGGCGAGGTGTTCGCCATGGCGTGCACCGCGGTGAACCCGCCCCGCGCCGCGGCGGCGGACCCGGTGGCGACGGTCTCCGCGTCCTCCCGGCCGGGTTCGCGCAGGTGGGTGTGCAGGTCGACCAGTCCCGGCAGCAGCACCAGGCCGTCGGCGTCGAGGACGTCGTCGCCGGCCAGGCCGCGGCCGAGCTCGGCGATCACCCCGGACTCGATCCGCACGTCGGTGGCCGGACCGCCGAGCGGCCGCGCCCCGCGCAGCACCAGCGTGGTCACGCTGCACCCTCGGCAGCGCCGGCGAGCATCCGGTAGAGGACGGCCATGCGCACCGCCACGCCGGCCTGGACCTGTTCGAGGACGACCGAGCGCGGTCCGTCGGCGGCGGCGGAGGAGATCTCCAGTCCCCGGTTCATCGGCCCGGGATGCAGCACCGGAACGTCCTCGTCGAGCAGGTCGAGCCGCTGCGGGGACAAGCCGTAACCGGCGGCGTACTCCCGCTCGGTCGGGAAGTAGCCCCCGGTCATCCGCTCGCGCTGGACCCGCAGCATCATCACCGCGTCGACGTCGCCGTGCGCCTTGCCGGAGAGCGTGGCGTCGAGATCCCAGTCGGTCTCGCACGGCCAGCCGCCGACCCCGGCGGGCAGCAGCGTCGGCGGCGCGACGAGCGTGACCCGGGCGCCCAGCGTCTGCAGCAGCAGGACGTTGGAGCGGGCGACCCGGCTGTGGGCGATGTCGCCGACGATCGCGACGTGCCGGTCGGCGAGCTCGCCGAGGCGGCCGCGCAGCGTGTAGGCGTCGAGCAGCGCCTGGGTCGGGTGCTCGTGCGTGCCGTCGCCGGCGTTGACCACGGGGCACGCGACCCACGAGGCGACCCGCTGCACCGCGCCGGACGATCCGTGCCGCACCACCAGCAGGTCGACGCCCATGGCCGCGACGGTGAGCGCGGTGTCGCGCAGGCTCTCGCCCTTGCTGACGCTCGAGCCCTTGGCGCTCACGTTGATCACGTCGGCGGACAGCCACTTGCCGGCGATCTCGAATGACGAACGAGTGCGGGTCGAGTCCTCGAAGAACAGGTTCACGATCGTCCGGCCGCGCAGCGGCGGCAGCTTCTTCACCTCGCGCGACTGCACCGCGTGCATCCGGACCGCCGCATCGAGCAGCGCTGTCGCCTCGTCGCGGTCGAGGTCGGCGGCGGAGAGCAGGCTGCGGGTCATGCGCGATCCCCCGTCACGTAGACGCCGTCGGTTCCGTCGATCTCGTCGAGCAGCACCCGCACGGTCTGGGTCAGCGACGTGGGCAGGTTCTTGCCGACGTAGTCGGCGCGGATCGGCAGCTCCCGGTGGCCGCGGTCCACCAGCACGGCCAGTTGCACCGCCCGGGGCCGACCCAGTTCTGTCAGCGCATCGAGTGCGGCGCGCACGGTCCGTCCTGAGAAGAGGACGTCGTCGACGAGCACCACCGTGCGTCCGGTGACGCCGCCCTCCGGCTCGACGGTGTCGCCGAGCGGGCGCACGCCGCGCATGCGCAGGTCGTCGCGGAACAGGGTCACGTCGAGCGAACCGGTCGGCACCCGGACGTCGGCGAACCGGTCGATCCGGTCGGCAAGACGGCGGGCGAGCGGAACGCCCCGCGTCGGAATCCCGAGGAGGACGAGATCGAAGCCGGTGTGCGCCGTGTGCTCGATGACCTGGTGCGCGATCCGGTCGAGGGTGCGACCGACGTCGGCGGCGGAGAGCAGAGCATGCGCGGGATCGGACTGCGCGCGCAGGGAACCGGTCATGTGACCTCCTTGTCCGCCTCACGGGACGGGCCTTTAAAGGACGTCTGTCGGGTCCACTCTACGGAACCCGGATCCGAGTACGGACGCGCCGCACCCACGGGATATTCGCGCCGTTCTCTTCGCGGGGGCGAAATGTCCGTTCTCGCGTTGCCGACCTTACCGGAAATGGTTAGCGTGGAAACTAATCGGAGCGTCGACGGGGGCCGCGTTCCGACGTTGCCGCAGACGAAGTCTGTGGCATCCCCCCGACACATGAAGGGCCGGTCGCGATGTCCGTCGGCACGGAGGATGAGGACCTCGGCAGCTACGCTCGCGCGCTCGGAGCACGGCTGAGAGCAATACGCACCCAGCAGCATTTGTCGCTGCACGGGGTGGAACGAAAGTCGGGCGGCCGATGGAAAGCGGTCGTCGTCGGCTCTTACGAGCGCGGCGACCGGGCGATCTCGGTGCAGCGGCTGGCCGAACTCGCCGAGTTCTACGGCGTCCCCGTCAACGCGCTGCTGCCCCGCGGCGGGCGTCCGCCCGCCACTACGACGACGGTGCCGGCCGGGAACGCGCTGACCAGGCTGGTGATCAACCTGTCGCGCCTCGACACGCTGGCCGACGACGAGACGACCGCGCTGCGGCGGGTGGTCTCGGCGATCCGCCGGCAGCGCGGTGACCGGCTCAACCCGATGCTGCCGATCCGGCACGCCGACCTCGACACGCTGGCGCTGCTGTACGGGACGACGACGTCCGGCATGACCGAGAAGCTCGTCCGGTGGCAGGTGCTGGCGCCGGAGTCACTGATTCTCGACGGCGAGCCCTGACGGGTCCGGGGCCGGACCGCTCGACGGGGCCGGACCGCTCGACGCGCCGGCCCGGTCGTCGACCGGCGGCCGGTCGCGCAGCACGCGAGCCAGGATGCCGTTGACGAAGCGCGGCGAGTCGTCCGTGGACAGCGCCTTCGCCAGCTCGACCGCCTCGTCGATGGCGACCGCGTGCGGCACGTCCGCGCGCCACAGCAGCTCGTAGATCCCCAACCGCAGCACGGCCCGGTCGACGTCGGGCATGCGCTGCAGCGTCCAGCCCTCGGCATAGCGCGTGAGCAGATCGTCGATGCGGGCCAGGTGCTGCTGCACTCCTTCGACGAGTTCGACGGTGTACTCGCTCACCGGCGGGTCCGCCAGGGCGACCCGCTCGGCGAGGGTGCGCACCGGTTCGGTCGCGCGGATCTCCGACTCGTACAGGACGTCGACAGCCCGTTTGCGGGCCTTGCTCCGGGCCGCCACCGGCGGCCTCCTCTCAGCTGTTGACGCGGCCCAGGTAGCGGCCGTCGCGGGTGTCGACTTTGACCTTCTCGCCGGTGCTGACGAACAACGGCACCTGGATCTCCGCGCCGGTCTCCAGAGTGGCAGGTTTGGTGCCGCCGGTGGCGCGGTCGCCCTGCAGCCCGGGGTCGGTGTGGCTGATCACCAGCTCGACGCTGGTCGGGAGCTCGATGTAGAGCGGGGTGCCCTCGTGCACCGCGACGACGGCCTCGGCGTTGTCGAGCAGGTAGTTCGCGCCGTCGCCGACGGTCCCGGCCGGAACGTGCACCTGGTCGTAGGTCTCGCCGTCCATGAAGACGAACTCGTCGCCCTCGCGGTACAGGTAGGTCATCGCGCGCTTGTCGACGGTGGCCGTGTCGACCTTCGTGCCGGCGTTGAAGGTGCGGTCGACGACCTTGCCGGACAGCACGTTCTTCAGCGTGGTGCGGACGAACGCGCCGCCCTTGCCCGGCTTGACGTGCTGGAACTCGACGACAGTCCACAGCTGCCCGTCGAGGTTCAGCACGAGGCCGTTCTTCAGGTCGTTGGTCGTGGCCACGGTTGGTCGATCTCCTAGACGCGAGGGGATGCCGCGGCCGGGTGCGCCGGCGGCCAACCGTGCAGTCTACTGACCGGGCGGGATTCGCCGGCCGGCCCGACGAGCCGTCAGACCGCCTTCGGCTCCGGCGCTCCGACCGGCGCGGCTGCCGCGTCGGCCTCGACCACGACCTCCGGCGTCCCCGCCAGCCGCCGCTCGGCCGCGGGCCAGGCCGGGAAGCCGTGCTTGGCCCGCAGCAGCATCCACACCGGGCCGGCCAGCGAAGCGACGGCGATCAGCAGATACGCGGTCACCAGGCTGTCGACGCCGAGGGACTTCAGCGCCGACGCCAGCAGGACGAACGCCAGCGCCCGCCGGATGAATGCGCCCGGCAGCCAGGTCGAGAGCTTCGCGCCCACGTACGCGCCCGGGATCGACCCGAGCAGGATCGCGCTGGTGAGGCTGAGCTGGAAGTCGCCGAAGAACACGTGCGCCAGCGCCGCGGACGCCACCAGGGGAACCGACTGCACCAGGTCGGTGCCGACGAGCTGGTTCGCGCGCAGCTTCGGATACAGCAGCATCAGCGAGACGATCATCACCGAGCCCGACCCCACCGAGGTCATCCCGACGACCAGGCCGCCGACCACCCCGATGGCGAGCAGCGGCAGCGGCCGCGAGGCGACGCTCGGCACGTCGGACGGGTCGGCCGCGCGCCGTCCGTCGCGCGATTGCGCCCGCTCGGCCAGGCGCAGGTAGGCGCGCAGGAACAGGCCGCCGGCCGCGATGATGAGGACGACGCCGAGCGCCTTGAGCACGATGTGCTGCACACCGGCGGCACCACCGAGCGCCTCGAGGACGAACACGCCGGCGAACGCCGCGGGAACCGAGCCGAGAGCCATCCAGCCGACGAGGTTCCAGTTCACCGTCCTCCTGCGGATGTGCACCGCCGAGCTGACCGGTTTCATCACGGCCGAGGCGACCAGGTCGCTGGAGACGGCGGTGAGCGGGTTGACCCCGAACACCAGCACGAGCATGGGCGTCATCAGCGCGCCGCCGCCCATGCCGGTGAGACCGACGACGACCCCGACCACCAGCGAGCCCAGAGCGAGCGTCCAGTCCACTCGGCTTCCTTCCGATCAATGTGCGCGGAAGGTTACGAGCAGCGGCACTTCCCCTCAACTCACGGGTTATTGGGAGAAATGCGGCCCCGCGGTTCGCGTCAGTCGGTCGGTCGCAGCCCGGCGGGCACGGCTTCGCCGACCGACTGCGCCGCATCGGACTGCGGCGAGGACGGCGTTTGCGCGTCCGATCCCGTGGTCGCCTGCTGGTGGGCGGCACCGGCGAGCAGGCGTCGCTCGGTCCACGGCCACGCCGGAAAGCCCTGCTGGGCCCGCAGCAGCATCCATACCGGCCCGGCGAGAACCGCGACACCGATGAGGACGTAGGCCGTCACCGTCGTGTCGACGCCCAGCGACTTGAGCGCGGACGCGAGGAGCACGAAGGCGAGGGCGCGCCGGATGAGGGCGCCCGGCAGTCGGGTCGAGAGCTTGGCCCCGAGATACGCGCCGGGGATGGATCCGACCAGGATGGCGGCGGTGAGGCTGAGCTTGAAGTCCCCGAAGATGATGTGCGCGATCGCGGCCGCGGCGACCAGCGGCACCGCCTGCACCAGGTCGGTGCCGACGAGCTGATTGGCCCGCAGCCGGGGGTAGAGCAGCATGAGCGCGATGATGATCAGCGAACCGGACCCGACGGAGGTCATGCCCACGACCAGGCCGCCGATCAGCCCGATCGCCACGAGCGGGACCGGCTTCGACCCGACGGTCGGCACCTCGGTGGGGTCGGCGTTACGGCGGCCGTCACGGTGCCGGGCGCGTTCGGCCAGACGCAGGTAGGCCCGGGCGAACAGGCCGGCCGCGGCGAGAAGGAGCGCGATTCCGAGCGCCATCTTGACGTTGTTCTGCACACTCGCGCTGTGGCCGAGCGCGCGCAGCACCAACACTCCGCTGAAGGCCGCCGGCACCGACCCGAGCGCCAGCCACTTGACCAGGTTCCAGTTGACGCTGCGGTTGCGGATGTGGACCGCCGAGCCGACCGGCTTCATCACCATCGACGCGACCAGGTCGCTGGACACCGCGGTGAGCGGGTCGATCCCGAACAGCAGCACCAGCATCGGCGTCATCAGCGCCCCGCCGCCCATGCCGGTGAGGCCGACGACGACGCCGACGACGAGCGAGCCGAGCGTCAGAGTCCAGTTCATGCGGAACCTTCCCTATCAGTTCCGCTAAATCTACGGGAGAGGCCGACATTCCTCAAATTTAGGGTTACGGGCAGGACCGCTGGTACGGCCGCTCACCGAGCAGGCGTCCCCATTCCGCGCGCGACATCTGGCCGCCGGCGAACCCGCAGGCCGACGCGAGCCACTCCTGTGGACGCCCGGGGAAGGTGAACTACCGCTCTCGGCCGGCTCCGTCCGGGCCCGACGAGGCGGGCGCGAACCCGGCCAGGTCGCCGGAGGGCAGGAAGAAGGCGTACCACCAGGTCGAGCCGCTGTCGCTGTGGATGACGATCCGGCCTCCTTCCGGCGCGAGGGTCTGGCCGCTCCACAGCCGCAGCGCGCCGTCCGTGCCCGCGCTGGCGAGCGTGGTTCCGTCCGAGGAGAAGCTGACCGACCGCACGTACCCGGCGTGGGCGGCTCCGGCGTCCTGGAGGACCTGCAGCGTGCGCGCGTCGTAGAGCCGCAACTCGCCCTGGGTCGTGCCGACGGCGAGCCGCCGGCCGTCCGGCGACCAGGCAACCGCTGTCATCGGGTCGGGGCCCAGCCCGACCTGCGCGGTGAGGCGGTGGGTGTGCAGGTCCAGCAGGCCGAAGCGCTGGTTCTCCGGCGCCTGCGCCGGGCTGCTGAGCTCGGCCGGACCGTCCGGCGGTCCTGGTGGCGGTGGGCCCGGGTCGTACGCGGCGACGAGCACCGCGCCGTCCGGCGTGAAGTACCAGGGAATGGCATAGAGGCGCGACGCAGCGGGCCGGGCGAACCGCACTGAGAACTGAGCCAGCCGTCGACCGGACGGGATCGCGATCTCACTCATGAGCGTTTGGTCGACGCTGATGACCGCGCGGCGCCCGTCCGGGCTGAGCGCAGCGTCGGAGCCTGCCGGATCGACCGGGCCACGGATCTCCGTGATGCGGGTGCCCGTACGCAGGTTCCACAACTGGAACGAGCAGTGCGCTGCGGCGTCCTGGACGCTGACGAGCGCAAGCGAGCCGTCGGCATCTGCGACGGTCTGGTTGACCCAGGAACCCGGCGACAGGCCGAGCGACCAGGACCGTTCGCGTCCGCTTCGCGCATCGAGGACGAAGAGCCGCTGGGCGGTCGCGTTCGTCCCGTCCTGCTGCGGGTAGTTGCCCACGACCCACGAACCGCCGAAGGTCTCGGCGTGGTCCGCGGTGGGCACGGCCGGGCCCGAGCGCCGCATGGGCGCCGCCGCTCCGGCTCCGAGACTCCAGGCGACGATCTGCCGGTCCAGCGCGGCCGAGTAGAGCCGACCGCCGGGGCCGAAGGCCAGTCCGAGGACGGGGCCGTGATGGCCGGGCAAGGCCGCGGTCGGATGCCCGTCGCCCGCGCCGAACAGGGTGATCGACCCGTCGGACGCGCCGGCGGTGATGATCCCGCCATCCGGCGAGTACGCCACGTCGCTGACTGCGGTGCTCAGCGAGATGCGCACCGGTGGCGCGGAGAGGCCGGCGGTCCGCGCCACCTCGAGGCTTGTGAGGTCTCCGGCGGCGGCGACCGCGCCGCGTTGATCATCCGGCGACAGCTCCAGGAAGGAGTCGCCCGCTGCGCCCGCCGATCCGGGCAGCGCGGCGAGGGTCCCGCGGTGCCGCGTGCGCCCCGTCGCCGCGTCCACGACGCTCAGCCGACGACCGGAGGTCGCCACCGCGATCGTGCTTCCGCCTGCGGCCAGTGCGAGGACGTCCGAACCGAAGCGCACGGTGTGCTTCGGCGCCCCGGGACGCGCGAGGTCATAAAGATCGACGGTCCGGGAGCCGGGGCGGTCGGCCTCGGGATCCACGGTGGCCGCTATGGCCAGCCAGCGGCCGTCCTCGGTGACCACAGGCGGGGACGTCTCGGAGGCGTCGGTCGTGAGGACGCGGACGGTCCGGCCGGTGCGGCCGTCGAGGACGGATACCCGGCCGGCTCCGGCATTGTCGTTGCCGTTGGCCCAGCCGGCGACCACCACGTTCCCATCTGTGGTGACGCCGCTCAGGAACGTCGCGCGCAGCGGAAAGGTCGTGACGATGCGGCGGCGGGCCGGGTCGACGACGTACACGGTCCTTCGGTTGTCCATCGCGAACAGGCGGGTTCCGTCAGGAGCCGCGTGAAGATTGAGCAATCGCTGCGAGGTAGGGATCCGGAACAGCGCGCCCGCGCCGCGGGTCATCGTGCTCAGCAGCGCGCCCCGGCTGTCCGGAGAGTCCTGCAGCCGGAAGGCCGCCGCTGCCAGCAGCCCGGCGTCGGCGAGGTCGGGAGCAACCAGCGACTGGGCGGCGAGCCGACCGGAGTCCGCGGCGAGCGCCTCCTGCTGCGCGCGCGCGGCCGCGTGCCGTGCGGATATCCGTTCCGCTCCCGCAACGACTCCGCCGACGACGGCAAGGATCGCCACCACCGCCACGGCGACGGTGATACGCCGCAGTCGTCGACGCCCGGCGGCCTCGCGCTCGGCGCGTTCACGGGCGGCGACGAGTTCGACCCGATCGGCGGCGAGCGAGGCCTCGAGGAACTCCCGCTCGACGGTCGTGAGGTCCGCGGGATGGGTCTCCGCCCACTCCGCGCCGGCCGCCAGCCGCGAGGCGCGGTAGAGATCGGACGCGGGGCGGCCGGCGGCGTCCCAGCTGTGGGCGGCGGCACGCAGGTGGTCCAGCAACTCGGCCTGGCGTTCCCGCTGAGCCAGCCACCGCTGCAGGCGCGGCCACCGGTCGAGCAGCGCCTCGTGCGTCAGTTGCACGCCCTCGGCGTCGACCGTGACCAGCCGGGCGTCGGCGAGCACCGTCGTCGCCGGGCCGACGGCCGGATCCGCGTCCGCGGACATCTCGGCGGCCGTCATGCGCCGGCGCACCCAACCGCCGGACGACCGGGCGGCGAGGCGGACCAGCAGTCGCCGCGCCGCGCCGCGCTCGGCCGGGCCCAGCCGGTCATAGGCCTCCTCGGCGTTGGCCTCGATCGCGCCGGCGACCCCGCCGCCGCGCCGGTAGCCGTCGATGGTGAGGACCGACCCGGTCCGGTTGGCCCAGGCGCGGCGCAGCGCCGTGGACAGCAGCGGCAGCGCTTCCACCGCTCCGGCCAACTCGTCGAGCACGACGTCGACGAAGTCGTCCTGGAACGTCAGTCCGCACCGTTGCGCGGGCTCCACGACGGCACGCCGCAGCTCGTCCCGGCGCATGGGCGGGACCAGCACCGTGGCCAAAGCGGCCCGCTCGCCGAGATCGCCGGCCTCGGCGAGGCGGGCGTAGAACTCGGCACGGACGACGACCAGGGTGACCAGGCCGAGCGCGGCGCGCCCGGCGACCAACCCGGCCCAGCGCTGCCGCTCCGGGTCGGTGCAGCGGGTGAACAGTTCCTCGGCCTGGTCGAGGACCAGCAGGTCGAGGTCCGGCTCGGGCGGCGGCGACAGCGGCGTCAGCACGGCGACGCGCCAGGACGCGCTCCCGGGCAGCGCTCCTCGTTGCAGGCCGGCGACCAGCCCCGCACGGACGAGGGAGGATTTCCCCGATCCGCTGGCGCCGGTGAGCACAACGACCGGATCCTCGGCCAGCCGGGCGAGGACGCGCGCGGTCAGCCGTTCGCGTCCGACGAACAGCGCAGCGTCGCGCACGTCGAAGGCGGAGAGACCTTGGTAGGGGCACCGCTGCGGTCCGCGAACCTCCGGCGGGACGCTCGCCGCGGCCAGGAGCGCCGGGTCCTGGGTGAGCACCTGCCGCTCGAAGTCCTGCAGCTGGGGGCCGGGATCGACGGCGAGCTCTGCGGACAGCAGGCTGCGGACCCGGCGCAGCGCGGCCAGCGCGTCGGCCTGGCGCCCGGACCGGTACAGCGCCAGGGCCAGTTGCTCCCAGCTGCGTTCGCGGTAGGGCTCGGCGCGCACCCGGGCCTCGAGTTCCGCGACGAGCTCGGCCGCCTGCCCGCAGGCCAGGGCCGTGCCCGTCCTCTTCTCGCGGGCCAGCGCACGCAACTCGGTCAGCCGCTGCCGCTCCGCCACGAGGAAGGCCGCGTCCGGCAGGTCCAGATACGGGTCGTCGCGCCAGAGCGCGAGGGCTTCGTCGAGTGACTGCAACCGGCGGCCCGGGACCTGGTCGGGAGTCGAGTCCGCGAGCAACAGCAGTCGCTCGAACCGCAGCGCGTCGACGTCGTCCGGCTCGGCGGCGAGGCGGTAGCCGGTGCTGTCCGTGCACACCGCGGTGCCCAGTTCCGGGCCGAGGTCGGCGCGCAGCCGCATGACGTGGCTCTGCAGCGTCTTCGCCGCGGTGCGCGGCGCAACCGGACCCCAGAGGTCGTCGACGAGAACGTCGACCGGCACGGTGCGCCCGGCGCGGACGAGCAACGCCGCGAGCAGCCGCCGGCGGGCCGGGGCGCGAAGCGGCACGGCGGGCGCGTAGTCGGCGGCCGCTTCGAGCGCCGAGTACCCGGAAGCGCATGTCCGGAAACTACGACGCGTGGCGGATCGGGCACACGGCCTTTAGACCCTTCCGCCTGCTACCGGGCCGCTCCCCGGCGGCTTTCGCCGCTGCCACCGACCTGCCACCGGCGCCGGACACGGTTGCGCCATGACAGCGATCGACCTGGTCGAGACGGACGATGTCACTTACGAGGACGAGGAGCTCGGCGCGCCGCGGCCCTCGCGGCGGTCGCGGCTCATGGCCGCGGCCGGCGGAGCGGTGCTGCTCGGCTGCCTGCTGACAGACCTGTTGCTGTCCGGGCACGCGACGCCGCCGCGGCCTGCCGCGGCCCCGAACGCCGCCGCCGCGGCGTCAGAGCGCCTAGCGGCGGCATCGCACCATCACGCGCCCGTGAGCGGGCCGGTGACCGCGCCGGTGCTCCGAGCAGCGATCGACGAGCACGGCTGCCCGCTGTCTCGCGATTGCACCGTCACCGTCGCGCACGATCGGCGCATCCAGGCTGCGCTGGTCCGGAACCTCCCGGGTGCGGTGATCGATCGCCTCGAGCTGACCCGCGACAGCCGCACAGGAAGCCGCTACCGGGTCCTGCTGTCCGCGCGGCTGCGCTCGGGCATATCGCTCGAGGTAATCGCGCAGCGTCCGCTGGCCGGACCGCCTCGGGTGACGCCGTGGACGGAGTTGGCGCTCGGCGGCGGCACCCCTCCTACCTTCGCCGAGTCGGACCTTCTCGTCCGCGGCCTCTCGGTTCACGTGGAGCTTGCGATGACGAGCCCGCGGTACGCGTTCCTGCCCGTAGCGGCGGCACAGCGGTTCGTGACCGCGGTGTGGGGCTGAGCTCAGCCGGCGGGCATTGCGAGTTCGGACGCGAGCCAGGACAGCGCGAGCACGTAGCCCTGCACGCCCAGCCCGACGATGACGCCGCGGGCGTGGGGCGACACCACCGAGTGGTGACGCACCGGTTCTCGGGCGAACACGTTCGACAGGTGCACCTCGATCAGCGGGGCGGTCAGCATCGCGCAGGCGTCGCCGAGCGCGAGGGACGTGTGCGTCCACGCGGCCGCGTTGAGGACGACCGGCACGGCGCGGTCCGCCGCGTCGTGCAGCCAGCCGAGCAGCTCGGCCTCGGCGTCGGTCTGCCGGACGGTCACGTCCAGGTCGAGCTCGGATCCGGCCCGCACGCAGAGCGCCTCGAGCTCGGCGTAGCTGGCGCTGCCGTAGACCTCGGGCTGGCGCCGACCCAGTCGGCCGAGATTGGCTCCGTTGAGGACGAGGACGCTGCGGCGCGGCGCTGTCATGAGCGGACCTCCGGGTTCGACGGCTCCGGCGAGACCTCGTCGTAGGCGGCGGCGAGCAGGCCCGGGTCGGGATCGTCGACCACCACCGGGCGGGCGAGGCCGTCGAGCAGCACCAGGCGGATGCGCGATCCGCGGGCCTTCTTGTCGATGCGCATGGTGTCGAGCAGGGACGTGAACGCACCGGCGCGGTATCGGGTGGGCAGTCCGAGCGCCTCCAGCACCGCCCGGTGCCGGTCGGCGGTGTCGTCGTCGAGCCGGCCGAGCGCGCGGGCCACCGCCGCGGCGTAGACGAGCCCGACCGACACGGCCGCGCCGTGCCGCCACCGGTACCGCTCGGCGCGTTCGATGGCGTGGCCCAGGGTGTGGCCGTAGTTGAGAATCTCGCGCAGCCCGCGCTCGGTGAGGTCCTCGCCCACCACCCTGGCCTTGACCCGCACCGAGCGCTCGATCAGCTCCCGTTCGGCCGGACCGCCGGGTACGGCTGCCGCGGTCGGGTCCTTCTCGATCAGCTCGAGGATCGCCGGGTCGGCGATGAACCCGCACTTGACCACCTCGGCGAGGCCGGCGACGTAGTCGTTGGCGGGCAGCGTCTCCAGCGCGTTGAGGTCGCACAGGACCCCGACCGGCGGGTGGAACGCGCCGACGAGGTTCTTGCCGCGTTCGGTGTTGACGCCGGTCTTGCCGCCCACCGCGGCGTCGACCATGGCGGCGAGGGTGGTGGGGACCTGCACGATCCGCACGCCGCGCAGCCAGGCCGCGGCGACCCAACCGGCCAGGTCGGTGGTCGCGCCGCCGCCGAGGCCGACGAGCGCGTCGGAGCGGGTGAAGCCGAGCCGGCCCAAGACGTCCCAGCAGAACCCCGCCACCTGCACCGTCTTGGCGTCCTCGCCGTCGGGGATCTCGAGAGCGGCGGCTTCGAACCCGGCCGTCTCGAGGTCGGCGCGCACAGCCTCGGCGCTGGCGCGCAGGGTCGGCGGGTGGATCACCGCGACCCGTGCCGCGCCGGCGAGCAGCGGCGGCAGATCCCCGAGCAGGCCGCGGCCGACCACGACGTCGTAGGGCGCGGGCCCGCCGACCGGTATCCGCGTGACGTCCTCGCTCACGCGCCCGGGACTTCCTGCAGAGCCGCGGCGATCGCGGCGGCGACCTGGGTCGGGCTGCGGTCGTCGGTCGGCACGGTCAACGTCGCGACCTCCTCGTAGATCGAGGCCCGTTCGGCGCTCAGAACGGCGAGCCGGCCCGCCGGGTCGGCCCTGAGCAGCGGCCGGGTGGCGCCGTCGCCGATGCGGGCCAGCAGCGTGCTGCGCCGGGCGCGCAGCAGGACGACCGGTACGCCGGAGCTTTGCAGCGCGGCCCGGACCGGCGGCGTGGTCACCGCTCCCCCACCCAGTGCGAGGACCCCCGGGAAGTCGACCAGCGCGGCGATCACGGCGTCCGCCTCGACGGCGCGGAACCCCGCTTCCCCGCGCTCGGCGAACAGCTGCCCCACCGTTCGTCCGGTCGCCCGCTCGACGAGCGCGTCGGAGTCGGCGAACTCGACCCCCAGCCGGCGGCCCAGCGCGCGCCCGGTGCTGGTCTTGCCGCTGGCCGGCAGCCCGACGAGAACCGCCCGTGGCGTCACGGCGCCGACCGGCCGATCTCGTCCCCCGCGGACAGGCCCCGGTCGCCGAGGTGCTCGACGTAGGCCTCGGCGTTGCGGCGGGTCTCGGCCACCGAGTCCCCGCCGAACTTCTCCAAGACGGCCTCGG
>JAICIE010000072.1 GCA_025924515.1 Jatrophihabitans sp. | reverse complement strand
GCCGATGTCGTACACCCAGGCCGCCGGGTCGCACTGGTTCGGTTCGGCCTTGACGCCCTGCCGAGCGACGTGCCGGCGGAGATAGCCGACGATCTTGTCGATGTTCGTGAAGACGGTGATCGGGTTGGCGTAGCCCTTGCGGCGCGGCACGTAGCAGTAGGCGCAGGCCATCGCGCATCCGTTGGCCGTCGACGGAGCGATGAAGTCCGACGAGCGGCCGTTCGGGCGTGCGGACAGCGACTTCTTCACCCCGAGGACGAGATCCTCGCTCTTCACCCTGACCCAGCGGTCGACGTTGCCCGCGTTGCCGTGTAGCTCGGGGATGTTCCAGTGCGAGTCGACCTCGATCACCTCGGCGTCCGGGAACCGGTGGCGGACCTGTCGGCCGCGCGGGCTGGCCAGCGCGTCGGGCTCCGCCCACAACCGGCGCACCCGCAGCAGGGGGAACTCTCGTCGGGGCTGCGACGGGGGCGACAATTCGCTCAATACACTCACTCCTCCAGTGTCCCTGGCGGCACCGACAACGCCCCGTCCTCGCGGTGCGCGCTGGGCGACCGGCGCGAAAGCGTCCTCGACCGGGTTACGAAGTCAACGTGATCGGGCAAGGTCGGCTGCCGTGGTTCCCGTCCTCGCCGTCCCCAACGTCGACGAGACCTGACGTACGCGCCGACCCCGGCACGTACGGTCGGAGGATGCCGTTGCTCCAGGACCGCGGTCGGTGGCGCAGCGGGCCGGTGGCCCGCATCCCCCGGGTTCCCGAGGACCGGCTCGCGGCAACGTGGCGCCAGGCCGATCCCGACCGCATCGAGGCGGCGTTGCGCGCCTCGCAGGCACGCAACCCCGGCGGCTGGTATGTCGCCGCACCGTCGACGCAGGTGGCGTCCGGACGGTCGGTGACGCGCATCGTCGCCGGCCGGGAGGTCGTCCTGTGGCGCGGCGCCGACGGTGCGCTCTACGCCGGCCCGGGCGCGTGCCCGCACCTGGGAGCGTTGCTCGATGGGTGCCCGGTGATCGGCCACAGCCTGCGCTGCCGCTGGCACGGGCTGGCGCTGGGACCGCGCGGCGCCGAGGGCTGGCAGCCGTACCGCGCCGCCGACGACGGCGTCCTGGCGTGGGTGCAGCTGCCCGGCGACGAGGCGGCGACCGCGCAGCCGGCCGCCCCGCAGCTGCGGCCGCCGCTGGCCCGGTCGGTTGCCGCCGTCGTCTCGATGACCGGCCGCTGCGAGCCCGTCGACGTGATCGCCAACCGTCTCGACCCGTGGCACGGGTCGTGGTTCCATCCCTACGCCTTCAGCCATCTGCGGGTCGACGACGCCGAGAGCACGGTGGACCGCCTGGTCGTCGACGTCACGTTCCGACTGGGCCGGACGTGGGGGGTCCCCGTCCGGGCCGAGTTCGTCTGCCCGGACGCGCGCAGCGTCGTCATGCGCATCGTCGACGGCGAGGGGTCCGGCAGCGTCGTCGAAACCCACGCGACCCCGGTCGGCACCGACGAGCGCGGCCGGGCGTTGACGGAGGTCGTCGAGGCCACGATCGCCTTCTCGGACCGTCCGGGGTTCGCCCGGGCCCAACGGGTGGCGCCGCTGCTCCGCGTGGGGATGCGGCGCACCGCGACGCGGCTGTGGCGCGACGACCTCGCGTACGCCGAGCGGCGTTACGCGCTGCGGGCCACCGCATCCTGACTGCCGGCTTTTGTCCGGCCTGTCGCGGCGCGGCGGACCCGGCTTCGCAGCGGCACCGTCCACACGTCATGGCCCGCGACGCCCCATCGGCCGAGCAGGACGTTGGCCGCGAGCAGCCCGGTCGTCGCGGCGCGCTCCATCAGCGCCACCGGATAGTCGCAGCGGATCCCGTCCCCGGCCAGGACGAGGGCCGGGTCCGGGGTGACGATCTCGGGACGGGTGTCCCAGGGGCCGGTGTCGTACAGCGGGCAGTCGTCGGCGATCAGGAACTCGTCGCCGATCGCCGCCGCGGCGCGTAACTCGGGATAGACCCGCGCGAGCGTGTCCCGCATGTCGGCTCGCACCGACTCCTCCGGGGTGCCCGGTGCCAGCGCGTACGCGTGCATCTCGACGACCGACCCGCGGTGTCGCGCGGCCCAGGCGGCGGCGCCGCGTTCGAACCGTTCGAGCACGCTGACGTTGTCGACGCTGCCGAACCCGCTGGTGCCCAGGAAGGCCGGACGGTCCGGTCGCGCCGGCGTGTCCAGCCACTGCCGCCAGACCGCGAACGGCGGGGCGTTGCGAAGGCCGGCGATGCCGGCCCGCCAGGCATCGTCGGCCCTCGCCGCAGTCGGCGGCGCGAGAAGCCGCCGGGTGGTCGCCAGGTCGGTCGCCAGCACCACCGCGTCGGCGCGCCATTCGGTCCCGTCGGCGACGACCGCCGCGCCGTCTGCGATGGAGCGCAGCTCCGTCACGTCCGTTCCGCTATGCACAGCCACCCCGCTGCGCTCGAGATGGCGCCGCATCGGCGCCCACAGCGCGGTGTCGTAGTCGTCGTCCGGGACGTCGAACAGCAGCCCCTCCGACGAGCCGAGGAAGTATGCGTGGAACATCGCCAGCAGCTCCCCGGCGCCGAACTCGTCGGCGGAGGCGAAGAAGCTGCGGGCGAAGACCTCGAGCGCCAGGTGCCGCGCGGCGGGTGGAAACCGCAGCCGGTCGAGGAAGTGGGCGGCGCTCTCGCCGTCGTACGCCGCGAACGTCGCCGGGAACTCGACGTCGAGCAACTCCCGGGCCGTTCGGGAGTCGATACGCCGCAGCTCCCGAAGGGGGAAGCTCTCGCTGCGCAGGACGAACGCGGCCAGATTCAGCGGCGGGGTGCGGGGGATCCCGACGAAGGAGTCGCGGGTGCCGTCGGCGGCCAGCAGGGGATAGTCGCCCGCGGGCCGCAGGTGTTCCAGCGCGGGATCGGCGCGGCGCAGCAGTCGGCGCAGGTTGTAGTACTGCCGGAAGAAGGCGTGGAACCCGCGGCTCATCGTGGTCGCTTCGCCGCCGTGCTGCACCGGCCAGGCCCGCACCCGGCCACCGAGCTGCGCCTGCCGCTCGATCAGGGTGACCCCGACACCGCGGGAGGCCAGTGCGTCGGCGGCCGCTATCCCGGCGATCCCGCCGCCGACGACGACGACCCGGGAACCTGCCTGGTCACGCGGTGCACCCGACACGCCCGGGTGGCGGACCGCCCTGCGGTCCCGTCCGGGCAGCCGCCGTGCCGACCGCGTCCTCACCACGGCCGTCGAGCGACGACCGTGTGCAGGATGTCGCGCTGCCAGCCGGGAACCGTCGCCGCCGAGACGTCGACGAACCCGGCCGCGCGCAGCCGTGCGAGCAGCTCCGCCACCGAGTCGAAGGCGAGCGCGCTGCGCCAGAGATACCGGTAGAGCGAGCTCGATCGGGTGAGGACGAGGCTGAGCGGAATGATCACCGCCCAGCAGACGAACGTCCACACGGCCGCGGCCCGCCGCGAGCCTGCGACGGAGTAGTCCTGCAGCACGAGAACTCCGCCGGGGCGCAGCGCTGCCAGCACGTCGCCGAGCAGCCGATCACGGTCGGTGACGTTGCGCAGCAGGTAGCAGCCCAGCACGCCGTGCAGCGGCGAGCCGGACTGGGACAGCGCGGCGTTCTCGGCTCGCGCCTGCCGGAACCGGACGCCCGCCGGCCACGGCTTGGCGCGGGCGGCAGCCAACATGCCGGCCGACGCGTCGAGTCCCAGGACGTCGGCCGGCCGGCCGTCGAGCGCGGTCACCAGCGCCGCGGTCGAGGCGCCGGACCCGCAGCCGAGATCGACGAGGTGCCAAACCGGCGCGCCGCTGTCGGCGGGGAGCTCCGCCACCAGGCGACGGGCCGCCGCGCGCAGATGTTCGTGGTAGCCCGGGTTCAAGGAGACCATCAGGTCGTAGCGGGCGGCGGTGGCGTCGAACTGCCGCTCGACCCGGTCGGCCAGCGAGGACGGCGTCACCGTCTCGACGATAGCCGCAGCGCGCGGCGGTGCGTCCGGCGCCGGCGGCGACCCGGATAGGCTCGACCCGGTGAGCGCGGCACGGGTCCCGGCCGTGTGGCGCGACTTCTTCCGCGGGCTACGGTCCCGGGCGGGACGCTCGGACGTCCTCGTGGTCGCGGCCGCGCTGACGTGCTACTCGGCGATCGGGCTGGTGCCGCTGTTCGCGATCGGCAGCCGGGTGACGGCGGCCGTCCTCGGCCCGCACGAGGTGGTGCGCACCGCGCAGGGCATCGCGCGCTACATCCGCGGGCCGCTGCAGCTGGACCGAGCCACGGTCGCGTTCGCCCGGACCGCTGCGTCGGCGCCCTGGTGGACGGTTCTGGCGTCGCTGCTGCCGGTGTCGCTGTACGCCGAGGGAACCGTGCGGTGCCTCGAGCGGTTCTCTCGGGTGCCGGAACGGCGCTCGCGGGTATTGCGCGGACGGCTGCTCACGCCGCTCTATGCCGCAGCGGCCGTGGCGATCATCCTGCTGGTCAGCGGTGCGGTCCGTCCGCTGTTCTTCGATCCTTTCGGCGCGGGCCTCGGCGCGCGCCTGCTCGGCCTGGTGGTGGCCTTCCACATCAGCTGGGCGATCTGCACCTGCCTGCTCGCGGCCGTGTACCGGCTGTTCGGCACGACTGCGCTGCGGCTGCGCCCGCTGTTGCTGGCGGCGGGGTTCGCCTCGGCCTGGCTGACCTGCCAGACGCTGGCGTTCACCGTCGTGATCCGGCTGATCAGCGGGTTCGCGCGGGCCTACGGCGGGTACGCGCCGGCAGGCGCGATCGCCGCCATCACCTTCCTCGTCTATCTCGACCACCTGGTCGTCGTGTTCGGATACCTGCTCGCCCTGCAGGGACATGAAGAGCCGTTGCGGTGGCGCCCGCGCCCGGTCGGCTGAGCGGTGACACATCGCCCGTACGGCGTTTCGGCCTCAAGGCCCATGCCACGACGCAGCGTGACGTCGACCGACGCCGAAGTGCGGTGCGCACGGACGCTCCGCCGAGGCGGAGAACACCCGCAAGGCTGCCATCCACCCGAGTCGCCGGCGCATACTCGGCGTGTGTCACCGGCTGGCCACACCGCTAGCACGGGTGTCGAGCAGGTCTCCGTTCGGTACCCGGACGGCACGCGCGCTCTCCGCGACGTCACTCTTCTTGCTGCACCGGGCGAGGCCGTTGCCGTCATCGGCCCCTCCGGCGGCGGCAAGTCCACCCTGTTGCGCGTCATCGCCGGATTGACTCCGGTCAGCGCCGGCCGGGTGTTCATCCGCGGCGAGCGTCCTGTCGATGACCCGGGTCGGCGCAACGTCGCCATGGTTTATGAGGAGAGCCACCTCGTCCCGTTCCTCGACGTCGCACGCAACATCTCCTTTCCCCTCGACGTCCGCCACGTGCCGAAGGAGCGGGTACGTCAAGAAGTCGAGCGACAGGCGCAGCGGCTGAAACTGTCGTCGGTGTTGCGCCGGCGGCCGGCGACACTGTCGGCCGGAGAGGCGTCGCAGGTCGGGATCGGGCGTGCGATGGTCCGCCAGCCGAGCGTGTTCCTGCTCGACGAGCCGCTGGCCCACGTCGATGCCGGCGAGCGGGTCTGGCTGCGGCACCAGATCCGCGACGCCGTGCGAGACGCCGGCGTGACGACGTTCTGGGTCACCCACGACCAGGAGGAGGCTCTGTCGCTCGGCGACCGGGTGGCCGTGCTGGTCGACGGTCAGGTCGTCCAGGTGGCAACGCCGGCCGAGCTGTACGCGCGGCCCAGCACGACCTTCGTCGCCGACTTCGTGGGTGCCGCTCCGATCGGGCTGCTGCCGGCACGGCTGCTCTCATCTGCCGGCATGGCTGCCTACGACGTCGGCGGTCACATCCTCCCGACGTGGGCGCCGGTGCCTGCGGAGCTGCGTGCCGATGGCAGCCGGTCGTTGCAGCTCGGGATCCGCCCTGAGGACGTGCACGAGTGTCCGTTGCCGGACCACGGGACCCTGACCGGCCTGGTCACGGCGGTGCAGCACACCGGCCGCTACGCGTACGTGACGATCATGCTCGGCGAGCACCAGTTGACCGGGCGGTTCGACGGTCGCACCGACGCCCGAATCGGCACTTTCGTGACCGTGGGACTCGACGTTGCGCGCGTACACGTCTTCGACGCGAGGACGGGGCAGGCTCTTTCCCACCCGAAGATTGCCTGACCTCGTCGGGGCCGGATCGGCGCGGCTGATCTCCGCGGAACGCCCCGGCGGGAGTGATCGGAACGGACTGTTGACAGTTCGTCAGGGTCGGCGGAAGAGTCCTGTATCAGCGCCTTTCGCTTCTAGGCGCACCCTCACAACAGAGGCGGAGAGCATGAGCGCTGGATCCATGCGCAAGCTGTTGTCGATCTCCGTGTTGGGCGTCGCACTGAGCGCCTGGGGCTCGCCCGCGCTCGCTCAAGATCAGACCCAGAGCGGCCGTTCCGCGGCGACGCAGGAACTGTCCGTCGCAACACAGCTGCAGGATCGCCGGGAGGTCGCGGCCGGGACGCGGGCTTACTCCCTTGGCTTCGAGGATGGCCGGTTCTACGCCAACGGCTGGCATATCACCGGCGAGATGGGTGGGATCTGGACCCCGCCGCTCAAGCTTCTGGACGGGATTTGGTTCGGCGTGGGTGGCCAGTGGATCGGTCCGGCCACCAAGTTCACCAGCGGCTGGGGATACACCCGTTACACGCTGCCGAACACCGCCGGGCTCCAGGTCTCCCGCACCGACTTCGTGCCGGACGGGCCGCGCGGCGTCCTGTTCGGTCTCAAGGTGACCAATCCCGGATCCGCGACCTCCACCACACTGGCGGTCGATGCGCACTCCGAATTGATGGGCCAGTATCCGTGGGGCTTCTCCGTCACCCCGAACGCCAGTTACAACCTGCTCGACCGTGGCCGCTTCGACGGCAAGGACCTTGTCTTCACCGACAACGGCGCGCTGCCCGGCACGCCGGTGCATCATTACGCCGCGCTGGTCGGAAGCGCGCTGACGCCGACGTCCGGCGTCATCGGGCAGCGCTTCTGGGGACCGCAGCCGGGGCACCGCTGCACGGGAACCGAGCCGGTGCCGCCATTGCCGTCGCAATGTGACGACGGCCCATACGGTCACGGCACCGGCGGCGAGCTCAAGTACTCGCTGTCCCTGCCCGCCGGCGCCACCCGCACCGTGTGGTTCGCCGTGGCCGGCTCGGACGACGGACTCGCGTCGGCCCGCCAGCAGATGGCCCGCGTGTTGGCCCACCCGCAGGCCGATTTCGCGGCGAAGACGGCCTACCGACGGCAGCTTGCCGCGCAGACCCAGCTGTCCCTGCCCGGCGATCCGCTGGTGCAAAAAGCTGTTCAGTGGGGCAAGCAGAACCTCGCCGATCTCACCCTGAGCGCACGCAACCTGAAGATCCGGTGGACCAACCAGGGCAAGCAGTTTCCCGCTCCGTTGGGAACCGTCAGGAAGGCCACCTGGATCGGGGCCGGATACCCGGACTATCCGTGGATGTTCGCCACGGACGCCGAGTACACCGCGTTCGCTGCGGTAGCGATGGGCCAGTTCGGCGCGATCGAGGACCATCTCCGCGCTCTGCGCGACATCTCCGACATCCTCAATCACGGCTCGGGCGTGGTCGTCCACGAGACCGTCAGCGACGGCTCGGTGTACTTCGGTCACGACTCGAAGACGACGAATGCCGACGGGACCGTCACCAACGACTTCAACACCGACGAAACGGTGAAGTTCCCGAGCGCGGTCGCGCTCGTCTGGCGGTGGACCGGCGACAACGCGTTCCGCGACCAGATGTACGACTTCACGATCAGGAATTTGCGCTACGTCGTTCGGCACCTCGACGTCGACCACGACGGCTGGCCGGAAGGCTCCGGCAACGTCGAGCGCACCGGCATGGGAGCGGAGAAGCTCGACAACGCGGTGTACCTCATCCGCGGGCTGTACGACCTCGCGGACATGGCGAAGTCGAAGCACGACAGCACCACCTACGCCTGGGCGATGAGCCACGCTGCCAACCTCAGAAAGCGTTTCGACAACACCTGGTGGGACCAGGCCGCCCGCCAATACGCCGACTCGCTCATCGACCCCGGCAACCAGCAGACCTTCCAGCAGTACTGGATCGGGCAGGTACCGATGGAGGCCGAGCTCACCGTCGGAAAGACCGTGATACCCGGTGTCGCGCCCTACCACCACGGCAACGCCGCGCTGGCCGGCCGGGAGAACAGCTGCTACAGCGGCACTCCGCCGTACAACCGCGGCCTGTTCCACACCGGCTGCAGCGGCCCGCCGAGCGGATCCGGTGAGAAGGTGATCTACGGGCTCACCACGTCGATCCAGTCGATCGGCGAGGGCAACTACGGGCGGCTCGGTGCGGGCCAGCAGCAGCGCTACATCCACGCCCTCGCCTCACCCATGTTCGCCGAGCCGGCGATGAACGGCACGCCCGACGAGCAGCCGGGTGCCATGCCGGAGATCTTCCCGTCGCCCGACCAGGGCGCCAATATCGATCGCTGCTGGACGTGCCGGTCGATGTTCATGCAGGCGTGGGGCAACTACGGGACGGCATGGGCGGTGGTCCACCAGTGGCTCGGGGTCAGCCCTGACCTCGGCCAGCAGCTTCTTCGGGTCGTGCCGGAGATCCCGCAGGGCCAGCCGTCCGTCGCCGGCCGGAACATCCGCCTGGGCTCGGGCTCGGTGGACGTCAGCGCCACCCGCAGCGCCGGCGCGTACGTCACTGATGTCACGGTTCACGGCTTGGCGTCGACCCGCCTGCTGATCGGCTACACGCTGCCGCACGGGACGCAGCCGGTAGGAGTGACCCTGGACGGTCACCCCGTCACCGACTACCGGACGTCCGACACCAACCGCGGGACCGAGGTCGTCGTCCCGACGACCAGTGGGCACCACGTCCTGACCGTCACGGGCTGACACACCTCGTCGGCCGGCGCGCCGGCGCGGACGCCTGTTCGCAGAGCAGCGGCGACAGCGAAACGGGCAGGGAAGCTGCGCTTCCCTGCCCGTTGTCGTGTCCTGAACGGCGTTCTGACGTCGGCGTCGCGGCTCACCATCTCCTTCGGCCGGTGACCGGCCTGAGACCGCACCCGGCCCGGCGATCGACGAGCCCGGGCCCGTCCGCTCGCTCGTGTCGATCGGTAGGCAACGGCGGCGCCCCGAACGGGCGTGTCGACCCCGCAAGCGGCCGCTCGCTGGAGTGCGCAATGGTGCGCGCAGCGGGTCGCCCGGACCCATGAGAAGGCAGCAAAACCAGTATTGACTAGAAGTAGACACTGCGAGTATACATCGCGGTATGACGGTTCCGATGGCGTTGCTGGGGCTCTTGGAGCGAGAGCCCAGCCACGGTTATGAACTCAAGCGCGATTACGACTCAGTGTTCGGCCGCCGCAAGCAGCTGCCGTACGGCCAGGTCTACGCGACCCTCGCTCGACTAGCGCGGGACGGCAAGGTGATTGCCGGCGAGTCGGAACCGGGAGCGGGCCCGGACCGCCGGCGTTACGTGATCACCGAGCAGGGCGCGACCGAGGTGGGCCTCTGGTTGGCCGAACCGGTCGATCCCCAACCGCATCTGCAGACCGTCCTGTTCGTCAAGGTGGTGCTGGCGTTGATGCTCGAGCGGGACGCCGAGAAATACCTGGACGCGCAGCGGACCGCCCATCTGCAGCGGATGCGGGAGCTGACGGAGGTGAAGCGCTCGGATGGAATGATCGACGCGCTGCTGGCCGACCATGGGCTCTTCCACCTCGAGGCCGACCTGCGCTGGATCGACCTGACCGCGGCACGATTGGCGCGGCTGGCCGCGGAGGTCCGGTCTTGAGCGCGCTGGTCGAGGCCCGCGACATTCACCTGTCCTTCGGGCCCACGCCCGCGCTGCGCGGCGCAACGTTCGCGGCCAACTCCGGTGAGATCGTCGCGGTGATGGGCCCGAGCGGGTCGGGAAAATCGACGCTCCTGCACTGCCTCGCCGGCATCCTCACCGCAACCTCGGGCGAGGTGACGTTCGCCGGACGCCGGATCGACTCGCTCGGCGAAGGTGAGCGCAGTGCCCTGCGCCGGGATCGGTTCGGGTTCGTGTTCCAGTTCGGGCAGTTGGTTCCGGAGTTGACCGCCGAGGAGAACGTCGCGTTGCCGCTGCTGCTGGCAGGAACCCGCCGGGCCGACGCGCTGACCCGGGCGCGCCTGTGGTTCGACAGACTCGACCTCCAGGACTTGCAGCGACGCCGGTCCGGCGAGCTGTCCGGCGGGGAACAGCAGCGGGTCGCCCTTGCGCGCGGGCTGGTCACCGAGCCCGAGGTCTTGTTCGCCGACGAGCCGACCGGTGCGCTGGACTCGCTGACGGGCGAGCGGGTCATGAACTTGTTGAGCTCGGCCGCTCGAGCGCACGGCACCACCGTCGTCCTGGTGACGCACGAGCCGCGGGTGGCCGCATACGCCGACCGTGAGGTCATGGTCCGCGACGGGCGCGTCACGTCGCCGGCGCTGCTGGTCGGCGCGCCGTGATCGGCTTCGGCCTGCGGCTCAGCTTGCGCGGCGGACGCGAGGCCGCAACCCGCCTCGTCCTCATCAGCACCGCGGTCGCCCTCGGCGTCGGCCTGCTGCTCTCCACGCTTGCCGGCATCAATGCGGTCAATACACAGAATGGGCGCTACGCCTGGCTGGAGTCCGGCGCGGCCGGCGCACGGGCGAATCCGCCTCACTCCGACCCCGTCTGGTGGCGGCTGTCCGCGGATCGGTTCGGCGGCAAGCTGATCGGACGCGTTGACGTCGCGGCCACCGGCGCCGATTCTCCGGTACTGCCGGGGATTGCCCGCCTGCCGAAAGGCGGCCAGTACTACGCCTCGCCGGCGATGAGCCGGCTGCTCGCGGCCACGCCCCGCGACCAGCTCGCCGCCCGATACCCGGGCCGGCAGATCGGCACCATCGGCGATGCTGCGCTGCCCGCGCCGAATTCGTTGATCATTGTCGTCGGGCGCACCCCGGAGCAACTGGCCCACGCCGGGGCACGGTTGATCACCAGCATCAGCACGACGTCACCGAGCAGTTGCGACGGGCAGGACTGCGCTCTCGGTGTGGGGATCAACGCGCGCGGCATCGACCTCGTTCTCTCCATCGTCATCGCGGCGCTGCTCTTTCCGGTGCTCATCTTCATCGCCACCGCGACCCGGTTGTCCGCGGCCCGGCGTGAGCAGCGCTTCGCCGCCATGCGCCTGGTCGGCGCGACGCCGCGCCAGGTCACCGTAATCTCCGCGGTCGAGTCGACCGTTGCTGCCGTGATCGGCGTCCTGGCGGGATTCGGCGTGTTCTTCGCCGTCCGCCCGGTGCTAGCTCCGATTCCGTTCACCGGCGTGCCGTTCTTCGTCGACGACTTGTCACTCAACCTGCCGGACGTGCTGCTCGTCGCGCTCGGCGTCCCGGTAGGTGCAGCGGTGGCGGCGCGGCTGGCGCTGCGCCGGGTGAGCATCTCCCCTCTAGGCGTCACGCGCCGGGTCACCCCCGCGCAGCCGGCTGCCTGGCGGGTGATCCCGGTGCTGCTCGGACTTGGTGAACTGGCGTACTTCGTCGCGGCAGGGCGGCCGGCGTCGACCGGCGGGCAGATCCTCGCCTTCCTGCCGGGCATTCTCGTGACGATGGCCGGTCTGGTGATCGCCGGACCGTGGTTGACGATGCACGGTGCCCGGTTGCTCGCCGGCCGCGCCTCGCGGCCCGCAGCGCTCATCGCGGCGCGGCGGCTCTCGGACAACCCGCACACGGCCTTCCGCGCGGTGAGCGGGCTCGTCCTCGCCCTCTTCGTCACGAGCGTGGCCACAGGGGTGATCACCACCATCACCGCCTACGGTGGCGGCGCCCGCACAACCCCAGCCGACCGCGGGACGCTCGTCAACGACTTCTTCCGTGACAACCCCGGCGAAGCACCGACGACCACCGTTGCGTCCGTCCCGCCCGAAGTGCTCGACCGCCTGCGGGCCACAGCAGGCGTCGACGCGGTCGTACTCGTGCACCAAAACCCTGTCGCGGGTCGCACAGATCCGCGCGGGCTGATCACCTGTGCTGACCTTCGGCGGGTTCCGGCGCTCGGGCGCTGCGGGCCTGGGGCTCACGCGGCCCTTGTCGAGCCGGACCTGGCGGGATCGAGGTTCGCCTCGCCCGTCTGGCCCGCCGCGCCGGTCGCGGTGAGCCGGCTGCACACCATGCCGGTGCTGTCCCTGATTGTCGCCACCGACGGGTCTGCGGCAGCCGTCGAACGAGCTCGGACCGCGCTCGAGCTCGCGTACCCGCAGGCAGGCTCGGCTGCGACGGTGGCCGACTGGCAGGCCCGGGACGGAAAACAGACCGCTGCCTACCAGCAGCTCGCCAACGTCGTGATCATCGCGAGCCTGCCCATCGCCGGGTGCACCCTGGCGGTCAGCGTCGTCGCCGGCCTCAACGAGCGCCGACGGCCGTTCGCCCTGCTGCGACTCACCGGCGTACCCCTCCGGACGCTGCGCCGCGTCGTCCTGCTGGAAAGCGCAGTCCCGTTACTGCTCGCCGCGGCTGTCGCCGTCGCGACAGGATTCGCGGCCGCTGCCCTGTTCGTGCGCTCGCAACTATCGGAGACGCTGCAGCCGCCAGATATCGCCTTCTGCGCCGTCGTCGCTGCCGGTCTGTTCGCGTCCCTCTCGATCATTGTGTCGACCTTGCCGGTGCTCAGAAGAATCAGCGCTCCGGAGGCCGCCCGCGTCGAGTGATCTCAGTCCTGCCATGCGAATGCGCTCGGTGCAGATACGCGGCGATGGGTTAGGCATCCGCAAGCAACCCGTGAGCTCACGGTCGGCGCTGCGGTGCCGCGTTGTCGCGTCGTGGGAGGCGGACGGTGATGTCGAGCCCGCCGGTCGGCACGGCGGCTGCGTCCACCGTGCCGCCATGCACGGTGGCGATCGAGGAGACGAGGGTGAGCCCGAGACCGAAGCCGTCGTGGCGGGTGCGGTCGTCGAGACGGGTGAAAGGAAGGAACAGGCGCTCGACCGTGTCGGGCGGGATCACCGGTCCGGTGTTCACGATCCGCAGGATGGAGGCGGCGTCCGTGTCGGTGCTGGTCGAGATGGTGATGGTGCCGTCAGCGATGTTGTAGCGCTCGGCGTTGTCGAGCAGGTTGGCGACGAGCCCTTCGAGCAGGGTGGCGTCGCCGGCCACCGGGGCTTCCTCGAGCGTGCTGGTGGCGGTGATGCCGCGAGCGGTGCGTCCCTCGAGTGCGTCTTCGGCGATGGTGGCGAGGTCGAGGGGCTCGGTCAGGGCGCGGGGCCGGTCGTTGCGGGCGAGTACGAGTAGCGCCGCGATGAGCCGCTCGGCGTGATCGATGGCCTGGCGCATTTCCGCGCTGATTGACATCAACTCGGCGGGCGCGGGGGCCGGTTTGCCGAGCACGACGTCAATCGCGGTGCGCATGACGGTTAGCGGCGTGCGCAATTCGTGGCTGGCATTGGCGATGAACTGGCGCTGGCCGGTGAACGCCCGGTCGAGGCGTTCCAGCATGGCGTCGAAGGTGTCGGCGAGCTCGCGGAGCTCGTCGCGCGGGCCGCGCAGCCCAATGCGGTGCGACAGGTTCTGCTCACTCGCCGCGCGGGCGGCGGCGGTGATCTCGCGTACCGGTCGCAGGATGCGCCCGGCAACGATCCAACCGAAGACCGCGGCAAGCAGGGCGACACCGGCCAGGGTGAGCAGCGAGTAGGTCAGCAAGTGGGTCAGGGTCGCGCTGCGCTGTGCGGTGGCGCCGGCCTGCACGCCGTTGGCATACAGGGCGGTGCACTTCGTTGCGACGGCGCTGGGCGGCGCACCCTTCGTTTGGGCTAGCCGAACGCATTGCGTGATCGCTTGCCTAATCGAGGCCGGGATCGTGGTGGGCGTCGCGGTGCGGCGCAGGGTGTGCGCAACAAGCAGATAGGTGATCGTCACTAGTGCGGCCCCGCCCAGTGCGAACAGGGACGTGTACAGCAGCGTCAGCCGCGACCGGGCACTCAGGTGACGGCTCACAGCCGGTAGCCGACGCCGACCACGGTCTCGATCAGCGGCGGGTCGCCGAGCTTGCGGCGCAGCCTCGCAATGGTCACCGCCACGGTATTGCTGAACGGGTCGGCGTGCGCGTCCCAGACGTGTTCGAGCAACTGTTCGGCGCTGACCGTCGCGCCATCCGCGCCGGCCAGACACTCCAGCACGCCAAACTCTTTCCGGGTCAGCGTCAGCGGGCTGCCCGCGCGGCTGGCGCGATGCCGTGCGCGGTCGACCACCAGCTCACCGCGGCGTACGACCGCGGGCGAGCCGGGTCCTCGTCGGCCGAGGGCGCGGATGCGCGCGACAAGTTCGTGAAAGGCGAATGGTTTGCCGAGGTAGTCATCGGCGCCGAGCTCCAAACCGTCGACCCGATCGTCGACATCGGCGGCGGCGGTGAGCATCAGGATCCGGCTGGGTGAGCCGTCGCGGACGAGCTGGCGGCAGACGCGGTCGCCATGCACCCGCGGCAGGTCGCGATCGAGCACGATCACGTCGTAGTCCGCGGCGGTGGCGCTCTGCAGAGCGGCTGCACCGTGGTAGACCACGTCGACAGCGAAACCGGCGTCGCGCAGGCCGTCGGCGATGCGGTTGGCAAGCGCCACGTGATCCTCGACGACCAGAACCCGCACCCGGTCATCGTGCACCCGCCCGGATGACAGCGGTTTAACGATCGCTGTTCGGCTCGTGTCACGGGCTGGCTGGTTGTCTGGAAACCCTTCGACGCGTCGTCGTCGGTCCGGCCGCGGAAGTGGACGGCATCGATCAGGAACCAGGAAGGAACGGCTATGCCAGTCCACCGTCGTCGTCTTGCGCAGGCCTGGACCGTCGCGGCGGTGGTCGCTTTCCCGGTCGCAGCGTTGGCGGCGGGGTCGGGCACGCCGCCCAAACCGACTTCGGGCGCGGTCGTGGCGTCCGACTCGGCAGGTGCGGCATGGAAGTCGGCGGCAGCCGCGTCGCGCTCCCGCGTCGGGCCCCAGCCTCCTGCCGATTCGTCGGCCGCCATGGCGTTGAAGTCGGCGGCCGCAGCGTCGCTGTCCGCGACCGGCGCTTCCGGGTCGGGCCTCGACCGCAGCATGACCGGGTCGGCGGCGGTGGCCGCGCTGGTCGGGCAGCTCGCGGTGGGTCCCGGCGCCGCTGAGCGGGCGCTGCGACAGATCGCCGCCTTGAACAGCGTGGACCCGGCCAGTGCCGCGTTCGCCGCGATTGCTCGCGCTCTCGGAGTCCCCCCAGACGGACTGGCGGCTGCGTTGCACGACGTCAAGCGAGCCGTCGCCGGGAGGTAGCGACGCCGAGCGAATCGCTTGATCGCGCGCACCGCGGCTTTCGCCGGACCGATGCCGCCGTTGAGGAGGACACGATGACTCAGAGCCTCCGTCCCGGAGGTACAGGCAGGACGCGGCCCGCTCCAGGCCGCACCCTGACCGTCGTCCTCGGCGGCGCCCTCGTCGTCGCGGGGGCGGCGGCCTGCAGCAGCCCGAACTCGCCCCGCGTGGCGAGCGTCGGCCCGCCGTCGGACGACGGGTCGTCGGCATCGGACGGTTCGATGACGGCAAGCCCGCTGGCCTATTCGCAGTGCATGCGCTCGAACCGCGTACCGAACTTCCCCGACCCGGGCAGCGACGGACAGCTCCCGAAGACCAGCGCGCAGCAACTCGGGGTCAGCAGTAGCCAGTTCACGTCCGCGCGGCGAGCTTGCCAGCCGCTGTTGCCGGACACCGACCCCAGCCCCGTCAGCCAGCCCTCCGACGCCCTCGTCGCCCAAGCCGACGCCGAAGGCGCGCTGAACAGTCTGTTCCTCGGCCTCGGAGCGATCTCGCTGCTCGTCGGCGCCATCGGCGTCGGCAACATCATGCTCATCGCCGTGCTCGAGCGCCGCTCCGAGATCGGGCTTCGCCGCGCACTCGGCGCCGCCAAGGGACACATCCGGATCCAGTTCCTGGCCGAAGCCGTCCTGCTGGCGCTGGCGGGCGGCGCCGCCGGCGTCGTCCTCGGCGCACTGTCCACCGCCATCTATGCGCACGCCAACGGCTGGGTCACCGTAGTGCCGACACTGGCCTGGGCCGGCGGGCTGGCCGCCGCCCTGCTGATTGGCGCGGTCGCCGGGCTGCTGCCCGCCATCCGCGCGGCGCGCATGTCGCCCACCCAAGCTCTTTGGAGCATGTGACTCCGTACCCGGATCCTGTAGGACGTCGGCGGCGCGTTCAACGTCGCCGGCGCAAAAGCCCCGGCATGCAAGACGACTGAAGGCCCCTAAATCTTGGATTCTGGGGGCCTTCAGCGTCGAGTCGACTCACACGTCGTAGTACAGCTCGAACT
>JAICIE010000071.1 GCA_025924515.1 Jatrophihabitans sp. | reverse complement strand
GCCTCTGAAAGCATCGCCTCTGAAAGCATCGCCTCTGAAAGCATGGGGGGCGGCAGGTCGCCTCGGGCTCAGGAATCCTGTCTCAAGGTTTCCTCTCCAGGGAGGCGAGCCAGGCGTTGTACGACGCGCGAGCGGCGTCGTCCTCGTCCAGGTCGACCGGCACGTCGCCGGTCCGGTCGCGGCCGCTGGCGACGCTGTGTTCGGCCAACGCCGAGCGTCGCGCCTCGTCGAGCCAGCCGCCGGCTGACGCAGGACCGGCGCGCCGCAGCCAGCCGACGACCAACACGATCATGATCCCGGCCATCAGCGCGTCTCCGCCGAACCACATGATCGCCCCGCCGGTGCGGGTGTCGGAGAGCGCGTCGACCGCGAGCGCCGGGTCCGGGCGCATCCCCACCGCCTGGGTGCCCTGCAGCAGCACGATGCCGGTGAAGGTGTCGACGGCCATGGCGAGCGCCAGCAGCAGCCACCGCGCCGGGACGGACAGCCGCCAGCGCAGCGGCTCGTTCCCCGTGATGAGGACGAAGAACTGGCTACCGACCAGCAGATAGACCAGGTGCTCGACCTGGCCGGCCCAGGTGTTGCGCATGATCACGTCCATGGCGCCGGTGAGGTGGCTGCCGACGACGACGACCGTGTAGCAGGCGAACCCCACCGGCGCAGCGGTCACCAGCGCGAAGCTCCGCCCGGCGAGCACCCGCCGCAGCCGCTCCGGCCGCCGCGACGCCGCTACGGCCAGCGTCAGTGGGCGCCCGGCCATCAGCAGCGCCGGCGCCAGCATGACCAGCGCCAGATGGCCGATCATGTGCGCGCTGAACAGCACCTGGTCGTACACGGCGATGCTGCCGTTCGTGGCGACGACGCAGACCGCGAGGCCGGCCAGGAAGCTCGCGGTGCGCGGCCACGGCCACCCGGCTCCCGGAGACCGCAGCGGCACGAGCGCCACCGAGGTCAGGTACCAAGCCGCGAGCAGGACGACAAACGCGACGGCCACCGCGTCGAGCTGCCAGGCGGTCACGAGCGCGGAGCCGAGTAGCGGCTGGCGCGGCAGATCCGCCCGCCCGCGGGCCAGCGCCTCTGCCGCGGTCATCCCGGCCATCGAGTGCCCGGCCGGCGCCGAGAGGTAGTGCGCGACTGCGACGCCCAGTCCGGCGAGGACGCAGGCAGCGATCAGGCACGCCGCCCCCACGAGCACCGGGAACCGGCGCGAAGGGGCGGATGTGACCACGTCCTCCAGTATCCGCGCGGGTCAGCGGCCGCGCAGTCGGCGCCCGAGCGCGATCCACCGCTCCAGGACGTCGGCCGCGGCCCCGCTGTCGATGGACTGCGCGGCGAGCGCGATGCCGCGGATGAGCGCGCCGTTCAGGTCCTCGGCGGGAATGCCGTCGTGGGCGGCGATCCCGGCCGCGGCGTTCAGCAGAACGACGTCGCGTACCCCGCCTGAGCCGCCACCGCCGAGCACGTCGCGGACGACCCCAGCGTTGTGCACGCGGTCGGCGCCGCGCAGCGCCTCCGGCGGCACCGCCGGGATGCCGAGGCGTTCCGGGTCGACGGATCCTCCGGTGACGGTCCCGGCCGCGGCGACCCAGACACTGGAGGTGGTGGTCGTCGTCAGCTCGTCCAAGCCGTCGTCCCCGCGAAACACCAGCGCGCTGTCCCCACGGCGGGCCAGCACCGCCGCCATCACGGGGGCCATCCGGCGGTCGGCGCAGCCGATCGCCGCCGAGCGGACCCGGGCCGGGTTCGTCAGTGGGCCGAGGAAGTTGAACGCCGTGGGAACGCCGAGCTCGCGGCGCGGCGCACCGGCGTGGCGCATGCCGGGATGGAAGACCGGCGCGAAGCAGAACCCGATGCCGACCTCATCGACGCTCGCGGCCACCGCCTCGGCGCCCAGGTCGATGGCCACGCCCAGCTCTTCGAGGACGTCGGCGGTCCCACACTCCGACGACGCCGCTCGGTTGCCGTGCTTGACCACCCGCCGCCCGCTGCCGGCCACCACCAGCGCGGCCATCGTCGAGATGTTGACCGTCGATGCCCGGTCCGCGCCGGTGCCGACGATGTCGACCGCCGGCCCGGACAGCGGCACCTCCACGGCGTGGGCGAACATGGCATCGACCAGGCCCGAGATCTCGTCCGGCGTCTCGCCCTTGGCCCGCAGCAGGACCGCGAAGGCGGCGAGCTGGGCCGGCGTCGCGGCGCCGGCCATGATCTCGTCCATCGCCCACGCGGTCTGCGCCGAGGTCAGCGACTGTCGCTGCGTCAGCGCGGACAGCAGCGCCGGCCAGCTCGGCCCGGCGGAGGACACGGCGGAGGTCAGCGCACGACCGGGATGCCGGTGGCGCGCCGGCGCAGCTGGTCGGCCACCACGTCCGCGGCCTCGATGGGGTCGAGCGGGAAAGCGATGACCGCGTCGGCGAGCGACCAGCTCGCCAGCCACCCGTCCTGGCGCCGTGCGATGAGCACGACGGTCGGAGGGCAGTCGTCGTACTCGTTCTTGAACTGCCGGGCGAGTCCCATCCCACCGGTCGGTTGCGCCTCACCGTCGAGCAGCAGCAGGTCGATCGGGCCCTCGTCGAGTTGTTCCACGACCTGGGCGTTGGTGGAGCACTCGACCCACTCGACCCGCCCGACGTCGGGCGCCGGCCGCCGGCCGACCGCCGTGCGCACCTGGTCGCGCACGACCGCCGAGTTGCTGTACAGCAGCACGGTCACGGGCTGCTCGGACCGCGACTCACGTGCTGTCGCCGAGTGCGTCATGGCTGGCATGGTATCGACGCCGCGCGTCGGCTCCCGCCGCCCGTGGATCACGGGGTGGAAACACCTGCACCCCGTCCGGAGCGAGGTCGTACCGGAGGGACATAATGCGATCGTGACCTCGTCTGCCACAGCCGCGCGCTTCGAGTCGAGCCGGGTGCACTCCCTGACGCGGCCCAACGTCGTCAGCGTCGGCACGATCGTGTGGCTGAGCAGCGAGCTGATGTTCTTCGCCGGCCTGTTCGCGATGTACTTCACGATGCGGTCGGTGCACGGCGGCGACTGGCCGATGCACCTGCCCGACGGCGTGAAGATCGTGCCGAAGATCGGCTATGCAACGCCCTTCACGCTCGTCCTCGTCGCGTCGTCGTTCACCTGTCAGTGGGGCGTGTTCGCCGCCGAGCGCGGCGACGTCTTCAAGCTGCGTCGGTGGTTCACGCTCACCTTCTTCATGGGTCTGGTGTTCGTCCTCGGCCAGCTGAACGAGTTCCGCATGGAGTACGCGGAGGGCAACACCATCTCCGCGACCGGTTACGGCTCCGTCTTCTACCTCACCGAGGGTTTCCACGCCCTGCATGTCATCGGTGGGTTGGTCGCCTTCATCCTGTTCCTCGCCCGCACCGCACTCGCCAAGTTCACCCCCGCGCAGGCCACCGCCGCGATCGTCGTCTCGTACTACTGGCACTTCGTCGACGTCGTGTGGATCGGCCTGTTCTCGATCATCTACCTGATCCAATAAGGCAGCAGCAGTCCCAGCGGAGATCCGATCCGGCCGGCCGCACCGTAGACATCGCGAGGACACGAGGAGAACAGGCGTGACGGACGACTTCGACGGCGAGCTCGGCTTCGAGCCCGCCGTTCCGGCGACCGGCGCGGAGCCGTCGGCGGCGGCCCGCGGGCCGCAGCGCCGCCCGACATTGCGCCGCAAGCTCGCCGCCGCCGCCGTCCTCACCGGAGCGCTCGGCGCGATGGGCGGGTCCTACGCGGCGTTCGCGGCGTCGTCCGGGGCGGCCAACCAGCCGAGCAGCGCCCAGCAGATCGCCGAGGGCCGCCAGCTCTTCGAGAACTCCTGCATCACCTGCCACGGCGCCAATCTGCAAGGTGTGGTCGGGCGAGGGCCCACCCTGCTGGGTGTGGGGGGGGCCGCGGCCTACTTCCAGGTGAGCACCGGACGCATGCCGCTCGCCCAGCAGGGCCCCGAGGCCAACCGCAAGCCACCGATGTTCACCGAGGCGCAGACCGAGGCGCTCGCCGCCTACGTGCAGTCGGTCGGCGGCGGCACCGCGGCCCCCACGGGAAACCTGCGCGGCAGCTCCGCCGACATCGCCGTCGGCGGCGACCTGTTCCGGCTCAACTGCGCGTCCTGTCACGGCGTCACGTTCAAGGGCGCGCCGTTGTCGGCCGGCAAGTACGCGCCGTCGCTCTACCCGAGCACCGACAAGCAGATGTACACAGCGATGCTCACCGGCCCGGAGAGCATGCCGGTCTTCAGCGACAACCAGATCACCCCGGACCAGAAGAAGGCGATCATCGCCTACGTCCAGAACATCAAGGCATCGAAGGACCCCGGCGGCGAAGGCATCGGCCGCATCGGTCCGGTGTCCGAGGCCGTGGTCATCTGGGTGGCCGGCGTCGGCGCCCTGATGATCGCCATCCTGTGGATCGGGGCAAAGTCGCAATGACCGAGGTCAACTACGGCAACAGCCCGTCGGCCGACGAGCTGCGCAGCATGTCGCCCGAAGAGGCGATGATCGCCGGTGCCGAGGTCGACGGCGTCCACATCGTCCACCGGCGCGAGCGCTTCCCGGTGCGCGGCTCCAAGGCCGAGAAGCGGGCCGAGCGGGCCGTCGCCGCCTGCTTCGCGATCGCCGGGCTCGCGGGCGTCGGCTTCATCGTCGCGTTCATCGCCGTGCCCTTCCATTGGCACCTGCCCGGCACTCCGCAGGACTTCAAGTACTTCACCCCGGCCGTCGGCGGCACCCTCGCGCTGATGCTGCTGTTCTTCGGCGTGGGGCTGGTGCTGTGGGCCAAGTGGCTCATGCCGGAGGAAGAGGTCGTCCAGGACCGGCACGACGACCCGTCGAAGGTCGAAGACCAGATGATGACCGAGGCCACCCTCGCGGTCGGGCTCGAGGACACCGGCATCAGACGCCGCTCCGTGCTGCTCCTGTCCGTGTTGGGCGCCGGCGGCGCGCTGGCGACGGTTCCGCTGGTCTACCTCGTCGGCAGCCTGCTGAAGCGGCCCGGCACCACACTGTTCCACACCATGTTCCAGCGGAACACGAAGCTCTTCCCGCAGAGCAAGGGCATGGTGCCGATCGTCTACAGCGACTGGCGCCAGGTGTCCCCCGACGATCTGCTGCCCGGTGGCCTGGCGACCGTGTTCCCTGGCGTGCGCCAGCCGTCCGAGGGTTACGACGGGGTGCACAACGCCTCGTCACCGACGCTGCTCATCCGGCTGCGGCCCGGCCAGGTCGTGCATCCGCGCAAGGGACAGGCGGACTTCGGGTGGCCCAAGCAGAACCCCCAGTACATCGCCTTCTCCAAGATCTGCACGCACGCCGGCTGCCCGGCGTCGCTGTACGAACAGCAGACGGGCCGGCTGCTGTGCCCGTGCCACCAGTCGCAATTCGACGTGCTGTCCGACGCCAAGCCGGTGTTCGGCCCCGCGACCCGCAGCTTGCCTAAACTTCCGTTGGAAGTGCTCACCGGCAAGGACGGCCGCCTGTACTTCTACGCGCGCAGTGATTACCACGAGCCCATCGGCCCCGGTTTCTGGGAGCGGCCATGACCACCACATCGCCGGTGACCAACCCGCCGCGGCGAACGCAGCCGAGGACGCCGGCGGGCAAGATGGGCAAGTTCGTCGACGACCGGCTCAACGTGGCGGGCCCGCTGCGCAAGCAGCTCAACAAGGTCTTCCCGGACCACTGGTCGTTCATGATGGGCGAGATCGCCCTCTACTCGTTCATCGTGCTGCTGCTCACCGGCACCTTCCTCACCTTCTTCTTCGACCCGTCGCAGACCGAGGTCGTCTACAACGGGCGCTACGTCCCCATGCAGGGCATCGAGATGTCGCGCGCCTACGCCTCGACGCTCGACATCTCGTTCGACGTGCGCGGCGGGCTGGTCATCCGGCAGATCCACCACTGGGCCGCGCTGATGTTCGTGGCGGCCATGATGATCCACATGTTCCGGGTGTTCTTCACCGGAGCGTTCCGCAAGCCGCGTGAGTTCAACTGGCTGATCGGCCTCGGGCTGCTGGCGCTGGGCATCGTCGAGGGTTTCGCCGGCTACTCCCTGCCTGACGACCTGCTGTCCGGCACGGGCCTGCGCATCGCCGATGCGATCATGCTGTCGATCCCGGTCGTCGGCACCTGGGTGTCGTTCCTGGTCTTCGGGGGCACGTTCCCGGGCCACATCTTCCTCGACCGGCTCTACATCGCCCACGTTCTGCTGATCCCGGGGATCATCCTGGCGCTCATCAGCGCCCACCTGGCGCTCGTCGTCCGCCAGAAGCACAGCCAGTTCCCGGGCAACGGCCGCACCGAGCACCAGGTCAGCGGCGAGCGGGTCTACCCGATCTACGCGGCCAAGGCCGGCGGCTTCTTCTTCATCGTCTTCGCCGCGCTGGCGGCGCTGGGCGCGTTCGCGCAGATCAACCCGATCTGGTTGTTCGGCCCGTATCAGCCGTCGCAGGTGTCCTCCGGGTCTCAGCCGGACTGGTACATGATGTTCCTCGACGGCAGCACCCGCCTGTTCCCGTCCTGGGAGATCCGGTTGTGGGGACACACCCTGCCGCCGCTGTTCTGGCCGACGGTGGTACTGCCGGGCATCCTCGGCGCGATGGCCGCGCTGTATCCCTTCATCGAAGCCCGGATGACCAGGGACTATCAGCATCACAACCTGTTGCAACGCCCGCGGGACGTGCCCGTCCGGACCTCGCTCGGGCTGATGGCCATCACGTTCTACGTGGTGCTGTTCCTCTCGGGCGGCAACGACATCATCGCCCACGTCTTCGACATCTCGCTGAACGCGATGACCTGGGGCGGGCGCATCGCGCTGCTGATCCTCCCGCCGATCGCCTACGCGGCCACCTACCGCATCTGCCTCGGGCTGCAGCGGCACGACCGTGAGGTGCTCGAGCACGGAATCGAGACCGGGATCATCAAGGTGCTGCCGACCGGCGAGTACATCGAGGTGCACCAGCCGCTCGGCCCGACCGACGATCACGGCCACGGCCTGCTCGAGTACTCCGGCACGCCGGTGCCGAAGCGGATGAACCAGCTCGGCGTGATGTCGCCGGTGAAGCTGATCCGCGGGTTCTTCTACCCGGTCACCGAGAAGCCCGAGCTGCAGGCGGCGATCGACGAGGCGGACGCGGCCGAGACCTCGCAGCGCCAGCACCAGCTCACCGAGTAGCGGCGCGGCGGCGCGGCCCGTGCTGCAGGTGCTGGTCGACGCCGACAACGTCGTGCCGGCGCGGGTCCAGCCGGTGGTCGACCTGCTGGGCCGCGTGCCGGGCGTCCGGACCGTCGTGACCGGACGGTCGAGCGCGCTGGCGCAGGTCGGCTGGCCCGCCGATGCGGTCGTCGAACCCTGCTCGGGCTGGCAGCGCGCCGACCTCGCCCTGGCCCGTGCCTACCGGCCAGATCGCTTCCCACTCGTCCTCATCACCGGCGACGGCGACTTCGGGTTGCTCGCGGCGCGGCACCCCGGTCCGGTCCTCGTGATCAGCGGAGCCGCCAGCACGGCGCTGCGCGACGCGGCCACGGTGGTCGATCCCGCCGTGGTCGGCGTCGAGCCGGTGCGGGCATGGCTCGCGGCGGTGGGCGTGTCCGTCAACGGGTGATCATCGGGGCGCGACCGCTGTGCGTGGGCGACAGCCAATCCGGGAGCGGCAACCTCCGGACTCTGGATCAGATCCCGCATCGGTCCGGCAGAACCGACCGGCCGGGATGCCGCTGAGGTCCCTCAGCGCGACGGCGGCGGTACAGCACGCCGGCCGCCGATGTAGTACTCGAACAGCAGCCCGCCGGCGGTGCAGAGGATCGCGATGACTCCCACGATGACCAGCCAGATCTGCACGAATGCGAACCCGACTCCGGTGACCATCGCCGAGAGCGCGATGCCGAAGGGCCAGTAGCTGCCCGGGCTGAAGAAGCCCAGCTCCCCCGCTGCCTCGGCGATCTCCGCGTCGCCGCGGTCCTCGGGCCGGGGGTCGATGCGGCGGGAGACGAACCAGAAGAACGAGCCGGGGATGCCCAGCAGGCCGCCGGAGAGAAGGAGCGCGGCGAAGCCCGCCCACTCGATGTGGCCACCGGAGACCCGGGTCCAGAAGCCGTAGGCCGCGGCGATCAGCCACGCGAACAGCGCGACGGCGAGGAAGATGCGTGCCTCGATGCGCATATCAGCTGCTCCCGGAGGTGCCGACCGCGGTCTCGGCAGTCCGCGCGGTGGGGAACGGGTGGGTGGTGGTGGCCCGCGGACCGCCGGGCACCTTCGCCATCGTCAGCGCCTTCGACTGGCGGTTCGGATCGTCCGGTCCGATCTTCACCAGCGCGTTGAGGTAGGCCCGGAACACCGCCGGTTTGACGATCCGCACCTCGAAGTTCATTTCGGAGTGGTACGTGCCGCACAGTTCGGCGCAGCGCCCGACATACGCTCCCTGCGACGTCGGGGTGATCTCGAAGCGGTTGTCGGCGAGCCGGCTGCCCGAGTCGCTCTGCTGCTCGCCGTAAGGGATGACGTCGCGCTTGAACAGGAACTCGGGCACCCAGAAGGAGTGGATCACGTCGTAGGAGTGCTCGATGAACTGGACGCGCTGGCCGACCGGGATCACCAGGATGGGGATCTCGTTGTTCGAGCCGACCGTCGACAGATACAGCGGCGCGCCGGGGTGACGCGGGTTTGTCTCGGACCCGTAGGAAGCCTGCACGATCTTGCCGGATCCGTCGCGGAAGGTGTGGTACTCGAACTCCCAGTTCCACTTGAAGGCGTCGACCTGCACGACCACGTCGGGGTTGTGCGACAGGGAGTTCACGTCGTCCTCGACGACCACGGTGCGCCAGAACAGCACGACGATGATCATAAAGGGGACCAGCAGGCAGGTGAGCTCGATGACCAGGTTGTACTTGGTCTGCCGCGGGAGTTCCTCGTCGTTGGTGGTCCTGCGCTTGCGGTAGACGATGCAGGACCAGAAGATGAGCCCCCACACGATGATCCCGAGAGCAAGGGCGGCGACGCCGGACCAGGTGAAGAGCACCCGGATGCGGGTCGCCTGGTCGGTGACGCCGGTGGGGTTGCCCCACCGCAGGTCACGTTCCCAGTCCTTCGCCGAGCAGCCCGACAGCAGCAGGACGGCGGCGGCGAGGAGCACCCCGAGAACCGGGCGCCGAGCCCATCTACGACGCACTCGAACCGCCTCTCGAACGCTTCTGGCCGGACAAATCCGGAGCGTACTTGACCGACGCGCCCACGGTCGGGACCGGGGTGGACGGCCCCGCACCGGATACTGGAGCCCGTGTGCGGACTGATGGGGTTCCTCTCCGCCGACGGGCGCGCCAACGACGTCGAGGCGGCGATCAGCGCGGCGCTGCCGGACATGCGGCACCGCGGCCCGGACGAGGGCGGGGTGTGGTCCGACGGCGACGCGGCCATCGGCTTCCGCAGGTTGTCGATCATCGACATCGACCACAGCCACCAACCGCTGCCGTGGCTCGGCGGCCGGTACCACCTCATCTTCAACGGTGAGATCTACAACTACCTGGAGCTGCGGGAGCGGCTCGCCCGCGACTTCGGGGTCGTTTTCGACACCGACGGCGACAGCGAAGCGATCGTCGCGGGATACCACTGTCTCGGCGAGAAGGTCGTCCGAGAGCTGCGCGGCATGTTCGCCTTCTTGATCTGGGACGCCCAGGAGCGCGTGCTCTTCGGCGCGCGGGACTGGTTCGGCATCAAGCCGCTCTACACGATGACCGACGAGCGCGGCACCTTCTTCGCCAGCGAGAAGAAGACGCTGCTCGACGTCGCGCTGCCCGGCACGCAGCAGCGTGTCGACACCACAGCTTTGCAGCATTATCTGACTTTGCAGTACGTGCCCGAGCCGGCGTCGATGCACACGCCGATCCGCCGACTCGAGTCGGGCACGTACTTCACGCTGCGTCCCGGCGAGCAGTTGCGACCGCGGCGCTACTTCCATCCCGACTTCGCGGTCAAGCCGGTCAGTGAGCCGGACAAGCTCTACCGGCAGATCGCCGAGACACTCGAGGACTCGGTCGAGAAGCACATGCGCGCCGACGTGACCGTCGGATCGTTCCTGTCCGGCGGAATCGACTCGACCGCCATCGCCGCACTGGCCCGGCGCCACAACCCCAAGCTGTTGACCTTCACCACCGGGTTCGAGCGAGAGGGGTACAGCGAGATCGACGTGGCCGCCGAGTCGGCGGCCGCGATCGGCGTCGAGCACATCACGAAGGTCGTCTCTGCTGAGGAGATGATGTCGACCCTGCCGCTGATCGTCTGGTACCTCGACGACCCGGTGGCCGACCCGGCGCTCGTGCCGCTCTACTTCATCGCCCGCGAGGCCCGCAAGCACGTGAAGGTCGTGCTCTCCGGCGAGGGCGCCGATGAGCTGTTCGGGGGGTACACCATCTATCGGGAGCCGATCTCGCTACGGGCCTTCGAGCATGTGCCTCGCATCGCCCGCCGGGGACTGGGAGCGGTGTCCACCAGGCTTCCTGAGGGACTTCGCGGCAAGGACCTGCTGCGCCGCGGCTCGATCGGCATCGAAGAGCGCTACTACGGCAACGCGCGGATCTTCCGGCCCGACGAGATGGGCTTCTACCGGCGCTACGACCCGGCTGTGTCGTACACCGACGTGACCCGGGACCTGTACGCGCGCACCGAACACCTCGACGGGTCGACGCGGATGCAGTACGTCGACCTGTTCACCTGGCTCCGCGGCGACATCCTCGTCAAGGCCGACAAGATGACGATGGCCAATTCACTGGAACTGCGCGTCCCGTTCCTCGACACGGAGGTCTTCTCGGTCGCCTCCGGAATCCCGACTGACCAGAAGATCACCAAGGAGACGACCAAGTACGCGCTGCGCCGCGCTTTGGAAGGCATCGTCCCGGCGCACGTCCTCAACCGGGCGAAGCTCGGGTTCCCGGTCCCGATCCGGCACTGGCTCAAGGACGTCATGTACGACTGGGCGCGGGAGATCGTAACCGCATCACAAGCCGACGACCTGATCGACCGGGACGCCGTCCTGCGCCTGCTCAACGCCCACCGCGCCGGTCCGCACGACTACTCGCGCAAGATCTGGACCGTCCTCGTGTTCCTCATCTGGCACGGGATCTTCGTTGAAGGACGGATCCGCCCCGAGGTCCCCGAGCCCGTGTACCCGGTGCGCCTCTAGACCGGAAGATGCGGCAGCACCTCGGCCGCGCAGTCGTCGCCGTAGGACTCGGCCAGCCGGTCGGCGAACTCGCCGGTCTTGACCTGGTACTCCTGGGTGCCGACGGTCTCGAGAACGTACGCGGCGAGGAGGCTGCCGACCTCAGCCGCGCGATCCCAACCAAGGCCCCACTCCCGCGCGCACAGGAACCCGGCCCGGAACGCGTCGCCGACGCCGGTGGGATCCAGCCGGGCGCGTTCGCGTGCCACGGGGACGTGGACCGGTTCGGCGCCTCGGGCGACGATCTCCACGCCGCGGCTACCGAGGGTCGTCACCCGGGCCCCGACCAGCTCCAGCACGTCCTCGTCGCCGAGTCCGGTCTTCGACTCCAGCAAGCTCTTCTCGTACTCGTTCGTGAACAGCAGGTCCGCGCTTTCGACGAGCTCGCGCAGCTGCCGGCCGTCCATGCGCGCGATCTGCTGGGACGGGTCCGCGGCGAACCGGAATCCGCGGTTTCGACACTCGACGCTGTGCCGGACCATCGCCTGCGGGTCGTCCGCGCCGATCAGCGCCAGGTCGGCATCGGTGGCCTGCCAGGCCGGCGCCAACTCGATGTTGCGGGCCTCGCTCATCGCGCCCGCATAGAAGGAGGCGATCTGGCACATGTCGTCGTCGGTCGTGCAGACGAACCGCGCGGTGTGATGCACATCCGAGACGTGCACCCACGAGCAGTCCACGCCGTTGCGCTCGAGCCACGCCCGGTACTCGGCGAAGTCGGCACCCACGGCACCGAGCAGGACGGGACGGTGCCCGAGCTGGCCCATTCCGTAGGCGATGTTCGCGGCGACGCCGCCGCGTCGGACGACCAGATCGTCGACGAGGAAGGAGAGCGACACCTTCGCCAGCTGCTCGGCGATCAGCTGTTCGGAGAATCGGCCCGGGAAGTGCATGAGGTGGTCGGTGGCGATGGAGCCGGCGACGAGTACGGGCACGAGCGCACCGTACGCGACGGCCGGACCCCGCAGGGGATCCGGCCGTCAGAGCGTGGTGCTGCGGTCAGCCGCAGAACGAGTTGCCGCAGGCGCAGCCGCCGGTGGCGTTCGGGTTGTCGATCGTGAAGCCCTGCTGCTCGATCGTGTCGGTGAAGTCGATGGTGGCGCCGCCCAGATAGGGAGCGCTCATCCGGTCGACGACCACGGGCACGCCGTTCCGGTCGAGGACGAGGTCGCCGTCGAGGCTGCGCTCGTCGAAGAAGAGCTGGTACTGCAGGCCGGAGCAACCGCCGGGCTGGACGGCAACGCGCAGCTTCAGGTCGTCGCGGCCCTCCTGGTCGAGCAGCTGGCGAACCTTGATCGCGGCGGTCTCGGTCAGCGTCAGCGACGTGCCCGGTGCCTCGGTCGGAGCGGAGCCGATCTCGACGGAAGTGGTGTCTGCGGCGGTCATGGAACTCCTCGGTACGTCGTGGCTCCGGCGCCGCCCGGGGCGGCGACCGGCAGGACACCGAAGCGAACGCTGCGGCGCACTCCGGCTGTTCCCATGGTAGCTCCGCGGGCGGCCGTATCCTGGCCGCGTGAAGCTGCTGCGTCGTGCGGCGGCTCCCTCACCGGAGGCCTCCTCCGCGGAGGCGAGCTCGCCTGAGGTCGAGTCCGCTGCGGCAAGCGCAACCGGCGGCGCAACCGGCAAGGGGCGCCCGACCCCGAAGCGCCGCGACGTGGTCGGGCAGCGGGGTCCGGTTCGGGCGCCGCGCACCCGCAAAGAGGCGTACGCCCGGCAGAAGCAGCTCACCAAGGAGGTCCGCGCGGTGCAGCGGACCTCGGGCAGCCGGCTCACCCCACAGCAGCGGCGCGCCCTGCTCCGGGCCGGAGACCCCTCGGTGCTGCCCCGCCGCGATCAGGGAGCGACCCGAAAGCTGGCCCGCGACTACGTCGACTCGCGCCGGATGGCGAGCAATTACCTGCTCGTGCTCTTTCCGCTGCTCCTGGTCAGCTATGCGGTGCGGAGCTACATCGTCCAACTCGTCGCGCTGGCGGCGTTCATGGCCTTTTTGGTGGAGTGGTACTTCACCGGGCGGCGGATCCAACGGCTCGCCACCGAACGGCTGGGCAGGGCCGAGGGCGCTGTCATGTCCTTGGGCCTCTACGCCGGCAGCCGGGCCTACCTCCCGCGCCGGTGGCGGCTGCCGGCGCCGCAGGTCGAGCTCGGCGACGAGATCTGATCGGGGCTGCCGCGTCCTCGTCCTTCGCTACTGGTCGGACAGCGGCATCGGGCCGTACACCTCGCGACTGCCCTCGAAAAGGGTCACCGCCGCGACCCCGGACTGCTGCAGCTCACGCCAGTTCTCGCCGAGCCAGCTCTCCGCGTCGGACTGACTCGGGAGCGCGGGCACCGGAAGCTCCGTCGTCGCCGCACCGTCGGCCGTCTCCAACCGCCACGTCCAGCTCATGGGCGCCTCCCGCCGCAACCGCCCGACGCCCGTCCTCGTGGACGGGTCGGCTGAGACCCTAACCAGTCCCCCGGTTTGACCTGCGCTGCGCGCGTGTGGTGGCATGACCGCCGTAATACCTCCCGGGACGGGGGAAGACCGGTCGAAGCCCGGCACTGACCCGCAACCGTAGGTCCTCAAACCTGAACCACGCAGAGGACGAGTCGGAACACCCAGCCGCGGGAGGCCCCGGCAAGCACCGTCGAGGTCTGCGGTGTGGGGATTCGCGGGAAGCGGCTCCGGGCCGGCGCGGCGGGATCTCGTCGTGCTTCTCTGCGACTGTCCACGCCGACGGCCTCGCCCCGATCGGAAGAGACCGCCCGTGGCAAAAGTTCCTGCGCTCGTCGCTGCGCTGGCAGCCGGACTGGCGGCGCTGCCGTCCTCGACAGCCGCCGCGGCAGCGCCGCCGCCCCGCACGACCACGGCGCCGGCCCAGGCGGCCGCCGGATGGCTGGCGCAGCAGTTCGGCGACCACCTCGACTTTCCCGGCAGCACCTACTTCGACGGCGGGGCGACCGCGGACGCGGTCTTCGCGCTCGCCGCCGCCGACGCCGGAAAAGCGAAGATCGACTCGGCGATGCGGTACTTCGCCGCTCACGTCGACGACTACACCAACCTGCAGGACACCGACGGCAAGCCCGGCCCCTACGACGGTTCGGTGGGAAAGACCGCGGTCGCCGCCTTCGCGGCCGGCCGCGACCCGCGCTCGTTCGGCGGTCACGACCTGATCGCCGCATTGCACGACGACCAGTGCACCAAGGTGTCGGCACCGAAGAACCCGCAGGACTACACCACGCCCACCTGTCCCGCCGTCGGCGCGGCCCGCAACATCTACTCCAGCGTCTCGGAGTCGTTCGCCATCCTCGCCGAGGGGCGGGCCGCGTCGGTCTACGGGGCCGGCCTCGGTCCCGACAGCGCCGCGCGGTCGTACTTCCTGTCTCTGCAGTGTCCGGACGGCGGCTTCACGGTCGGGACGGGCACCGCGTCCGGCTGCGCCTCCGACATCGACGCCACCGCCTACGCGGTCATGGCGCTGCAGCTGCTGGGCGCGGCCACGGCCGGCAAGCTGGCGGCTGCGGTGCATTGGCTGGCCGCCGGACAGAACCGCAGCGGCTACTGGGTCAGCCAGGGCGGTCCGAACGTCGACTCGACCGGACTCGCCGCGGCCGCGCTGGACGGCGTCGGGCCCGACACCCCGGCCGCCCGGGCGTGGCTCGCGGCGCAGCAGGTGACGACCGGACCGACCGTCGGCGCCGGCGCCTCCCGGGGAGCGCTCGCTTTCGAGGGCAGCTTCAACGCGGCTTCAGCGGTGAAGGCGACCTCGGACGGCATGCTCGGCCTGGCCGCGAACGGATCGCTGGCGGTTCTGACCGACGCACACGCGGCGGCCGGCACCGCGGTGCTGGCCCTGGCGGCTCCCACGCTCACCGCCGCGCAGGTGCGGCAGGGCGGCTCCGACCGGGTCACCGGCACCGGGTTCAGCCGCGGCGAGACCGTGACCGCCCGGTTGGGCGACGTGGCTGCGGGATCGGCGACCGCCGGCGCCAACGGCACGGTGACGATCCAGCTGAGCGTCAAGGCGTCCGTCCGTCCGGGCAAACAGCTGCTGACCCTCACCGGAGCGTCCTCGCGGCTGTCGAGCTCGACGAGTCTGGTCGTGAGCGCGGCCGCCGCGCCGTCGAGCCGATCGCAGCACCCGTCCGCCGGCGCGCCGAGCCCGGCGAGCACTGCGCCGATCCTCGCCGCGACCGGAGCCCCGGACGTCGGCGGGTTGCTCGCCGCGGGCTGCGCATCGGTCCTCCTAGGCGGGCTCGTCCTGTTCGTCGGACGGCGCAAGCGGGCATGAAGCGCCGGCTCCTGACCGCAGCCGCCGCGCTCGCCGCGTGCGTGCCGGCGGCGCCGGCGCAGGCTGCTTCGCCCACCCATGTCGCGATCGTCGTCACCTTCGAGGGGACGACCGTGGCGCGCTGCGCACCGGTGGAATCGTCGGGACTGGCGGACCTCGAGAGCCGGTACACCGTCGTGGTCGGCCAGCCGCCGTCGCCGTACGCCGGGTTCGTGTTCACGATCAACGGACACGGCACGGTGCACCCCGACGACACGCACTACTGGGCGTACTACCACCGGATCAACGGGGCTTGGGTGTACTCCTCCGTCGGCGCGGCGTCGTACCGGCCGGCCGCCGGCGCCGTCGATGGATGGGCCTACGACAACGGCTCCCAGACACCGCCCAAGCCGCCCGCGCGTACCTACTCGGCGGTGTGCGGCAGCTCGGCACCGGCACCGGCCCCGGCGACCACCTCCGCTGCTGCTCCGCCGCCGGCGTCGCCCCGCACCACCGCCTCCCGGGCTGTCCGGTCGGTCAGGACGAGCACGGCCCGGCACCTGCAGCCGGCTCGGGTCCCCACCACCGCTTCGCGCCGTCCCGCCGTCGCTCCGGCAACACCCTCGAGCTCTGCACGGACGGCCTCCCCCGCCCGGCAGCGGGCGAGCGCTGCGCCGTCCCGTAAGGCGGCGACCGCGGCGACCACCACTCCTCTCCGGCCGTCGACGGCAGCGCACCCGCACAGCACCGCGGCGGCAAGCACGATGCCGGTCGCTGCCGGCCGACACGACGCAACCCCGTGGGCGCCGGTCGCCGCGCTGGCCGCCGCCGCCGCGCTGGGCGGCGGAGCCTGGTGGCGACTGCGCTCCGGCGGCCGCTCCTGACCGCGCTCGCCCGCCCGCCGCTCGCCGCGCCGGTCCGCATCACCGGGCCCGCCCGGCTCCTGCATCCCGGGGCCTGGTGGATCTGGGCCGGCTCGCTGGCATACGCCGCGATGCGAACGACGGACCCGGTCCTGCTGGTCGAGATTGCGGCCGTCAGCGCATTCGTCGTGGCCGTGCGCCGCGGGAACGCGCCCTGGGCACGCGCCTACGGCCTGCTACTGAAATTCGGCATCCTGACGATCGTCGTCACCATCGCGCTGCAGGTCCTCATCGGAGTGCGGCTGCCCGGCCACGTCCTGTTCCGGCTGCCGTCGGTCTCGCTCCCGTCCTGGGCCGCCGGGCTTTCCCTCGGCGGACCAGTGACCGCCGAGGCCGTGCTGAACGCAGGCGTGACGGGCCTGCGGCTGGCCGTGCTGCTCGCCTGCTTCGGCGCCGCCAACGCGCTGGCGCACCCCGCCCGGCTGGTGCGGATCCTGCCCGCGGCGCTGTACGAGGTCGGCGTCGCGGTCGTCGTCGCGATGACGTTCGTGCCGCAGCTGGCCGAATCGGTCGTCCGGGTCCGTGCCGCCCAGCGGATGCGAGGACGATCGGCGGCCGGCCTGTCGGGCCTGCGAGGGATCGCCGTGCCGGTGCTGGAGGAGGCGCTCGACCGGGCGATCGCGCTCGCCGCGTCGATGGACTCCCGCGGCTACGGCCGCCGGGCCACCCTCTCGGCATCGTCGCGCCGCCGCGGCGGCCCGGGCCGCCGCGTCGGCCGCGGCGCCGCCGGCGGCGGCCCCTACCCGGTGGTCGGGGGCGGCGGGCCGCGCGGGCCCGGGCGGCAGGTGGGCGGCACCCGGCTCGCGG
>JAICIE010000070.1 GCA_025924515.1 Jatrophihabitans sp. | reverse complement strand
CGCCGAGCAGATCCAGGGCCGGGTCAACCAGATCCGCGCGGAGATCGAGAAGAGCGACTCCGACTACGACCGCGAGAAGCTGCAGGAGCGGCTGGCCAAGCTGGCCGGCGGCGTTGCGGTGATCAAGGTCGGCGCCGCGACCGAGGTCGAGCTGAAGGAGCGCAAGCACCGCATCGAGGACGCCGTCCGCAACGCGAAGGCGGCCGTCGAAGAGGGCCTGCTGCCCGGTGGTGGTGTCGCGCTGGCGAACGCCGCCGCGAGCGCCTTCGACAAGCTCGAGCTCGAGGGTGACGAGGCGACCGGCGCCAACATCGTCCGCGTCGCGCTCACCGCTCCGCTGAAGCAGATCGCCGTCAACGCCGGCCTGGAGGGCGGCGTCGTGGCCGAGAAGGTCGCCTCGCTCGAGCCGGGCAACGGTCTCGACGCGGCCAGCGGCCAGTACGTCGACATGTTCAAGTCCGGCATCGTCGAACCGGCCAAGGTGACCCGCTCGGCGCTGCAGAACGCCGCGTCGATCGCCGCGCTGTTCCTCACCACCGAGGCCGTCGTGGCCGACAAGCCGGAGAAGCAGCCGGCTGGGGCCGGCGCCGGTGCCGGCATGGGCGGTGACATGGACTTCTGATCGACTTCAGCGTCGATCAGGATCTCCGACGAGGGGGTGGGCCCATCGGGCCCGCCCCCTCGTTTGTCCGCGAACAGCTGTCAGGAGCCCTCGCCCGTCGTGGCCCGCAGCGCCTCCGCGGCCGAGTAGGCGGGTGTCCAGCCGAGCCGTTCCTTCGCCCTGCTGGTGTCCATGATCGCCGGGTATGCGGCCGCCTGGACCCACTCGAGCGCCGGCGGCAGCAGGGGCGCCCGGGCGCCGATGCGCGCCGCCAGGTGCCCGATGGCGGCCGGCAGCGCGATAGGCCGGAAACCGAACAGCCGGGCCACGTCTGCGGCGGTCACGATGCCGTCTCCCGCGATGTTGTAGGCCCCCGGCGGACCCGCCCCCACTGTGCAGAGCAGCAGCGCCGCCCCGACGTCGTCCTCGTGCACGACCTGGAACGGCAGCGCCGGGACGGGCAGTGGCAGCGGCACCGGCATCCGGGGGATCCCGCGCCCCCCTCCGGCGAGTCGCGACATTCCCGGGATCGCGCGTAGCAGCGCCTTGCCTCCCACCGCATGCGGACCCACGACGACCGACGGGCGCAGTACGTACAGCTGCAGGCCGCCGAGGTCGGCCTCCTGCAGGCGCTGCTCGATCTCCGCCTTCTCTCGCGCGTAGAACAGCCGGTGCACCGGGCGAACCGGCCACGACTCGTCCATGCCGACGGGGTTGTCCGGGAAGAAGCCGTAGGCGGCGACGGACGAGGCGTAGACGAACCGCGACGCGCCGGCCGCGGCGGCGGCGCGCACGGTGTTGAGGGTGCCCTCGACGTTGATCGCCCGCAGCGTGTCGTGCGACGCGGCTCCGGTGACCGCGAAAGCGAGGTGGACGACGACGTCCGCCCCGGCGAAGGTCGCCGCGAGCGCGTCCGCCTCCCCGACGTCCTCCTGCCGGTAGGTCATCTTCGTCCAACCGTGCTCGGCCGGGTCGAACGGGCCGCGCGCGATGCCGACGACCCGCTCGATCCGCTCGTCGGCCTGCAGTTGCGGCATCAGGCCGAATCCCAAGGTTCCGGTGGGGCCGGTGACGGCCACGGTCAATCCCGCGACGGGCATGGGTGAGGCCTACCCGCCGGCGCGCCTAAGGTCGTCGGTTATGGAACAACCGCTCGATCCCGAACTGGAACGCTGGCTGATCTGCGTGACCCCGGGCACGGACCCGGTCACCGTCCAGGAGGCCCGGGAGCAGACGCGCCGGGTCAACGCGGAGGCGCTGACCCGCATGAGCGAGTCGCTGCGGCCCGCGTCCGAGCAGGACGGGTCGATCACGACGGCGCAGGCCGAGTTGCCGATCCGCGTGCAGCGCCCGGCGTCCGACGGCCGGCCGCGGCCCACGATCGTCTACCTCCACGGTGGCGGATGGGTCGTCGGCGATCTCGACACGCACCTCGGCCACGCCCGGCGGCTGTGCGTGCAGGCCGACGCCGTCGTCGTCTCCGTGGCCTACCGGCTGGCGCCCGAGCACCGGTTCCCGGCCGCCTTCGACGACGCCTACGCCACCGTCCGCTGGGCGGCCGAACATCTTGACACCCTCGGCGGCGGAGAGCAGCTCGTGGTCGCCGGTGACAGCGCCGGCGGCCAACTCGCCGCGTCGAGCGCGCTCGCCTGCCGCGACGACGGGGTTGCGTTGTCGGCGCAGCTGCTGCTGTATCCGGTCACCGACGTGGCCGGACGCTACGAGGACACGGAGATCAACGCCTTTTACATGTCCCGGCACGGGGAGTACCAGCGCTTCGGTCTCACGCTGGAGGCGATGGTGGCCTTCGCGCACAACTACGTCGACGTCGAGAAGTCCTCCGACTGGCGGGTGTCGCCGTACCGGCGCGAGGATCTCAGCGGCGTCGCGCCGGCGGTCATCCACACCTCGACCATCGACGTCCTCCGGACCGAGGGCAATTTCTACGGCGACCGCCTCCGGGCCGCCGGTGTCGACGTGATCAGCCGCGAGTTCCCGTCGCTCAACCACTCCTACTTCGGTCTCGGCGGGGTGTCCGGCGTCGCGAACGCGGCGGCCGAGCAGGCCGCCCACGACCTGCGCGAGCTGTTGGCCCGGCGTCAGCCCGTGTCGTCCACGCGCGCCGGATCCGCGTCCGCGGACGGCCCGTCCTTGGGCACCGGCCAGAAGTAGGGCAGATCCGGCGGTTCGCTCCACCCGAATCGCCCGTAGTAGTCCGGGTCCTTGCGCAGCAGATTGCTGCGGTGGCTGGCGTGCAACGCATCGCGACCGAGCCACGGCGGCGGCAGGAAAGGCCCACCGGTCCGGCGAAGGTGCACCTGCAGCTTGCCGCGGACCGTGTCGGCGTATCCGCGGCGGTCCCACTCGTCGCAGACGACCAGCGTGTACTCGATCAAGGCCGCTTCGTAGCCGCGCCACATCCGGACCGCCGGATGGTTGCGCCAACCGCTCGTGATGCCGTCGAGCGTCCGGATGATCTGGTAGGCCTCGACCCGCTGCTTGCCCAGCCGCGCGTCGTCGAGGATTCGTGCCGAGGCCGCGAAGTCCGACACCGGCAGGAAGGTCTGCATCGTCCTCGACTGTACGGCCGCCGTCAGCCGAGCAGTTCGTCGATGAAGCACCAGCGCCACGCCTCGCCGGGTTCGGCGCTGCGCATGACCGGGTGTCCGATCCCGCGGAAATGCCCGGTCGCGTGCCGACCGACCGAGGAGTCGCAGCAACCCACGTGCCCGCAGGCCAGGCACAGCCGCAGGTGGACCCAGGTCGTTCCGTCGCGCAGGCACTCCTCGCACGCGCCGGGGGTGCGCGGCTGCGCCACCGTCGGCGCCCGGTGCAGGTGCTCGCAGTCGCCGGCAAGCGACGGCCGGGCGACCAGGTCGTCGCCGATCCGGGCGGCGGCTTCATCGACGCGGTCGAGCATCGACTCCTCGACATCGACGGCGGTGAGGGCGGCGCGCAGCACCTGGTCGTCGTATCCGCCGCGGTCGCGGGCCCGCAGCAGCGACGACCGCTCGGCGGCGAGCATCTGCATCCGCAGCCGCCGGTACGCGGCGGTGGGAGGTTCGAGCTCGTCGTCGGGCCGGCCGAGCTGCTCCCACAGCTGATCGCTGCGCCGGGTGGCCCGCTCCCGCAGCGACCGCAGCACCTCGGGCGGGTCCTCCGGGCGCTGGGCCAGCTCCAGCGCCGTCAGCCCGTCGCGGGCGGCCGCGGTGACCAGCGCGGCGGCCTGGAGCGCGTCCTCCGCAGCGCTGGGCGCCGGCAGCCGCAGTCGCCGGACGAGGGCCGGCAGGGTCAGTCCCTGCACCAGCAGCGTCGCGGCGACGACGACAAACGCGACGAGGGCCAGCAGCTCCCGGCGCGGCGTGTCGGTGGGCAGCAGGAATGCCGCGGCGAGGGTGACGACACCGCGCATGCCGGCCCAGGAGATAACCGTCGCCTCGCGCCAGCCCCAGTTGACCACTCGGAGGGCCCTCAGGACCCCTGTCGATCCGAGAACCCAGGCGATCCGGGCCAGGACGGTGGCGGCCAGGGTCACCGCGCAGACGGCCACGATCGTCCTGACGCTCAGTTCCTCGCGGCGCACAGCGTCGAGGAGAAAGCGGATCTGCAGGCCGATCAGCAGGAACACCACGTTCTCGAGCAGGAACTGCACGGTCCGCCAGTTGACGTTCTCGGATATCCGCGAGCTCGCGGTTTGCAGCTGCGGCGCGCGGTGGCCGAGGACCAGCCCGGTGACGACGACGGCGAGTACCCCCGACGCCTTGATTTCCTCGGCGGGCAGGAAGGCGACGTACGGCGCGGCGAACGACAGGGTCGTGTCGAGGACGGGATCGGTGATCCGCTTGCGGATCTGGGCCAGCACGAACGCCGCCGCGAGTCCGACGGCGACCCCACCGCCGGCGGCGCGCAGAAAGTCCCAACCGACCTCCAGCGGCGTGATCGACGCGCCGATAGCGGCGATCGCGGTGTTCAGCGCGACGAGCGCGGTGCCGTCGTTGACCAGGCTCTCGCCCTCGAGGATGGTGAGGATCCGCCGGGGCATGCCGACCTGCCGGCCGACTGCGGTGGCGGCCACTGCGTCCGGTGGGGCCACCACCGCACCGAGCGCGAAAGCGGCCGCGAGCGATATCCCGGGGACGATCCAGTACGCCACCGCGCCGACGGCGATGGTCGAGAAGGCCACCAGCCCGACCGACAGCAGCCCGATGGGCAGGCGGTTGGCGCGGAAGTCGACGAGCGAGGTGCGGATGGCCGCCGCGTAGAGCAGGGGCGGCAGCAGCCCGACGAGCACGACTTGCGGCGTCAGGACGAGGTCGAGGAAATGCGGGACGAACGACAGCCCGATCCCCACGACGACCAGCGCCAACGGTGCCGACCAGCGCATCCGGCCGGCGAAGGCGGAGACGAACCCGACGACCGCCACCAGGGCCAGGAGGTTCAGCGCGGCGTGCACCCCGCCATTCTCGCGGGCCGCCTCGGGGGGGTCAGGACACCGCGGGACCCGCGGTGACGTCGCGGGCGTGGTGGATCGCGTCGTGGGCGAAGTACCGGGTCAGCGAGTCGATCGTGAACAGCGAGCCGTCGCTGCGCCGGCCCGGACGCTGCCACTCGTCGCCGTCGAGCGTCGCGAGGTCGGCGAGGAACCGTTCGCTCTCCTCGCGCAGTTCGCTCGCCACGGCGGCGGGATCCTGGGTCCAGTACCGGTCGGCCGCCGCCGTCTCGTCCTGATCCCATTCTGCGAACAGCGGATCGGTCGTGGCGCGCATCAGCGCGACGCGGGCGCCGAAGATCCGACACACGTCCCGGACGTGACAGGCGTACTCGAGCGGCGACCAGACCTGCGGCTGCGGCCGCTTCGCGGCGTCCGGACGGTCGAGCGCGGCGACCAGCGTGCCAACCGCTGCCCGGACCTCGGCAAGGACGTCGGCGCCGCTGCCCGTCGAGGCGTCGAAGCGGCAGGCGCTGCAGGGTGCGGACAGGACCCAGGTCCAGTCCTTGTCATCGGGCGGGACCGGAGCCGGTTCGAAGGACGCCACGTTGGTTCACGCTACTGAGCGGCCGGCGAGCGCGTCCTACCGAGCGGCCGGCGAGCGCGTCGCTCAGAGCGGCCGGCGAGCGCGTCGCTCAGAGCGGCCGCAGCAGGTCGTCGGCGTCGACGATCGTGTACGCGTAGCCCTGTTCGGCGAGGAAGCGCTGCCGGTGCGCGGCGTACTCGGCGTCGAGGGTGTCCCGCGCGACGACGGTGTAGAAGTGCGCCTGGCGGCCGTCGTGCTTGGGCCGCAGTACCCGACCGAGCCGCTGCGCCTCCTCCTGCCGCGACCCGAACGTTCCGCTGATCTGGATGGCGACCGCGGCTTCGGGCAGGTCGATGGAGAAGTTCGCCACCTTGCTCACGACGAGCACCCGCTGCTCGCCGCGCCGGAACGCGTCGTAGAGCCGCTCGCGCTCCCGCGTGGTGGTCGAGCCTTGGATGAGCGGCGCCCCGTCGAGCTCGGCGGACGCGTCGTCGAGCTGCTCGAGGTACGCCCCGATCACGAGAACCTGTTCGTCAGGATGGCGATCGACGAGGTTTCGGATCACCGGCAGCTTCGTCCTCGCCGTCGCGGCGATGCGGTACCGGTCCTCGGGTTCGGCAGTGGCGTAGGTCATCCGCTCGTGGTCGGTGAGCGTTACCCGCACCTCGGTGCAGTCGGCCGGCGCGATCCAGCCCTGGTTCTCGATGTCCTTCCACGGGGCGTCGTAGCGCTTGGGCCCGATGAGGGAGAAGACGTCGCCCTCCCGCCCGTCCTCGCGGACGAGGGTGGCGGTCAGGCCGAGCCGGCGCCGGGACTGCAGGTCGGCGGTGAGCCGGAAGATCGGCGCGGGCAGCAGGTGCACCTCGTCGTAGACGATCAGGCCCCAGTCGCGGCTGTCGAAGAGCTCCAGATGCCGGTACTCGCCCTTCCGCTTGGTCGTCATGACCTGGTAGGTGGCGATGGTGACCGGCCGGATCTCCTTGCGCTCGCCGCTGTATTCGCCGATCTCCTCATCGGTGAGACTGGTGCGTGCGATCAGCTCCCGCTTCCACTGCCGTCCCGCCACGGTGTTGGTCACCAGGATGAGCGTTGTCGCCGACGCCTCGGCCATCGCCGCGGCGCCCACGAGCGTCTTCCCGGCGCCGCAGGGCAGCACGACGACGCCCGACCCGCCCTGCCAGAACATCTCCACGGCCTGGCGCTGGTAGTCGCGCAGCGACCAGCCGTCCTCGTGCAGCGATATCGGGTGCGCCTCGCCGTCGACGTAGCCCGCCAGGTCCTCCGCCGGCCAGCCGATCTTCAGCAGGGCCTGCTTGAGCCGGCCGCGTTCGGACGGGTGCACCGCGATCGTGTCGACGTCGATGCGCTGACCGAGCATCGGCGCGATCTTCTTGTTCCGCACCACTTCCTCGAGGACGGCGCGGTCGAGGCTGACGAGTACCAGCCCGAGGGACGGATGCTTGACCAGTTGCAGCCGGCCGTAGCGGTCCATCGTGTCGGCGACGTCGACGAGCAGCGCGTGCGGAACGGCGTAGCGGCTGTACCGCACGAGCGCGTCGACGACCTGCTCGGCGTCGTGCCCGGCGGCGCGGGCGTTCCACAGCCCGAGCGGGGTCAGCCGGTAGGTGTGCACGTGCTCCGGCGAACGCTCCAGCTCGGCGAACGGGGCGATCGCCGCGCGCGCCTCGCCGGCCATCGGATGGTCGACCTCGAGCAGCAGCGTCTTGTCGGACTGCACGATGAGCGGGCCGTCGGTCACGGAACTCCTAGGACGTGAAAGGCGAAAAGTGCCATTGTCCCCAACCGTCGGGGGACAGGCGGTGTTCCGACAGTTCCACCCGGGTTCCACCCGCGGGTGGATCCGCGCCGACGTCGCGCCCGCGACCCTTCAGCCATGTCGCTCACCGATTACCTGCTCGACAGCCTCCTCGTCCTCCTCGTCTTCCGTCAGCTGCGCGAGAGCCGGTTCGACCGCCGCGCGATCCTGCTGCCCGTCCTCATCTGCGCCGTCGTCGGGCACAGCTATCTGCACTCCATGCCGACGACCGGCAACGACCTGGCGTTGGTCGCGGTGCTGGTCCTCACCGGCCTGACGCTCGGGACCGCCAGTGGGCTGACGACCCGGGTGCGTCGCGACGCGACCGGAACCGCACGCGTGAAGGCCGGCGGCACCGCGGCGCTGCTGTGGGTGCTCGGCATGGGCTCGCGGTTCGGGTTCAGCGTCTGGGTGACACACGGCGGCGGCCCGACGATCGGCCGGTTCAGCATGACGCACGGCCTCACCGCCGCCGGCTGGACGACCGCCCTCGTGCTCATGGCACTCGGCGAGGTGCTCTCCCGCACCGCCCTGCTGTGGGTCCGGGCCCGGCGCGCGGGCGCGGAGTGCGATGAGGTCGCGAGCCGGCTGGTGACCGTCTGAGGCCGGGCAGGCTCGGCGGCAGGGCCCCGGTCAAGAGCCGGGGCCGTAGCCGTGGCGCCAGGCCCACGCAACCAGCCCGGGCCGGCCGTCGACGTCCAGCTTCGAGAGCAGGTGGTTCAGGTGCGTCTTGACCGTCGCCTCGCCCAGCACCAGCCGACGGGCGATCTGCTGGTTCGACAGTCCCTCCGCGACCAGGCGCAGCACGTCGATCTCGCGGCGGGTCAGCTCCACCGCAACGGGAGCGGCGGGCGCCGGCTCGCTGCGAACGTGCTCGACGAGGCGCCGCTGCACGTCCGGATGGAGCACGGTGCGTCCGGCGGCGACGTCTCGCAGCGCCGCCACGAGCTGCTCGGCCGTCGCGTCCTTGGTGAGGTAGCCGGCCGCGCCGGCCCGCAGGGCGGGGAGGATCGCGTCGTCGTCGGCGAAAGTGGTGAGGACGAGCACGGGCACGCCCGGCGCGCTCGTCGCCAGCGCCTCGGTGGCGCCCACGCCGTCCAGCCGGGGCATCCGCAGGTCCAGCAGAGCGACATCGGGGGACGTCTCGACGACTCGCCGAACCGCCTCCTCGCCGTCGCCCGCGATGCCGACCACGTCGACCTCGCCGCTGGCCCGCAGTAGCAGGACGAGGCCGTCGCGGACCACCGGCTGGTCGTCGGCCACGACGACTCGCAGCGTCATCCCGACGCCTCAGCCGCGAGGCCGGGGCAGTCCGATGCCCGGTCCAGCGGGAGCCGGATCTCGACCCGCCACCCGCCGTCCGGTCGCCCGCCCGCCGTGACCGTGCCGCCGGCCTCGCCGACCCGCTCGCGCATCCCGACCAGGCCCAGCCCCGAGCCGCGACCGTCGACGGCTTCGTGGCCGGGCGCCGGACCGTCGTCCTCCACCGTGATCGACACCGCGGCCGGCCCGGTGCTGACGACGACCCGTACCGGCGAGCCGGGCGCGTAGCGCGCCGCGTTGGTCAGCGCCTCCTGCACGGCCCGGTAGGCCGCGCGGCCGGCGTCCGGGGGCAGGTCGGGCGTCCGGCCGTCGGCATCCAGGTGGATGTCGCCGGGAAAGCGCTCGACGAGCGTCCTCAGGTCGGCCAGCCCGTGCTCCGGGAGCTCCCGAAGTGCGCCGACGGCGGACCGGGCTTCGGCCAGCCCGTCGCGGGCGAGCTCGGCCGCCCGTCCGAGCGGCTCCAGAAGCTCCGGGCCGGCGTCGGAGCGCTGCGCCACCGCCCGCGCCGCCTGCAGTTGCAGAGACAGCCCGGCCAGGCTGTGCGCCAGGACGTCGTGCATGTCGCGGGCGATCCGCGCCCGCTCGCGCAACGCCGCGGACTGGGCCTCGGCCGTGCGGGCGGCCTCCACCTCCGCGAGCAGCGCCCGCGCGCGGTCGCGTTCGACGACGAGCTCGCGGCGCTGCTGGGAGCGGGTGACGAGAAGCGGGACACCCACCCCGGCCGCGAGCCCGGCGAATGTCCCGGACGCGTAGGCGACGGCGCCTCCGAAGCCGACCGCGCCGGCGGCGGACAGCAGCCTCGTGGTCCTCGCCGAGAACGCGAAAGGGAGCCGCGCGGCCGCTACCAGCACCGGGATCTCGCCGAGGCCTGCCGGCACCAGCAGCATCGCGCCCAGCCCGCCGAGTCCGGCGAGAAGGACGCCGGGGCGGGAGCGCCGCGCGTCGCCCCGGCGCCCGAGCTGCACGCCGATCACCGCGACCGCCATCACGACGGCGCCGCTGACCTGCAGGACCCGTCCGTGGCCGGCGACCCCGGTCGCGACGGTGATCGTCAACCACACGAGGACTCGCGCCCATGGCTGCCACGGCCGGTGCCACAGCCCGAGGGCGAGGTCGGTGCCGGTCACGGCAACCCCCGAGGACGCAGGAACGGCTCATTCTCCTCCCGCCGGGTCGCTACGGTCGGGGCATGCCGCTCGCGCGCTTCACCGGGATCTGCCTCGACGCCGTCTCACCCGCGGTGGAGGGCCGGTTCTGGGCCGCGGCACTCGGTCTCACCTGGCAGCCGGACGCCGGTGCTGATCTCGACCCGGAGGGCGGCGTCTTCGCCACAGGCCGCGATCCGGTGCTGCGGGTCAATCGGGTACCCGAGCCGAAGACGGCCAAGAACCGGGTGCACCTGGACATCTACGCCGAGCAGCTCGCCGACTTGGAGGCGCTGGGCGCCCGCGTCGTGCTGCCGGAAGGCGGCGACCGCCGCTGGACGGTGATGGCGGATCCGGAAGACGGTGAGTTCTGCGCGTTCCTGCGCGACCCCGTTCCGGAGCGCCGGCTGCACGGCCTGGTGGTCGACTGCCGCGAGCCGCTCCCGTTGGCGGCGTGGTGGGTCGACGTGGTGGGCGGCGTGCTCATCGACCAGCGCGGGGGATATGCCACCGCGGACGAGGTGCCGGGGACGTCGTTCAGCTTCGACTTCGTCCCGGTGCCGGAGCCGAAGGCCGTCAACAACCGGGTGCACTGGGACCTGGCCGCGCCGGATCTGGAGCCGCTGCTGCATGCCGGCGCGCGGCTGCTGCGAGGGCCCACGGACCTCGAGGAGTTCAGCGTTCTCGCGGACCCGGAGGACAACGAGTTCTACGTGTTCCCGGACTAGGCCCCGTCGTCCTCGCGGATCGGCGCCACCGCGGTGATGCGGTGCAGCGCGAACGCGGACAGCCGCCCGTGCGGACCGTCGTAGCCGCGCAGCACGCCGCCCGCCATCGAGATCGGACGCACGGTGTGGCGGGTGGCGGTGCCGTCCTGTTCGGCGTAGCCGAGCAGGACGGTCCGGTCGTTCCGGATCGCGTCGCGCAGGCTGGCCATCGTTGCCGCGGAGGTGACCCCCGGAACCTGCTGCACCGCCGGGTGCACCCGGCGGGTGACCTGGGTGAGCGCGTCCCCGGACCGGATGCGGTTCACCAGCTCGGCGAGCGACGCCGGCGTCGGACCGCCGGCCGCGCGCACCACCCGGATCGGCTGCCGCGACGGCGCGCGCGGCGGGTCGGCGTCCAGCGCGATGATCTCGCCGTCCGGGGACTCGGCCGCGGGCGCGTAACCGGCATCGCGCAGCAGTTGCAGCACCCGGGCGACCGGCGCGGTGGTGATCGCGATCGTCGGGGCGATCCGGCGCACGCCGAGCCCCGCCACCGACCGGTCCGCGACCGCCCGCGCGAGCAGGCTCTCGTCGTCGCAGCGCAGGTAGGCGCTCGCGGGCCCGGACCGCAGCGCCCCGTGCCGTTGTGCGAGATCGTCGATGAGATAGCGAAGGGACTGCGGAACCGGGGTGCGCGAACGCCGCTCGAACAGCAGCCGCAGGTCGGCGCCGGCCCGCCCGGCGTCGAGCGCCCGGCGTAACGACGCCTCGCTGACGCGGTAGACGTGGGCGCCGCCGCTGGACTCGAGGTCGGCGACGAGCGCGAGTTCGGCGGCGAGGTCGGGCACCGGCGGACCCGGCACGACCACCGTGAGATCCGGTTGCACCAGAACGGTGTCGACCGGCTCCGGCAGGGCCGACTGGAGCACCTGCTCCGCGACCGTGCGGGATCCGGCGAACAGGGTCCGGCTGTAGCCGGCGAGCCCGCCGGCGGCAGTCAGGCCCAGCATCTCGGCTTCGGCGAGGATCGCGGCCGCCACCGGACGCTGCCCGTTCGCGCGGCGCGGCGCCTGCCAGGCCAGCCACGCGAGCACGTCCGCACGGTCGCGGGGTGCGGCGCCGGGCGGGAGCGCCGCCAGGGCTTCGAGCACCTGCCGGCGCAGCGTCGGTACGGTGCCGCGCTCCACCTCGGGACTCAGCGGGGTGATCAACCGGTCGCGGTCGCCGCGCTGGTTGACCAGGCTGGGTTGCCGGGTCATCGCGAGCCAGGCCAGCGCCAAGTCGGCCCACTGCGTCGAAGGAGGGCGCCCGGCCCAGGCATCGAACTCCGGGGTCGGCAGGTAGACCGGATCGACGCCGTGGGTGGCGTTGAGCAGCCCGGCGGCAGCGGCGACCTCGATCAGCACCGCGGTGCGCGGCTCGTCGAGGTCGAGGGCGCGCGCGGTGCGCCGCAGATCGCGCACGCCGAGGCCGCCGGCGCGCAGCTGCGACGGCGGGTGTCGGGTCCACTCGGCGGCGAGGCTCTCGACCAGCCGCAGGATCTCGAGGACGGCGGTCGTGCCGACCCGGTCGAGCTCGGCCGGCTCTCGCTCGAGGACGGGTACGGCGGGCGGCTCCGGGTCGATGCTGCCCAGCGGATGCGCCCGCAGGGCCAGCGCCACCTCCCGGGGCAGCTCGACGGAGGACGTGTCGATCGGCGCCAGCAGGCCACAGGTGAGCAACCGCGTGGTCGCGCCGGCGTCGCCGTCGACCCGCAGCGGGTCCGGCGAGCGCGGAAGCAGCGGCGCGCCGCGCACCGTCCCGATCGGGGGACCGCCGGCGAGCCGGTCGAGCAACTCCCGCTCGTCCTCGGCCAAGGCGGTCAGCGAACGGTCCAGGCAGCCCCGGTCTTCCAGCCGGTCGGCGAGCGCCCTGCCCGCCCGTGGTTGAGGGGTGGCCGGCAGGCCGACCGCGCGCAGCACCGGCGCGAGATGGACGTCGGGGACCTGAGCGAAGAGGGTCCGCGCCGGCCGGCCCAGCCCGGCCGGGTACGGGCCGACCGACTCGGCGACGAACGAAACCAGCGTGAGCCGGTCGCCGCCCCAGACGAGCACGAGTTCTCGCAGCTCGGCCAGTCCCGGCCCGGGCGGCAGCCCGAGGAGCCCGGTAAGGGCGTCGATCCCGACGGAGTCCCCGTCCTCGGCGAGCAGGACGACGGCTTCCAGGACCTTCAGGGCGAAGGCGTTCAGGCCGTCGACCGCCCGCTGTACGGATGCGCGCACCGTCAGCCGGCTGGCGAGGGTCGGCAGGTCGGCCGGCGCCGGCAGCGCGAGGTCGGGACGCCGGCGCAGCAGCGTCGCCAGCTCGGCGTCCGTGCGCTCGCGCAGCCACCCGGTGAGGGTCGTCGGCGGGTCGGCCGCCCGCGGACGTCCGGCCGGTTCGGACCGTGCGTTCACCTGCTACCGGCGCCGGCCTCTGACCTTGCGCCCTGCCGCCGCGACGTTCGCGGGAGCCAGGTTGGGCCGGTCGGACGGCGACGGGTGCCGGTAGGTGATCTTGTCGAGCGGCAGCGGGAACTCGACGTCCGTCCCGAACGGCGACAGCGACCCGGCCATGTCGGCGGCGAGCTCGTTGACATGGAAGTCGTTGGCGGGGTCGTCCTCGGGCCGGTACTGCTCCGGCTGGCGCGGCTCGATGCTCGCCATCGAGACCTCCTTGTTCGGGATGCTTGCTCGGAATGCGCAGACTTGCGAAGCCGCCAGTCTAGTTAGCCGCGGTCGAGGTCCTGGAGGGCCGCACGCTGCGCCGCGCGTCCACCGCGCAGCCCGGCCCAGACGGCGACCGCGAACCCCAGCGGGGCAAGCAGGCAGGCGAGATTCAGCCAGAGCGGGCGGTTGTGCGCGGAGAAGAAGAACGGAACGACGTCGGCGGCGAGGAAACCGATCCCGACGACGAACAGCAGCAGGCCGATCCGAACCGCACGCGGCAGGGCGGACGGACGCGACGGCACCGGCCCAGTATGGCTCGCGCCGGTCGTCGGGGCGTGAATGCCGAGGACGGGGTCAGTAGCCTTGCTGCAGGCGCCGCGGCTGCGCGCGCCGTGATCGGACGATTCCGGAGCGGGGAGCTGGCGGTGCCTACCGGCAGGGTGAAGTTCTTCAACGCGGAGAAGGGCTTCGGCTTCCTCTCCTACGACGAGGGCGACGACGTGTACGTGCACCGGGACGCCCTCCCCGAGGGTGTCACCGAGCTGCGCAAGGGCCAGCGGGTGGAGTTCGGCGTCGTCTCCGGACGTCGCGGCAACCAGGCGATGCAGGTCCGCGTGCTCGATCCGCTGCCCTCCGTCGTGCGGGCCAGCCGCAAGCCGGCCGAGGAGCTGGCGCCGCTCGTCGAGGACCTGATCAAGCTGCTGGACGGGGTCTCCAACTCGCTGCGGCGCGGGCGCTACCCGGAGCGGGCCGAGGCCCGCAAGGTCGCCGGCCTGCTGCGCGCCTTCGCCGACAACCTGGACGTGTAGGGCTGGTCAGGCGCGCAGGTCCGGGCAGGCCGGCACCAATCCGGCCGCGGCCGCTCGATCGAGCAGCGTGCGCGCGGCGGCGAACCCCTCCTCGCCGAGGTCCCGGGTGAAGTCGTTGACGTAGAGCGCGATGTGGCGCTGCTGCACGTCGGGGGACATCTCCGCGGCGTGCTCGGCGACGTACGCGGCGCTGGCATCGGGATCGGCCCAGGCGCGCTCCACCGAGGCCCGCAGCACCCGTGCGATCGGCGCAGCGTCGTGGTCGCGGCGGGCGAGGATCGCTCCGAGCGGGATCGGCAGACCGGTGTCGCGCTCCCACCATGCGCCGAGGTCCACCATCGCCTGCAGCCCGTAACCGCCGAAGGTGAACCGCGCCTCGTGGATCACCAGGCCAGCGTCGTAGTGACCGTCGCGCACCGCCGGCATGATCGAGGCGAACGGCACCACGTCGATGCGCGCCGGCCGGGTGCCGGCCGCCCACAGCTGTAACAGCAGGTAGGCCGTCGACCGCTCGCTGGGCACGGCCACCGTGCGTCCGTCCAGGTCGGCGACCTCGCCGCGGGTGAGGACGAGCGGTCCGCACCCCCGGCCGAGCGCACCGCCGGAGGGCAGCAGCCGGTACCGGTCCAGCAGCCAGGGCAGCGCCGCGTAGGAGACCTTCGCGACGTCGTACTCGCCGCGCTCGGCCGCGCAATTCGTGACGTCGATGTCGGCGTACACGACCTCGGCCGGTGGGGCGCCCTCGACCAGTCCGTGCACCCAGGCGTGGAACACGAAGGTGTCGTTCGGGCACGGTGAGAAGGCGACCTTCATCGCCGGTCCTCCGAAACTGCCGCCAGGGCGGCACGAAGCGTGCGCAGCGCGTCGTCGATGCGCCATGACGTCCGGTCCCGGGGACCGACAGGGTTACTGATGGCCCGCAGTTCCCCGAAGGCGACGCCGCGGCGCCGGGCGGCGGCGGCCACCCCGGCACCTTCCATGCCCTCCGCGACGGCGTCCGGGTAGCGCCGGACGAGCGCCGCGGCCCGCTCCGCGGTTCCGGTGACGGTGGCGACGGTGAGGACGCACCCGAGCCGGCCACCCGTCCGCGCCGCGAGCGCCTGCCCGTGCTCGGGCGGAACGGGATAGTCGTCCTGGCCGAACCCGAGCTGCGACGCCGACCGGAAACCGGCCGGGGTTTCCGCCCCGAGGTCGGCGAAGACGACACGCGACGCCACCGTGAGATCGCCGGGCCCAGAGGACCCGAAGCCGCCGCCGATCCCGGCGCAGAGCACGACGTCGACCTCGCGCTCGGCGAGCGCGCCCGCCGTCGCCGCCGCCGACTCGGCCGGTCCTACGCCGCCGGTGAGTGCCTCGATCCCTGGCAGGCCGGCGAGGGCCCGCCGTTCCGCGTCGACCGCGGTCACCACCAGGATTCGTCCGGTCAGCTCGACACCTCGACGGTGGCCGTCCACTGCCCGACCTGCCTGGGACCGCTCAGCTGCACCACGGAGATGTAGTAGGTCCCCTCCCCGTACGGCACCGGAAGGCGGATGCTGTGCCGATTGCTGAGGACGCTCGGCGAACCGTATCCGTCCAGCGGGCTGGACTTGCCTGAGGCGGTGCGGCGGTACGCCGTGACGAGCCAGTGAGTGTCGGCCACCGTGCGGGGGACGTCGACCAGCAGCGTCCCGTTGGACTGCGCCCGCACCGTGCCGACCGCGTCAGAGGCGCGGCACTGCCGCCCGGCCGCGTCGAAGCAGTACCGGTTCGGCTGCACCCGGGTCGTCGTCGATCCGGACAGGACGGTGACCTCGGGCACCGGCTTGTCACAGGCGGCCACGAGGGTCGCCGCAGCGACGAGGCCGGCGGCGAGCGCCCCGGACCGGTAGCGGCGCGACACGCCGTCACGCTACTGCGGTGGCACCGCCGGCATCGGCGCGGCGGGGACGGATCGTGGCGCACGCAACGTCGTCGCCCGCAGCCGCAGCGCGACCACGAGAGCCGCCACGACCAGCAGTCCGGCGGCGATCCAGGTCGACATGGTGCCGTCGCCGTCGCTGTTGCTCGGCAGCACGACCCCGATCGCCGCGCCGACCACCCAGGCCAGCTGCAGGAAGGTCTCGGACCGGGCGAACGCGCTCGAGCGGTAGCGCTCGGCGACGTCACGCTGGATCAGCGCGTCGAGGGCGATCTTGGACAGGGCGTTGGTGACTGCGGAGGCGTACATCAGCAGGACGGCGAGCCACACCGAGAACAGGATCGCGGTGACCACGCAGGCGGCCGCCACGATCGACAGGCTGACCGCGATCACGACCTCTGGGCGGGCGCTGCGGAATCGGGTGCCGATCGCGGTGCCACTGAAATTGCCGAGCCCGGCGGCACCCACCACGGCACCGAGTTGGAGCGCCGCGGCCAGGGCGTGCGCTGTCGACTCGACGAAGAAGGCGAGGTAGATGGTGAGCAGTCCGGACAGCAGCCGCAGCGCCGACTCGCCCTGCAGGGCGACCACGACGTGCGGTGCGAACCCGCGGCGGGCCCAGTTGCGCACCCGGAGGACGAAGGGCGGCCGGGCGGCCCGGGCTGCACCCCGCGCCGCCGGTGACCGCGGCAGCGGAACGGCGTCGATGTGCCGTGGCAGCCGGAAGGCGAAGAAGGCACACGTCGCGAAGGCGAACGCGGTTATCACCAGGCCGCAGGTGTACGACCCGGTCACCTTGATCACCGCGCCGACGAAACCGCCCGCGACGAGCGTCGACGCGAGGCCGAAGATGGTGAGCCGGGCATTGGCCTCGGTGAGCGTGAGACCGCGGGGCACCAGCCGCGGGGCCGCGGCCGCGCGGACGACCGCGTACGCCTTCGACAAGACCAGCGAGCCCAGGGCGCACGGATAGAGGACGAGCAGCTCGCTGGGATGCGCGGCCATGATCAAAGCTAGGACCGCCCGTCCGACGGCGGTTCCCCCCATCACCCAGCGTCGCCCGTGGGGCACGCGGTCGAGCGCCGGACCGATGAACGGCGCGACGACGGCGAAGGGGGCCATGGTGATTAGCAGGTAGAGCAGCACGTTGCCGCGCTGGGCGTGCGCCGAGGCGCCGAAGAAGACCGTCCCGGCGAGCGCCACCGTGACCATGGCGTCGGTGCCGTAGCTCAGGACCTGGTTCCAGACCAACGCCGTGAGGCCCGACTCGGAGGCGCCGTCGGCCTTACTCGCGTTGATCACCCGCTTGGTGAGCAGCCGAGCCAGG
>JAICIE010000069.1 GCA_025924515.1 Jatrophihabitans sp. | reverse complement strand
GGTGCAGGTGGTGGGCTTCGCCGGGAGCGTGGTGCGCGACGCTCCGGGCGCAGGCAGCTACCTCATCGACGACTACCTGTGCGAGGTGACCGGTGGGCAGCTGCGCGCCGGGGACGACGCCCTCGACGCCCGCTGGGCGACCCTCGCCGATCTCGACCTTCTCGAGCTGGCGCCGGGAGTGCGGGGCGCGCTCACCGCGTGGAATCGGCTGCCGGACTGACCGCGCGCCGAACCGGCTGCCGGACTGACCGCGCGCCGACGTTCTGCTGCCAAGCCCTCGCGCGCCGGCACGACGATTGGCATGAGGGCCGGGCAGCGGCCGCGCTCAGATAAGCGGCGCCGCAGGGCGGCCGAGGTCGAGCAGGTCCACTCCTGCGGTTCGCCACCTGTCCTCAAGTGCAGTGCTGCCGTGCACGCGGGCCCACGCGAGCTCTGCCGACGTGGCGGGTTGCACCTGCAGCAGGGCCACCGTCCCGTGCGGGGTTGCGACGTCAGCGACGGCTGAGGAGGCCAACACGCCACCGACGCAGCGCGAGCCCAGCGCCAACGGTTGCCCCAGGTCCACCGTCATCCCCGGGGTGTAAACCACCCCCTCGACCACCGGAGCGGCGGCCAGTACAGCCAGCGACCGCCAGACACCGGCCAGCGCATCTTGGCGGGTGTGGACGTGCAGCAACAGTTCCGCCCGCGGACCCTGATCCAGCACCGCGGACTCCTCCGAGGGCCGCATCGGCGCCCGTGACATCCCGAGCGTGGAGTACATGTACTCGCCAGGGATGGGCTCGAAGCGCAGCACCTCGACCGGCTCGACCCCGAGGAACGTGACCGACGACCGGATGGCGCGCTGTCCGAAGTGCTCGGCAAGTGCGGCATCGACCAGCGCAAGCACGTCGTCACCGTGGGCGTCGGTCACACCTGCCGACGCTACCGATCGACCGGTCGTGCCGCGGTCGAGCGGCTACCGGAACGACGCGGCCACCTGCTGTTCCACCGCGGCATAGGCCGTGCCCGCCTGGCGCAGCAGTGTCCCGATGCCGTCGAGCGCATCGGACAACCCGCGGGCGTGTACGTCGAACTGCTGGTACAGCGCCGTGAACTGGGCCGCCGCCGCGCCGCTCCAGTCGGCGCCGAACAGTGGGGTGAGCTGCCCGCGAAGTTGCTGATGCTGTGCGCGGACGTCGCCCGAGACCCGGGTCGTCGTCGCGCCGAGCGCCTCCAATTGCGCTGGCGTCACCTTCAAGTTCGTCATGACCATTCCTCCTCGTCGAGCGTTCGATGCAACCGGCGGTGATCCGGCCGCGGACTGCGACCGTAAGGCGGGGTGCAGTTCCGAAGCGCTGCGCGCACCGCCGTGTGTATGACCCGCTGCGCCGTCCACAGGCCCGGATCGGACGCTCGGAACCTGTCGGACCGAACGGCGAGACTGCCGGGCATGCGCATCGACATCACCGTCGTAGGGGTCGACGGCGTCGGCCGCGACGTCGCGGTCGAAGCCCCCGGCACCACTCCGGTCTCAGAAGTCGCCCGGGCTCTCGGCGTCGACGTCCGCGCGCTGACCGGCGGCGCGGTCCCCTGCGACGCAGATCTGGCGTCCAGCGGGCTGCGATCCGGCGCGCTTGTGCCCGCGCCCGATCGTCCCCGCGCGTCGGGCTCGATGGTGCTGACGGTGACGGCCGGCTCGGCCGCGGGACAAGTGCTGCCGCTGCGGCGTGGACGGATGCTGATCGGGCGAGCCGACGGTTGCGACCTCGTCCTCGCCGAGGGTCGCGTCTCCAGGCGGCATGCGGAGATCCTGGTCGCGGGTGGTGTCGTCTCCGTGCGCGACCTGGGCTCGACACACGGCACCTGGCTCGACGCGCGGCGAGTCGGCGCAGTACCGGTCGTCGTCGAGCCGGATGACCCGATCCGGGTCGGAGACGCGGAACTGGTGGTACGGCGCAGCCCGGAGGTCGCCGGGCGAGCTCACCACATCCAGAACGGGCGGGTTCTGGTCACTGCAGCACCACGCTCGCTCCTCCCGCCGTTACCCGAGGAGATCCTGCTGCCGGAACCCGCCCGGCAGCGCGCCCGGTCGTCCCGGTCGCTCAGCGCGGTCCTTCCGGCGCTCGGTGGCGTGGCGCTGGCCGCTGCACTGGCCTCGCCCTTGTACCTTGCTGTCAGCGCGATCTCGCCGCTGGCGTTGCTGGCGGAAGGCGGCGCGGGTCGCCTGCGCGGGCGTCGCGCCCGCCGCCACGCGACGGCCGAGGTCCGGGCGGCCAGCCGGCTCGGCGAGGCGCGTGCGGCAGCGGCGCGCACCAGGGAACGGGCAGCGCTGCGGCACGAGACACCGGATCCGGCCCAGATCGTGCAGATTGCGGCGGCCGCAGGTAGGCGGCTGTGGGAGCGCCGCGGGAGCGATCCGGACCTGCTGTCGGTGCGGATCGGGCTGGTCGAAACGCAGAGCCGGGTCCGGGTGCGCCGAGGCACGCAGCTCGACCCGCCCGCCCCACTCGGCCAGCTTCCGTATCGGGTTGACCTCCGCGAGGCTCCACTTCGGATTGCCGGCCCCCAGGGCATGGCGCGCGCGCTCGCTCGCTGGGTCGTCCTACAGCTCGCCACGCTGGTGTCGCCGGCCGATCTTCAGCTGGCGCTGTTCTGCCCGCCGCACACTGCCGAGCCGTGGCGCTGGGCCCGGTGGCTGCCGCAGCTGCGCGCCGTGGCGACGAACCGGGAGGAACAGCAGCACGCGGTCGCGCTGCTGTCGACTTGCGCCACGGGTCAGATCCTCGCGGTCGCAGACTGTGTCCCCGGCCGGCTCGCGACCGCACTCGGCGACCTCGCAGCGCAGCGCGGGTGGGGGCTCGTCCTCGTCTCCGGGGATCCCGACGGCCCACCGGGTCGCGCCGGCTGGGCAGCGGATCTCGGGTCCGCCACGCTTACAACGCGCTCCGGTGAGGCGGTGGACCTCCGGGCTGACGGGATCTCCGGCGAACTGGCCGAGACCGTCGCGCGGAATCTGGCCCCGTTGGCCGTCGAGGGCGGCACGAGGCGCGGCCTGCCCGCGCACTGCTCATTGCGCGAGCTGCTCGGCCTCGACCGGCTCGACCCGGCCGCCGTCCGGGCGCGGTGGGAGCTATGCGCCGGGCGGCTGCAGACCCCGCTCGGCGCCGACGGGCGGCAACAGGTCGTCCTCGACCTGCAGCGCGACGGCCCGCACGTCCTGGTGGCGGGAACCACCGGCTCCGGCAAGTCCGAACTGCTGCGCACTCTCGTCCTGGGCCTCGCGGCGAGCGTGCCGCCCGACGCGTTGCAGTTCTTGCTCGTCGACTTCAAGGGCGGAGCAACCTTCGCCGCGCTCGCCGGCCTGCCGCACACGGCCGCAGTCCTCAGCGACCTGGACACGCTCGGGACGGATCGGGCGTTGCGGTCGCTCGAAAGCGAGCTGCGGCGACGCGAACGGATCCTGGGGACGGCGGGCGCCCCGGATCTCGAGCGGTTTCGGCCGATCGACCGCAGCATCCGGCTCCCGCGCCTGGTAGTGATCATCGACGAGTTCGCCGCGCTCGCGCGACACGACGAACGGTTGCTGCCCGGGTTGGTGTCGGTGGCACAGCGGGGCCGTTCCCTCGGGTTCCACCTCGTCCTGGCCACCCAGCGCCCGGGCGCGTGCGTGTCCGCGGAGGTCCGTGCCAACACCAGTGTCCGGATCGCGCTGCGCACCGTGTCGAGCGCCGACTCGGTCGACGTGATCGACGTTCCGGATGCTGCCGAGCTCGATCCGCGGCAGCCGGGGCTTGCACTGATTCGGACCGACGGCGAGCCGGTGCTCTTTCAAACGGCCGGGGCCGGGATCGGCGGTGCGGATCCTGATCCGGCCGGCCTCACCGTGATTCCGTTGGACCGGTGGCGCCGGCCCCAGACCGCTGCGGATCGCCCGCCCGACCCGGAGGCAGCGGTCAGCGAGCTGGTGGAGGTTGTGCGGGCCGCGGCACCGATCGATGCTTCCGCGGGCTCGTCGCTCTGGGTCCCCCCGCTTCCGGCGTCCCTGCCCGCGGTCGGGCTGCCGGCCGACCGGGACCCCTTGTCGGTCCCGTGGGCGCTTCTCGACCTGCCGGGCGAGCAACGGCAGGAGACCTTGTCGCTCGATCTCGGAGTTGGCGGCGGCGTGCTGCTCACCGGAGGCCCGGGATCAGGACGCAGCACGGCGCTGGCGGCGCTGGCGGTGACGGCAGCCAAGCGGCTGGACGGCCGAATGCACCTGCACGTGGTCGACCTGGGCGGACGGTTGAGCGCACTGTCGCAGCTGCCCGTGACGGGCACGGCGGTGTTCCGTGCGGCGGGGGTCGAGACCGCTGCCGCGCTGATCGCCGCGTTGTGCACGGAGGTCGAGCGCCGCACGCGGAGCTTCGGCGCGCCGGTGGACAACCGAACCGGCGGCCCCGACGGTCCGGATGCGCCGGAGGACCGGAAGGAGCGGCAGGAGCCGCAGGAGCCGGACGAGCGGCAGGAGCCGGACGAGCCCGGAACCCGGCACCGCTGGCCACCGGTGCTGCTGCTGGTCGACGGGTGGGAAGAGCTGTGTTCGGCCGCCGAGAACTTCGACGGCGGACGTTGCGGCGACCAACTCCTGGAGCTGATGCGGCGCTGCCGACCCGTCGGCATCACCGTTGTGCTGACGGGCGACCGGGCCACGCTGGCCGGCCGGGTCACCGGAGCGGCGACGCGCCGCTTCGTCCTTCCGTTGGCCGACCGGTCCGACTACGGCACGGCGGGGATCCCGACCGCTGCCGTCCCCCCGGACCCGCCGCCGGGTCGCGCATTGCGAGTGCCCGATGGGGCGCAGCTGCAATTCGGGTTCGTCGGATCGGCCCCGAATCGGTGGGTCGATGCCGTCGGTGAGCTGGCACATGGAGCGCTCGACGCGGAGCGGGTCCCGTCCGGCCCGCTGCGGCTCCGGGAACTTCCCGAGTGCGTCCGCCTCGCGGAGGTCGCCGACCGCGCACGGCAGTGCGGGGAGCTGCCGTTCATCGTCGGCCCGGCCGGCTCGACGGCAGTACCGCTGACCGTTGACCTAGCTCGCGGAGCGAGAGCGCTCGTCGTCGCGGGTCCGCCGCGGTCTGGGCGCAGCACGGTGCTCATCAGCGCCCTCAGCCAGCTCGCCTGCCGACCGGGAATCCGAACCGCGGTTCTCGCGTCGCCGCGCTCGCCGCTTCGCCGCGCGGCCGCCGAAGCAGGGATTGGCGTCGTCGGCGCCGGTGAAGTTCCCGCGGACCAGTCCCGCATCGTCCTCGTCGACGACGCGGAGCAGCTGGCCGGCAGCCCGGCCGGCGACTGGATCCTCGAGCGGCTGACGATGCAGACGGCTTCGGTCACGATCGTCGCGTCGGTGCGCAGCGACCAGCTCGCCGCCGCCTACCGCGGGCTGGTCGCCGAGCTGCGGGCGCTGGGAAGTGCGCTGCTGCTCCAGCCGAGCGCAGCGGACGCCGACCTCTTCGGGATCCCGCTGCCGCGCGGTCGGCGTTGCGCTGTCCCCGGCCGCGGGATCCTGGTCGCCGACCCCGCCTGGGGATTGCCGGAACCGGCCGTGCGGGTGCAGGTGGCGCTGCCGTGACCGACGGTCGGTCAGCCCATGTGCGGGTAGCGATGCTCCGTCGCCGGCACGAAGGTCTCCTTCACCGCGCGCGGCGAGAGCCAACGAGACAGGTTCCACGGCGACCCGGCCTTGTCGTTGGTTCCGGACGCCCGCCCTCCGCCGAACGGTTGCTGTCCGACGACCGCCCCCGTCGGCTTGTCGTTGACGTAGAAGTTTCCGGCGGCGAAGCGGAGCAGTCGGCCGGCCTCGTCGATCGCCGCCCGGTCGGTGGCGAACACGGCTCCGGTGAGGGCGTACGGCGACACGAACTCCAACTGGGCCAGGGTGTCGATCCACGCGTCGTCCTCGTACACGTGCACGGCGAGCAGCGGCCCGAAGTACTCGCGCTGGAACACCTCGTGCGTCGGGTCCGCGACTTCGACGACGGTCGGGTCGATGAAGTACCCGACGCTGTCGTCGGCATGCCCGCCAGCCAGGACGTTGACGGCATCGTCCTTGCGCAGCCTCGCCAGTTCGTCGGAGAGCCGGGTGTAAGCGCGACGGTCGATGACGGCGCCGCCGAAGTAGCCGAAGTCGGTGACGTCGCCGTACCGCAGCGATGCAGTGGTCGCCGCCAGGTTGTCCTTGACGCCGCCCTCCCACAGGGAGCGCGGCAGGTACGCGCGCGAGGCGGCCGAGCACTTCTGTCCCTGGTACTCGAAGGCGCCGCGCACCAGGGCGGTCACGAGCGACGCCGGGTCGGCCGACGGATGCGCCGCGATGAAGTCCTTGCCGCCCGTCTCCCCCACCAGCCGGGGATAGCCGGCGTACCGGTCGATGTTCTCGCCGACGGCCCGCCAGAGATGTTGGAAGGTGGCTGTCGACCCGGTGAAGTGGATGCCGGCCAGATGCCGAGACGGCAGGGCGACCTCGCTCACTGCTGCGCCGTCGCCGGTGACCATGTTGATCACTCCCGGCGGCAGGCCCGCGGCCTCGAGCAGCCGCATCGTGTAGTGCGCGGACAGCTGCTGGGTGGGCGACGGCTTCCAGACGACGACGTTGCCGAGCAGCGCCGGCGCAGTGGGCAGGTTCCCGGCGATCGCGGTGAAGTTGAACGGCGTGATCGCCAGCACGAAGCCTTCGAGGGGCCGGTAATCCATGCGGTTCCACACCCCGGCCGAGCTGACCGGCTGCTGCTCCAGGATCTGGCGGGCGAAGTGCACGTTGAACCGCAAGAAGTCGGCGAGCTCGCACGCCGAGTCGATCTCGGCCTGCTGCGCGGTCTTCGACTGGCCGAGCATGGTGGCAGCGTTCAGCCGGTCGCGCCAGGTCGTCGACAGCAGTTCGGCGGCGCGCAGTAAGACCGCGGCTCGCTCGTCGAAGGGCAGGTCGTGCCAGGCGGGGGCGGCGGCGAGGGCGGCGTCGACCGCGTCCTGGGCGTCGCGGTGGTCGGCCTGCGCGCTGTGGCCGAGGACCTGCTCGTGGCGGTGCGGCGCGAGCACCGAGATCGGGTCGCCCGCACCCATCCGCTGCGCGCCGCCGATGGTCATGGTCAGCTCCGCCGGTGCGCCGGCGAGCTCCTTGAGCATCGCCTGCAGGTTCTCCCGCTCCGCGCTTCCCGGGGCGTAGTTCCGGATCGGCTCGTTGATCGGTGCAGGTGCGGTCGTGACGGCGTCCATGCGATTCATAGTTCCACGCGGCGCGACGGTCGCGGTCCGGCGCAGCCCGTCAGCTGGGCTCGAGAAGCGCCGACAACTCCTCGGGCGCGTACCAGGCGAGCGCGAAGCCCTCCGCGTCGTCCACCGCATCCTGCGCGGCGTCGTCGCCGAGGTCCGCGGCGGTGATCGCGTTCGCCGCGGCGGCCACCGTCTGCTCCGCGTCGGCATCGTCGACGTGGACCGACGTGATCTGGGTCAGCAGGACGGGGCCGGCGAGGCGCACCACGCCGCGGTCGAGGTCGTCGCGCACGGTGACCGCGTCGTCCGGCGCGTCGAGGGCCACGACGACGCGCCGCCGCGGCGCGTCCGGGTCCGCGTCCAGCAGGCGCAGGGATGCCCGCGCGGCCTCGAGCAGGGCCGCGTACTCGAGCTCCTCGAGGTCGTCGTCGGCATACCACTCCCGCAGGCCTGCAGTGACCCCGAACGCGGTGAGCGGCGCGGCGCCGAGGCTGCCGGTGTCGCGCAAGGCCCGCACGACCGGGAAGGTGGCCGGCAGGTACACCCTCATCGGACGACTCCGACCGCGCGCAGCTGCCGATGCAGGGCCGCCCGGCTGGTCTCGCGCGACGTGTCGAACACCACCGCGCGGCGGCCGGAATCCATGAGGTTGACCCCCATCGCGGCCAGGTCGTCCGGCCCGGGCGTCAGCACGGTCGTGCGGACACCGCGGGCGCGAAGCTCGGCGACCTCGTCCAGCAGATGAGCCGTGACCAGCCGCCGCATGCGCCGTTCCAGCCGGGCGATCAGCGGACGCGGTCGGTCCGGTTGCACGGACGCCATTGGCGCCAGCACGTACACCTCGTCGAGCTTCCGGCCGCGCAGCAGGTCGACCGAGGCGTTGGACACCGATCCCCCGTCGACGTACGGAACTCCGTCGATCACTTGCGGCGGGTACCACGCCGGGATCGAGCAGGACGCGGTGACCGCGTCTGCAAGCGAAGCCGTGCGCACCGCTCGCGTCCGACCGGTGCGGTTCGGCCACTCCTCGCGGCCGAACACGATTCGGCGACCCGTCCGGTAGTCGGCGGCGACGATCCACGGCCGTGGTCGGCTGGGCCAGGCGTCGGCGTATCCGGTGGCCCGGGCGACGGCGTCGACGAGATCGTGCACCGGTCGCAGGCTGCCGCGTCCGGTTGGCAGCAGGCCGGCAAGCGCGACCCACGGCGAGATCCGGCGCGGATGCCGCAGCGCGGCGAGGACGAGCCCGGGCGCGGCCGGCCGAAGCCCAGGGCGCGGCGGAAGCGCCGCCCCGGTCGCCGTGTCGTAGTCGTAACTGATCATCGGGTCCTCCGGCGCCGGGATCCCCTGGTGGTGCCGGGCGATCGCATCGACCGAGAGCCCGCAGCCGAGCAGCGAGGCAGTCACCGACCCGGCAGACGTGCCGATGACGATGTCGACGTCGCGGGCATCGAACCCGCCGAGTTCCTCCACGGCATCCAGGGCGCCGAGCGTCCAGGCGAATCCGAGCACCCCGCCGGCACCGAGCACGAGCGCCCGCTTCGGCGCTGGCGCCGCTCCCCCGCTCACCGGGAGCTCCCTGCACGTGCGGCCGGACGCGGGATCCGCGGGCGCCCGGCAGGCGTCGGCGGGGGCACCGCGGCGGCGAGTTCCGCCAGCGCGGCCGGCAGCGCGGAGGCGAGCGCCGCGGCGTCGGGGACGGCATCGCGGTCGGCGGTGACTCCGACGAAGATCTCGCCTTGGTAGGAGGTGATCCCGATCGCCAGCGGCTTTCCCACAGGCAGCCGCGGCAGGGCGTAGCTCTCGACCATCCGGGCGCCGGCGGCGTACCTGGGCCGCTGCGCTCCGGGAACGTGCAGCACCGGAAGGTCGAACAGCCGGCCGGTCAGGCCGGCCGCCGCCCGCGCGCCGAGCGCGTGCAGCGTCGGCGGAGCGAAGTCGCTCAGCGCGATGAGCGCGTCCGCTCCGATCGAGGGACGCGCCGCGGCGGTCTGGCGACGGATCCGCTCCAACCGCGTGAGCGCATCCGGCTCGCCGACCGGAAGGCTGACGACCGTCGCGACGACCCGTCGCGCGGTTGCCCCGCGCTCGGACGGCACAGTGAGCGGGACCAGCGCGCGAACCTCGCCGCGGCCGCCAATCCGGCCGTCGCGGTCGAGCAGCCAATGGCGCAGCGCCCCCGCGATCACCGCCCACAACACCTCGTCGACGCTCGCCCGGGTCGCCGCGTGCATCCGGCGCACGTCCTGCAGTTGCAGCCGGGCCGCCGCGAGTCTCCGGCGCCCCGACGGCCGGCCCGGCGCCGGGAGCGGACCGCGCTCCCGTACGGGAAGGGCCGGCCGGATCAGGCTGCGAGCAGCGTCGGCGGCCCATGCGGCTGTGGAGCCTGCCTCGGCGAGGGATCCCCGGACGGCGTCGCCGAAGAGGATCGGCCGCAGCGCAACCTCCCGCACCGCGGCGCGCGCCAGCGCCCAGCCGTCCGGTTCGGGCTCCGGCATCCACAGCGGCGCCACCGTCCGCCGCGGATGTGGCGCGTCGTGCAGCAGCACGGACGCCAGATCGACCGCGTCCGACCCCTCGACCAGCGACGGATGAGTCTTTGTGATCACCGCGAAGCGGTCACCTGGCAGGCCCTCGACGAAGTACATCTCCCAGAGCGGCCGCGCGCGGTCGAGCAACCGCGACTGCACGAGTTCGGCGAAGGCCAGCAGCGACTCGGCAGACCCGGGGCGCGGCAGCGCCGACCGGCGCACGTGGAAGGTCAGGTCGAAGGACGGGTCGTCGATCCACACCGGGTTGCCGAGCCGCGCCGGGACGTTGCGCAGCCGTTGCCGGAGCCGGGGCGCCAGGACGATGCGCTCCTCAAGCAGCGCAACGAGGCGTTGGTAGTCGAAGCCGCCCGGGGGCGGCTCGAAGACGGCCAACGAGGCGAGGTGTTGCGGGTTGGTGCGGCGCTCCAGATACAGGAACGTCAGGTCGGCGGACCCGACCCGATCGCTCATACCGTGCGCTTGCCCTTCTCCCGGCCGTCCCCGTCCTCAGCTCATCCTGACAGACGCCCCCGCCGGCGGCGGCCCGAAACGGGGATCCCGGCAAGGCGTGCCGCGAGATCCGCAACCGCGCGCCGCAACGGGCTGGCCGTACGGGCCTCCCGCAACAGCCGTCCGGACGCCAGGGCAGCGTCGAGCGAGTCGCGGTCATAGGGCAGCAGCGCGAAGGGAACCCGTCCGGCGAAGCGCTCCAGCGCGGCGGTCACCTCGGCGGCGGGATCACCCGGTACGGCTCCGCGGCGCAACTTGTTGACGACTATCTCGACCGGAGCTTCGAGGTCCAGGTCCGCGAGGTCGGCCAGGCTCCGGACCAACCGCTGCAATCCGACTGGGTCGGCAGCGCCCACCGCGAGCACACGGTCGGCCTCGTCGAGGACGGCCAGGGTGGCCCCGTTGCGCCGCGGCGCAAGCGTGTCGAAGGACAGCTCCTCGTCCGTCTCCAGGCAGAAGCCGCAGTCAACGACGATGACGTCGGCCAGTTCCCGGGCTGCCGACAGCACGGCGCGGACCGCGCTGGGCCGAAGCTCCGGCCACCGGGATGCCAGCGCGATCCCGGTCAGCACCCGCGTCGACGGGGTGAGCTGCCAGCAGAGCGCCGACAGCGCCGAACCGTCGATCCGAGCGCTGGCCGCTTGCCGGCAGGCCGCCGCGAGCCCGGGCGACTCGTCGAGCAGTCCCAACATCGGTGCGACCGTGCCGCCGTAGACGTCGCCATCGACGAGCATGCTCGTAACCCCGAGCTGGCCCAGCTCGTCGGCCAGCGTCACGGCCAGGGTCGTCCGCCCCGGTGCGCCCGTGGGTCCGAACACCGCGATGACCGAACCGGACCGTGCCGAAGATCCGTCCTCGGCAGCCGGGTTGCCGGGCGGCAGCGGCATGGACGTCGACGGATCGGCGAAGATCCGGACGTCCCCGTCGGCGCCGGCGCCCGCGGCCTGGACGAGCACGCCGGTCACGACGTCGGGGTCGGCGTCCTCCGGCACCACGTAGTCGACGCCGAGCGCACGCATCCGGTCGTCGTCGGCGCGGGTTCCGCGGGCGACCACGGCCACGACGGGAACCCCACCCGCATGCAGCCGGTCGACGGCGTCGGCGTCGAGCCCGCGCAGGGCCGCGTCGACCAGCGCTGCCCGGCCCTGGCCGGACGCAGCCACGCCGAGGAGGTCGACGATATCGACGCAGCGCCGCGCCACGACCACCGCGCCGGACCCGGCGATGGCCGTCAGCAGCGCGGTCTCCCATCCCGCGCCGCCCGCGGCCAGGAGGATCGGGACCCGCCCCGAGGTCACGAGCCGCCGCAGCCGTCGAGCGACGGCAGGGTCGGGCGTGCGTTCGGCGGCCCGGAGAGCACCCCGGCGCGCAGGGTCGCGCCGTCGAGGGCGAGCGCGGTGATCACCCGGTCGGCCTGCTGCGGCGCCACGCTGAGCACGATGTTCTGCCCGCCGGTGCTGCTGAGGGCGCCTGAGGACGGCGAGCGCACGTCCTGAACCGGGACGTCGGACAGCAGGACGACAGACGGACAGGCCTTGGTCGACAACCAGATCTCGACGCGCGGGCCCGGCTGCCAGGCGGGTGCGGCGTCCGCACCAAACGGGACCGTGAGCACCGTATGCGCCGGCGGCCGGTCCAGCGCCGACCGAGGCAGCAGCTCACCAGACGCGAGCGGGCGGTTCGTCACTCTCCCGACCGCGCCGTCGAGGTCGCCGACGTAGGCGGTGGCGTCGGGCACCGTCGCGTCGACGAGCCGCATTTCGGCCGCGCGCAGAACCGTTCCGGCCGCGAGGTCCCGGGTCACCGCGACGGCACGGCCGGTGCGGTGAGCGTCGCCGACGACCTTGACGCCGAGCAGCACCGACACCGCGATCACGACGATCCCCAGCACCAGGCGGACGTCCAGCCAGCGGGGCCGGGTGACCCGCCGTGGCGCGGGCGACGGTTCCACGGCCGTCATCGTGCACCGGGATCGCCACCTGTCGCATGTTGAACGGGACAGTCTGTGGACAGAAACCGGGGCGGACAGGACGGGATGCCAGACTGTCCCCCGTCCACCGCCGCCAGCGCGAGAAGGGGGCCCCGACCTCCCGCCGATGGCTGAAGCGCGCTTCCTGACCCTCGCCGACGTCGCCGAGATCCTGAACATCTCGGCGTCCCAGACCTACGCGCTCGTTCGCAGCGGCGAACTGGAGGCCATCAAGATCGGCGGCCGCGGGCAGTGGCGGGTCGAGCGCGACAAGCTCGAGAGCTACATCGCCCGGATGTACGACCAGACCCGGCAGTTCGTCGCTGCGCATCCGTTCGCCGAGGGAGAGCCGCCGGACTGACCGGCGTCGGGTCAGCGCTGCCGGCGAAGCGCCGCCAGCGCGGCGAGCGGCAGAAGAACGCTGGAGCGCACGTCGCCGCGCCGGCGCGGCTCACCGGCCGGGTGCTCGGCCAGGTCGACGAAGTCCGCGCCGACGCGGTCGATCGTCCCGTCCAGCACGCCGCCGCCTCCGGTGACATGGATCTGCACCACTGACCGATCGCGGGCGATGGCGCGCAACACCGACCGGAGAGTCAGTCGCGAGGCGATCACGGACGTCTCCTCCGGCACCGCGTAGCGACTGAGCCCGCCGACGGCTTGGACCGCCGCGAGCGGCACCAGGACCTCACGGGCCGCGTCCTCACTGAGCAGCGCCCAGTCCGGACCGACTCGGTCGACCCGTCCCCGCACCGTGACTTCGCCGGCGAGGCGGACCTGCAGCGCGGCGCCGACCGCAGCGTCGAGGCGCCGGTGCCACCGCAGCGAGGCCAGCTCGATGCGGCTCCGCTCGTCGGCCTCGGCGGCCCGCTCCGAGGCTGCGAGGGCCTCGGCCTGAGCCTCCAGATCCGCGAACAGCGCGTCCCAGCGCACGACAGATCTCGGACGTCAGCTGACCGGGGACGGGGCGGGCATCGTCCTGAAGCTCAGGTGGGTCACGCCCGGCGCCGGGACCACGTTGCACAGGGTGAGGACGGCGCCCGCAGCGTCCGCTCCGAACAGTGGCGTCCCGCGGCCCAAGATCACCGGCACCTGATGCAGAGTCAGCTCGTCGACCTCTCCGGCCGCAAGCGCCTGGGTCACCAGCGCTCCTCCCAAGAGGCTGACCTCCCCGTCCCGTTGCGCCGCTTCCGCCCGCGCCCGGGCAAGCGCGTCGGCCAGGGTGGGGGCCCAGGACCGGCGGGGGTCCTGCGGGTCGACCCCGGGCGGGGCGGAGCGGGACACCACGACGAGAGACGCGGTCGGGTGCGCGTTCCCCCCGTCCCAGCCCCCGAAGTGGTCATAGGTGTTGCGGCCGGCGACGATGACGGCGGTCCGCGCGGTGACCAGGTCGAAAACCGCTGCGCTGGCCGGGGACAGCCGCGCATCCGGAACGACGGAACTGGGCGTGTCCCCGTCGCCGTACCAGGCGAACAGGGCCTCGCCGCCCCGGCCCAGCGGTCGACCGGGTGCGGGGTCGGGGCCGGTGATGTACCCGTCCAACGAGATCGACAGGGCGGCGGCGGTGCGCGGGTCGGGCACGCGGACCTCCGTAGTCGATGCAGTCGCCGCCCGACTCTAGGCGCTGGAGCGGATTCGCGCTTTGCGGAGGACGACAACCCGGACCGGACTCGCCGTGCGTTCGTCCACAGTCCCGCCCTAATGATTGACAGCTCCAGCCGCCGCTGCTTGGCTCAACCACAGGCAAACGGAGGTAAACGCATGCGATGGTGGTCGATTGTGGCAGTCGCGGACGGCGCCACGGTCGGGGTTACTTCCTGCGGCGTGCCGAACGCGTGGCGGATGCTGGCCGCTGGCCGGGTGAGCTCGGTGGACCATGCCGCGGCGACGGCCTGCGTCGCGGTCGTCGAGCTGGCCGCGCTGTGGCTCGCGGTTGGGCTGGCCGCGCAGCTGGCATCCGCGCTGCCGGGTGTGGTCGGTGCCGGCGCCCGGCGGGTCGCCGTCTGGGCGCTGCCCCGGATCATCCAGCGGCTGCTCGCCGGAGCGGTCGGCGTCGGCGTCGTCGCCGCACCCGCGGCGGCCGGCGCGCTCGGCCCAGTGCCGGCCGATCCGCCGCGCGCGGCGGCTGGCTACCTCGAGCCCGCGGCGGCGGGCTCGCTCGAGCCCGAACCGACGGCTACAGCAGCGCCCAGGACGTCCTCGCAGTCGCAGAGCACGTCGCTGCCGGCCCCAGGCTGGCCGACCGACGATCCGCTGCCGGCCCCGCGCTGGCCCGCGAGCGATCCGTGGCAGCCATCGGGCTCGGCGCCCTCGCCCACGGCCGGTCCGGCCACGTCGCTGCCTGCGCTGCGCCACCGTCAGGTGCGCGTGCGGCCGGGCGATTCCCTCTGGACCCTCGCCGCGGGAGCCCTGCCGGGCAGGCCGACACCGGCTCGCATCGCCGCGGAATGGCCGCGCTGGTGGGCGGCCAACCGGTCGGTCATCGGCGCCGACCCCAACCTGCTCCATCCCGGAGAGGTGCTGACCGTGCCCGCGCCCGTCGGCAAGGAGGCGTCGAAATGACCGCTGTGCTCGCGCCCGTCGGGAAGGAGGGGCCGCGATGACCGCTGCGCTCGCGCCCGTCTGCTCGCCGTCCGCGGCGCCCTGGCGGGTGCGCCTGCGCCCGGCCCCCCGCCGGGAGCCGCCGTTCGACGACGAACTCGAGCCCGGGGCGCCGACCTGGTTCGGCGGGCACGCCGACCGCCTGCCGTTCGCCGACCCGCGCCCCAACGTGCTCCCGGCAGCGGTCGTCCGCCCGGGCCTCCTGCCGGATCCGAGCGGCTGGGGCCGCCGGCTGCTCATCGGAATCACCGAGAGCGCCGCCGGACAGCGGCCCCTCGCCCAGCTCGCGGCATTGCTGGCGCCCAGCGTCGCGCAGGGCCTCGGGCGGCACGTGGACTTTCGCGGCCGGGACGGACGCCGTCACTGGCTGGCGAACGCGCGGGTGCGCTCGGTGCGGGCGACGCAGCCCGCCGACGACGTCGCCGAGGTGAGCGCCACCTTGCAGTGCGGTCCGCGGGTACGTGCGGTCGCACTACGGCTCGAGGCCCGCCACGGCCGGTGGCGGTGCACCCGCCTCGAGATCGGCTGATCCGGCCGAACCACCCGGTCGATCAGCGCTTGCGCTTGTTGCCGCGGGCGTTGTTGCCGCGGCTGCCCCGATTCGGGTTGGCGCGGCCCTGCTGGCGTCGCGGCGTCGACGTGCCCGCGGCGGCCGGTTCCTTGGCGGAGTTCGACGTCCGCACCGCAGGCGTGTCGGATCCGAGCTCCGGCGCGGTGTAGGTCAGCGGCTGGTCGCCTCCGCCCGGGCCGAGGCCCTTGGCATTGATGTTCGGCCGCTCGTGCGCAACCGGTTCGGGTGCTGCTGCGTGCGCGGCGTCGTGCGCCTGCTGCGCCTCGGCGAGCAGGTCGAGGTCGAGCGCCGGCAGCTCGGGCTGCGCCGGGGCGCCGTCGGGACCGCCCGCCGTCAACCCGGCGCCGTGATGTCCGGCGCCGTTGGATCCGGCGACCGCCGCGACGCCGGGCGCCTCGTCCTCGACCTGCACCTCGAGGTTGAACAAGAAGCCGACCGACTCCTCCTTGATCGCGTCCATCATGGCCGCGAACATGTCGAAGCCTTCGCGCTGGTATTCCACCAGCGGGTCGCGCTGCGCCATGGCGCGCAGCCCGATGCCCTCCTGCAGGTAATCCATCTCGTAGAGGTGCTCGCGCCACTTCCGGTCGAGCACCGACAGCAGGACCCGCCGCTCCAGCTCGCGCAGCACCTCGGTGCCGAGTTCCTCCTCGCGCTGGTCATAGGCGGCCTGCGCGTCGGCGGTCAGCTCCTCGGTGAGGAAGTCGCGGGTGAGCCCGGACTTGTCGCCGCCGGCCTGCTCGATCGCCTCGTCGATCGTCAGCGACACCGGGTAGAGCGTCTTCAGCGCGGTCCAGAGCTGCTCGAGGTCCCATTCCTCGGCATAACCGGAGGACGTGGCTCCCTCCACGTAGCTGCGGACGACGTCGTCGATCATGGGCCTGATCTGGTCGCTGAGATCGGCGCCCCGCAGGACCTGGCGCCGTTCGTCGTAGATGACCGTGCGCTGCTTGTTGAGAACCTCGTCGTACTTGAGGACGTTCTTGCGGATCTCGAAGTTCTGCTGCTCCATCTGGGTCTGTGCCGACTGGATGGCCTTCGCGACCATCTTCGCCTCGATCGGCACGTCCTCGGGCAGGCGCAGCATGTTCATCATCGCAGCGACCCGCTCACCGTTGAAGCGGATCATCAGGTCGTCCTGCAGCGACAAATAGAACCGCGACTCACCCGGGTCGCCCTGCCGGCCGGAGCGTCCGCGCAGCTGGTTGTCGATGCGCCGGGACTCGTGCCGTTCGGTGCCGAGAACGTAGAGCCCGCCGAGGTCGACGACCTCGTCGTGCTCCTTGGCCGCGTCGGACTTCGCCTTGTCGAGCGCGTCGGCCCAGGCGGTCTCGTATTCCTCCGGCGTCTCGTCCGGGGTCAGGCCGCGCTCGCGCAGCGCCAGGTCGGTGTTGAACTCCGGATTGCCGCCCAACATGATGTCGGTGCCGCGCCCGGCCATGTTCGTCGCGATGGTGACCGCGCCCTTGCGGCCGGCGTTGGCGATGATGGCGGCCTCACGCGCGTGCTGCTTGGCGTTGAGCACCTCGTGCGGAACACCGCGCCGCAGCAGCAGCGAGGCGAGCCGCTCGGACTTCGCGACGCTCGTGGTGCCGACCAGGACGGGTTGGCCGTTCTCGTGCCGTTCGGAGATGTCGTCGACGACCGCCGCGAACTTGGCGTCCTCGGTCTTGTAGATCAGGTCGGTCTTGTCCGCGCGGATCATCGGCTTGTTGGTGCGGATCGGCACCACGCCGAGCTTGTAGATCTGGTGCAGCTCCGCCGCCTCGGTCTGCGCGGTGCCGGTCATGCCGGAAAGCTTGGAGTAGAGGCGGAAGTAGTTCTGCAGGGTGATCGTGGCGAGGGTCTGGTTCTCCTGCTGGATCGCAACCCCCTCCTTGGCCTCGATCGCCTGGTGCATGCCCTCGTTGTAGCGGCGGCCGTGCAGGACACGCCC
>JAICIE010000068.1 GCA_025924515.1 Jatrophihabitans sp. | reverse complement strand
GTGGACGCCGCCCTGCACTACCTGGCCAGGATGCTGACCGCGGGGGAGGACCCACGGTTCATCGCGCGCCGGCTGATGATCCTGGCCAGCGAGGACGTCGGGATGGCCGATCCGACCGCGTTGCCGACGGCGGTCGCCGCGAGCAGCGCGGTCGGGTCGGCGAGGCCGACGTCCTCGCTGGCGTGCACGACCAGCCGCCGGGCGATGAACCGCGGGTCCTCCCCCGCTTCGATCATCCGGGCCAGGTAGTGCAGCGCGGCGTCCGGGTCGGACCCGCGGATCGACTTGATGAACGCGCTGATCACGTCGTAGTGCTGGTCGCCGTCGCGGTCGTAGCGCACCGCCGCGGTGTCGACCGCCTGCTCGAGCGTGGCCAGATCGACGGCGGGATGTCCCGCCGCCTGCGCGGCGCCGGCGGCGGCCTCGAGCGCGGTCAGCGCCCGGCGGGCATCGCCGGCGGACATCCGCAGCAGGTGCGCCCGGGCGTCCGGATCGAGGCTCACGGCACCGGCCAGCCCGCGCTCGTCGGCGAGAGCACGGTCGACCAGCACGCCGATCGCCTCGTCGTCGAGCGGCTCGAGGCTGAGCAGCAGGCTGCGCGACAGCAGCGGCGACACGATCGAGAAGAACGGGTTCTCGGTCGTCGCCGCGACCAGCGTGACGTGCCGCGCCTCGACCGCGCCGAGCAGCGAGTCCTGCTGTGTCTTGGAGAACCGGTGGATCTCGTCGATGAACAGGACCGTCTGCCGCCCGCTGCGGACCAGCTCGCGGCGCGCCTCGTCGATCACGGCGCGCACGTCCTTCACCCCGGCGTTCAAGGCGGACAGCTGCACGAACCGGCGCTCCGCGGCGGCCGAAACGATCAGCGCCAGGGTCGTCTTCCCCGTTCCCGGCGGTCCGTAGAGGACGAGCGAGAGCGGCGCGTCGCCCTCCACCAGTCGCCGTAGCGGGGATCCCGCCGCGAGCAGGTGCTGCTGGCCGACGACCTCGTCGAGGGTGCGGGGCCGCATCCGGGCGGCCAACGGCGCCGACGGCCCGGGCTCGCCGACGCCGACCGGACCGTCCGGCGCCGGCGCCGGCGCGTCGAACAGCGTCACGCCAGCAGGGTAGGCCGCCGGACGACGCCGCTACCGTGGTCGAAGTGATTTCGCTTGAGCTCGCCCGCCGGCTCCGCGACGCGGGGGTGAAGTGGCAGCCCGGCAACGGCGACCGCTTCGTGGTCGCCGACCGGGAGATGGACGACGACGTCTTCGTGATCAGCGACATGCTCGTCGATCTGCACCGCCTGCCCGACGGCCCGGTGCTCGGCTTCAACGGCACCGTGGAGTGGGCGCTGGACTCGGTCAATCTGCAACAGTCGGTGTGGCTGCCGCGCGAGGGTCAGCTCCGAGAGTTGCTGGGCGGCACGTTCCGCCGCTTCGAGCACGCGGACGGCCGCTTCCGCGTCCTGCTCGACGTCAACGGCCGAGAGGCGGAGTTCGAGGACGAGGACGCCGAGCAGGTCTACGGCCTCGCCCTGCTGCACCTGGTCGAGGACTGACCCGCTACTCCTCCGGCCCAGCGTCGATGCCCGCCTCCTTGCGCTGCTCCGCCGTGATCGGCGCCGGGGCACCGGTGAGCGGGTCGTAGCCACCGCCCGTCTTCGGGAAGGCGATGACGTCGCGGATCGAGTCGCTGTGCGAGAGCAGCGCGCAGATCCGGTCCCAGCCGAACGCGATGCCGCCGTGCGGCGGCGCGCCGTACCGGAACGCGTCGAGCAGGAACCCGAACTTCTCCTGTGCCTCGTCCGGCGTGAGGCCCATGACGGCGAAGACCCGCTCCTGGACGTCACGGCGGTGGATACGGATGGACCCGCCGCCGATCTCGTTGCCGTTGCAGACGATGTCGTAGGCGTAGGCCAGCGCCGATCCGGGATCGGTGTCGAAGGTGTCCATCGACTCCGGTTTCGGGGAGGTGAAGGCGTGGTGCACCGCCGTCCAGGCGCCGGAGCCAACCGCGACGTCGCCGGACGCGATCGCCTGACTCGACGGCTCGAACAGCGGCGCGTCGACGATCCAGACGAAACGCCAGGCCGACTCGTCGATGAGCCCGAGCCGGCGGCCGATCTCGAGCCGGGTCGCGCCGAGCAGTCCCCGCGCGGCCGCAGCCGGGCCGGCCGCGAAGAACACGCAGTCACCGGGCCGAGCTCCCACCTGGGCTGCGAGACCGGCCCGCTCGGCGTCGGAGAGATTCTTCGCCACCGGACCGCCGAGCTCGCCGTCCGCGCCGACGACGACGTACGCGAGGCCCTTGTGACCACGCTGGCGCGCGAACTCCTGCCAGGCGTCGAACTGCCGGCGCGGCTGTGAGGCGCCACCGGCCATCACGACCGCCCCGACGTACGGAGCCTGGAAGACGCGGAACGGCGTGTCGCGGAAGAACTCGGTGCAGTCGACCAACTCCAGATCGAGGCGCAGGTCGGGCTTGTCGGACCCGTACCGCTCCATGGCCTCGGCGTAGGTCATCCGCGGAATCGGGGTCTGCACCTCGTGATCGATCAGGCGCCACAGCGCCACCACGACCGACTCCGCGACGGCGATCACGTCGTCCTGCTCGACGAAGCTCATCTCGAGATCGAGCTGGGTGAACTCCGGCTGCCGGTCGGCGCGGAAGTCCTCGTCGCGGTAACAGCGCGCGATCTGGAAATAGCGCTCCATGCCCGCGACCATGAGCAGCTGTTTGAACAGCTGCGGCGACTGCGGCAGCGCGTACCAGCTGCCCGGCTTGAGGCGGGCCGGCACCAGGAAGTCGCGGGCGCCCTCCGGCGTCGACCGGGTCAGCGTGGGCGTCTCGATCTCCACGAACCCCTGGTCGTAGAGGACGTTGCGGGCCGACCGGTTCACCGAGCTGCGCAGCCGCAGCGCGGCGGCCGGCGCGGGCCGGCGCAGGTCGAGATAGCGGTAGCGCAGCCGTGCCTCCTCACCGACCTCGGCGTGCTCGTCGACCTGGAAGGGCAGCGGCGCCGCCTCGTTCAGCACGATCAGCTTGCTGGCGTCGACCTCCACCTCGCCGGTGGGGATCGCGGCGTTGACGTTGCCGGACGGGCGCATCCGCACCTCGCCGGTCACCGCGACCACCCACTCGTTGCGCAGCTGGTGCGCGTGTTCGTCGCGCAGCACGACCTGCACCACCCCGCTCGCGTCGCGCAGGTCGATGAAGGTCACCCCGCCGTGGTCGCGCCGGCTGGCGACCCAGCCGGCCAGGGTGACGGTCGAACCGGCGTCGGAGGCGCGCAGCGTCCCCGCGTCGTGGGTGCGGATCACTCGGTGTCGTCCTCGTCGAATCGGGCGAGGACGTGCGGGCGCAGGTCCTCTGCGGGCGGCGTCCAGCTGTCGGCGTGCGCCGGCAGCTGGTCGCCGCTGCGGATATCCTTCACTTCATCGGATCCCTGATCGTTCGGAAACCATACGAACGGGATCCCCCGGCGCTCGGCGTGCCGAATCTGCTTGCCGTATTTCTGCGGCGCAGCGGCGACCTCCGTCGCGATTCCCCGCGCCCGCAACTGCTGCGCGATCGCGTCGCAGCGCGCGCGGTCGTCGTCGCTCGGCAACGCCACCAGGACGGCGGACGGGACGGCACGCGACCCGTCAAGAACCCCCCGCTGGAACAGCGGCATCAGCAGGCGGGTCAGGCCGAGCGAGATTCCGACGCCGGGATACGTCGTTCTCCCGTCACTGGCCAGGGAGTCGTAACGTCCTCCGGAGCAAATCGAGCCCAGCGACTCGTGCCCGGACATCCGGGTCTCGAAGACGGTGCCGGTGTAGTAGTCGAGACCCCGGGCGATCCGCAGGTCCGCCTCGACGGTCACCTGCGCACCACTGACGTCGAGGCAACCCGTGATGACGGCCTCGAGTTCCTGCAAGCCGGCCTCGAGCAGCGGGTGGGATATCCCGAGCGCTCGCACCTGGTCGGCGAAGGAGGTGCCGGCGCTGCGGATATCAGCGAGCCGCAGGCACAGGTCGGCCTGCTCGTCGGACAGTCCGGCCTCGGACACGAGCAGTTTGCGCACCAGCTCGCTCGGCGCCTTGTCGAGCTTGTCGACCGCTCGCATGACCGCCGCCGGATCGTCCGCCCCCAGCCCGCGGTAGAAGCCCTCGATCAGCTTGCGGTTGTTGACCTGCAGCCGCAGCGGCGGCAAGAAGCCCAGCGCCGCCAGCGCCTCGGCCATGACCCGCGCCACCTCGACGTCGTGATGAAACGGCAGCTCGCCGCGCGCGACGATGTCGATGTCGGCTTGGGTGAACTCGCGGTAGCGGCCCTCCTGCGGACGCTCCCCCCGCCAGACCTTCTGGATCTGGTACCGGCGGAACGGGAACTCCAACCTGCCGGCGTTCGCCAACACGTAACGGGCGAACGGCACCGTGAGGTCGTAGTGCAGGCCCAGCCCGGCGTCCTCAGCCACTTCCTCGGTGGGGTCCGCGTGCAGGCGCCGCAGGACGTAGACCTCCTTGTCGATGTCGCCCTTGCGCAGCAGCGTTTGGAGTGGCTCGGCGGCGCGGGTCTCCAGCGGCGCGAACCCGTGCAATTCGAAAGTCGCGCGGAGCCGGTCGAGCACGGCCAGTTCGACGAAGCGCTGGGACGGCAGCAGCTCGGGGAACCCGGAGAGCGATGCGGTCATGCCAACTCTCGCAGGTAGGGATTGGTCACGCGCTCGCGCCCGATCGTGGTCGACGGGCCGTGGCCCGGGTGGACGGTCGTCTCGTCCGGCAGCGGCAGGATCACCTCGCGCAGCGAGTGCTGCATCTGCGTGACCGATCCGCCCGGAAGATCAACCCGCCCGATGGACCCCGCGAACAGGACGTCGCCGCTGAACAGCAGCGGCTCGTCCGCGACCGTCATTGCGAACACCACCGATCCCGGCGTGTGACCGGGGGCGCAGCGCACCCCGAACTCGATTCCGGCGACCGAGACGGTGCACTCGTCGGTGAGCTCCCGTACGTCCTCGGGCTCGGCGAAGGACAGGGAGCCGAACATCGGCGTGCCGGGCGGTATCCCGATCCCGGACCATGGGTCGGCCAACTGCGCCCGGTCGCTCGGGTGGATCCAGGCCGGGATGCCGCGCGCGGAACACACCGGCAGCACCGAGAAGGTGTGGTCGAAGTGTCCGTGGGTGAGGAGCACGGCAACCGGGTGCAGGCGGTTCTCGGCGATCACCTCGTCGAGCTGTGCGACCACGCCGATGCCCGGGTCGATCACGACGCACTGTTCACCCGGGCCGCGGGCGACCACCCAGCAGTTGGTGGCGGTGACCTCCGACGGGAAGCCCACCAGCAGCACATCGGACACGTCTGCCAGCGTAGTGAGCGGGGGCTGCCGGGAATCTCAGCCGCCGTAGGTGAGGCGCCCGTACACTCGCGTGCGGTCCCGCCCCCGATTTCGCGGAGGAAGAACGCCCGTGCCCACGGAGAAGCAGCGCCGCGAGGCCGCTCGCCGTCATCTCGAGCGCCAGCTCCAACGCCGCCAGGAGCGCGAGGCCCGCCGCAAGAGAGTGACGCTGATCGCATCGATCGCCGGCACACTCTTGATCATCGGCGTCCTCATCGCCATCGCGGTGGGATTCGGCGGCGGCAACACCCCGAAGTCGCAGGCCGCGGCCGGCAGCTCGTCCGGGACCAGCACTGCCCCGAGCAGCTCCGCGCCGGTGTCGTCGCCGATCGCGTCACCGAGTTCCTCACCCGTTCGCCAGGCGACGGGGCCGGCCGTCTCGTTCATGGGCGTGACGGTGAAGGGCGCGCGCGACCTGGGCGGAGCGCCGCAGGTGACGTCGAAGGCCGCGAAGCCGCCGGCCAAGCTCGAGGTCAAGGACCTCGTCGTCGGCAAGGGCAAGGCCGCGACGCCGTCCTCGACGGTGACGGTTCAGTACGTCGGCGTGCTGTACGAGAACGGCACCAAGTTCGACTCGTCGTGGGACCGCGGGCAGGCGACCTCGTTCTCGTTGCAGCAGGTCGTCAAGGGCTTCACCGAGGGCATCGGCGGGGCGAGCGGGATCGCGCCGATGAAGGTCGGCGGCCGACGCATCATGATCCTGCCGGCGTCGCTGGGCTACGGGGCGCAGGCCCAGGGCAGCATCCCCGCCAATGCGCCGCTGGTCTTCGTCGTCGACCTGAAGAAGGTCAGCTGAGGACGGGCGGGACGCCGGCTCACGGGCCGTCCCGCCGTCCCGCCGTCCTCCGGCCGGGAACGCCGGTCAGTTGGAGGCGTGCACCCGGTACACGTCGTAGACGCCTTCGACGTTGCGAATGGTCCGCAGCAGGTGCCCGAGGTGCTTGGCCTCGCCCAGCTCGAAGGTGAACCGGCACACCGCCACCCGGTCACGGGTGGTCTGCACGTTGGCGGACAGGATGCTCACCCGCTCGTCGGACAGCACCCGGGTGATGTCGGACAGCAGCCGGTGCCGGTCGAGAGCTTCGACCTGAATGGAAGCCACGAAGGTGGAATCGGCGGACGGCGCCCATTCGACCTCGACGAGCCGGTCGGACTGGTCGGTCAGCGAGGTCGCGTTGCTGCAGGTGCGGCGGTGGATCGAGACGCCGTTACCGCGGGTCACGAAGCCCAGGATGTCGTCGCCCGGTACCGGGGTGCAGCAGCGCGCCAGCTTGACCCAGACGTCGCTGACGCCCTTGACCACGACACCGACGTCGCCGGTGGTGCGCCGGACGACGGAGATGGACTCGTCGCTGGGGACCGTCGCCTCCGCGATGTCCTCGACCGAGCCCTCGGTTCCGCCGAGCTGGGTGACGAGCTTCTGCACCACCGAGTTGGCGGAGATGTGTCCCTCGCCGATCGCGGCGTACAGCGCTGAGATGTCGACGTAGTGCAGGTCCTTGGCCAGCGTCAGCAGCTGGTCGCCACCGAGGAGGCGTTGGATCGGCAGCGCGGCCTTGCGCATGGCCTTGCCCAGAGCCGTCTTCCCGTTGTCGATCGCCTCCTCGCGCCGCTCACGGGCGAACCACTGGCGAATCTTCGTGCGCGCCCGCGGTGACTTGACGAACTCCAACCAGTCGCGCGACGGCCCGGCGTTCTCGCCCTTGGAGGTGAAGATCTCCACCGTGTCGCCGGTCTGCAGCGTCGACTCGAGCGCGACGAGCTTGCCGTTCACGCGGGCGCCGACGCACCGATGGCCGACCTCGGTGTGCACCGCGTAGGCGAAGTCGACAGGCGTGGATCCCAAGGGCAACGCCATGACGTTGCCCTTCGGGGTGAAGACGTAGACCTCGGCCGAGCGCAGGTCGTAGCGCAACGACTCCAGGAACTCTTCGGGTTCCTGAGCTTCTCGTTGCCAGTCGAGCAGCTGGCGCAGCCAGCCCATCTCGTCGGCGATTCCGGACGGCTCGGCGACCGGCAGGTTCTTCTGTTCCTTGTACTTCCAGTGCGCGGCGATGCCGTACTCGGCCGTGCGGTGCATCGCGAAGGTGCGGATCTGCAACTCCACCGGCTTGCCGCCGGGCCCGATGACCGTCGTGTGCAACGACTGATACATGTTGAACTTGGGCATCGCGATGTAGTCCTTGAACCGGCCGGGCACCGGCTGCCAGTTCTGGTGGACGACGCCGAGGGTTGCGTAGCAGTCGGGCTGGGTGTCGACGAGCACACGGATGCCGACGAGGTCGTAGATGTCGGTGAACTCGCGGCCGCGGACGATCATCTTCTGGTAGATCGAGTAATAGTGCTTGGGCCGCCCGGTGACCGTCGCCTTGATCCCCGCGGCGCGGAGGTCGGCCCGGATCTTCTCGATGACCTCGCCGATGTACGTGTCGCGGCTGGGCGCCCGCTCGGCGACGAGCCGGACGATCTCGTCGTACCGCTTGGCGTACAGCGTCGCGAACGCGAGGTCCTCGAGCTCCCACTTGACGGTGTTCATGCCGAGCCGGTGGGCCAGCGGCGCCAGCACCTCCAGCGTCTCGCGCGCCTTGCGCTCCTGCTTCTCCGGGGGCAGGAACCGCAACGTGCGCATGTTGTGCAGCCGGTCGGCGAGCTTGATGACGAGGACGCGGGGGTCGCGGGCCATCGCGACGACCATCTTCCGGATGGTCTCGGCCTCCGCGGCGGCGCCGTACTTGACCTTGTCGAGCTTGGTGACGCCGTCGACGAGGTGGGTGACCTCCTTGCCGAACTCCTGCTCGATCTGGTCGAGGGTGAGGCCGGTGTCCTCGACGGTGTCGTGGAGGAGCGCGGCAACCAGCGTGGTCGTGTCCATGCCGAGCTCGGCGAGGATGCTGGCCACGGCGAGTGGGTGCGTGATGTACGAGTCGCCGCTCTTGCGCAGCTGACCGCGGTGGCACTTCTCGGCGAGGTCGTAGCCGCGCTGCAGCAGCTTGACGTCGGCCTTCGGGTGCGCGCCGCGGTGGGTTGCCAGCAGCGGCTCGAGAACCGGTTGGACCCCGGACTGTCGCGGAGCGTTGGAGAGGCGACGGGCGATCCGGTCGCGCACGCGCCGCCGAGAGGCCACCGCGGCGTCCGGCGGCAGGAGCGGTCGTTCGGCGACCTGCTCACCGGGCGGTGCGGCGGGCGGGCCGGGCGTCGCCGTCGCGGGTGCCGACGGAACCTGGGCGGTCAACGCGCCGGTGGGCCCGCGCGGTGCCGGCGCCGGCTCGGGTTCGACCGCGGGCGGACGCATGTCAGGATCGGCGACGGTCTGTGCCCGTTGCGAAGAAGCTACCGCGTCGGTGTTCAGCGGACGCCCCGCTTTCCTGTGGCCGGCCTCCGGGGATCAACGTCAAGTCTACGGGCCGATTGACGGCCCGGAAGCCGGCTCTCCCGGCTCAAATCGTGAGCAGCGCCGTGACGGGTGCCGCGTCGGCCAGCACCGACCGGCCGTTGAGGAATCCCAGCTCAAGCAGCACGCCGATTCGCTCGACCCTGCCGCCGGCTCGCTGCACCAGGTCGGTCGAAGCCCGCAGGGTTCCGCCGGTGGCCAGGACGTCGTCGACCAGGAACACCCGGGCACCCGCCAGCACCTGCACCGGCACTTCGATCTCGGCCGTCCCGTACTCCAGGGCGTACGCCTGCCGGACCGTCGGCGGCGGCAGCTTTCCGGCCTTGCGCACCGGAACCAGCCCGCAGCCCAGTTCGCAGGCCAGGGCGCCGGCGAGCAGGAACCCACGCGCCTCGATACCGGCGACGACGTCGACGTCGCCGGCGATGCGGGCCAGGCCGGCCACGGCGGCCGCGAAGGCCGCGCCGTCGGCCAGCAGCGGGGTGATGTCCTTGAAGACGATCCCGGGCTGCGGGAAGTCCGGGACGTCGCGCAGCCGACGGGCGACGAGGTCCGCCAACCCCGTGTCGGCCAACCTCGTGTCGGCCGACCCCTCCGCGGCCCTCCGGTCCGCGATGACCGCCGCGGCCGCGTCGGCCGGGCTCCCGGTCGCGATCACCGCCGCCGCGGCCGCGTCGGCCGGGCTCCCGGCCGCGGAGGCGGCGCGGGAGCGCCCGCCGGACGCAGCGACCCCGTGCTGATCCCGGCGGCCGCCAGTTCCTGATCGCGCCGGGCCTCGCCCGCACGCTTGGCCTGCACCCGCTTGGTCAGAGCGCGGTATTCCGGCGCGCGCTCATTCAGGTCGACGACGATCGGCGCCGCCAGGAACAACGACGAGTACGCGCCCGATGCCAGCCCGACGAACAGGATCAGGGCGAGGTCCTTGATCGTGCCCACGCCCAGCAGGCCGGCGCCGACGAACAGCAGTCCGGCCACGGGCAGCAGCGCGATGAGCGACGTGTTGATCGAGCGCATCAGCGTCTGGTTGACCGCCAGGTTGGCCGCCTCCGAGTACGTCATCCGCGCGCCCGCGGTGAGGTCCTTGGTGTTCTCGGCGATGCGGTCGTAGACGACGACGGTGTCGTACAGCGAGAAACCCAGGATGGTCAGCAAACCGACGATGGTCGACGGCGTCACCTCGAAGCCGATCAGCGAATAGATGCCGGCCGCCACCAGCAGGTCGTGGATGAGCGACAGGATGGCGCCGATCGCCATCCGCCACTGGAACCGGAAGGCGATGTAGATCGACACGATCACCAGGAAGACGATCAGGCCCTCGAGCGCCTTGAGCGTCGTGTCGTGACCCCACTGTTCACCGATGGAGGTCGACGACACCGAGGACTTGGCCACGCCGAGCGTCTTGGTCACCGCCGCCTCGAGATTCTGCTGCCGCTGCGGCGGCAGGAACCCGGTGTTCACCACGATCTGCCGGGTCGTGCCCGATCCGACGACCTGCGGCGCCTCGGCCGGGGCCACGCCGGCCTTGGTGAACGCCGCGCTGACCGAGTCCGCGGTGAGCGAGGAGCTGCGGTCGGAGAACTGGTAGGTGACGCCGCCCTTGAACTCGACCCCGTAGTTGAACCCGCGGAAGATGAAGCTGAGCAGGCAGATCAGGATCAGAGCGGCGGACCCGAGGTACCAGCGTCGGCGCAGACCGATGAAGTTGATCCGCGTCTCGCCGCGGTAGAGCCGTCTGAGCACCGACATCAGCGGCCTCCGTCCTGGTCACGCTGCTGACGCAAGCGAGCGCGTCGCGCCGCGGCCCGCTCCGCCGCGGAGCCGGGTTCGGGCGCGGTGCGGTTGCGCACGCGCGGACCTTCGGCATGGGTCTGCTCGTCGAGGGTTGCGTCCTCGGGAGGGACGTCCTCGGGACGGTCCAGGACGGCGATCGAGGTGGCGCCCCCGCCCCTGGCGGGCGCCGGCGCGCCGCCTGCCGCCACTGCCGCTGCCGGCCCCGCAACCCGCGCACCCGACCCGCGCACCGCTTCCAGGCCGGTGAAGCGCGCGGAGGCGAAGGTCCGGCTGCGCGACAGCAACGACACCATCGGATGTGTGAAGAGGAAGACCACGACGAGGTCGAGGATCGTCGACATCCCCAGCGTGAAGGCGAACCCCTTCACGTCCGCGGAGGCGAAGTAGTACAGGATGGCCGCGGCCAGGAACGACACCGTGTCGGCGGAAAGGATGGTCCGGCGGGCGCGGACCCACGCCCGCGGGACCGCGACGCGGGGGCTTCGTCCTTCGTGCACTTCGTCCTTGAGTCGTTCGAAGAAGACGACGAAGGAGTCCGCGGTGATGCCGAGCGCGACGATGAAGCCGGCGATGCCGGCCAGGTCGAGCGTGTACCCGAGTTGCTTGCCGAGAACGACCAGCATGGCGTACGTCATCGTCGCCGAGACGAGCAGCGAGGCGATCGTGACCAGGCCGAGCGCCCGGTAGTAGATCAGCGAGTAGAGGACGACCAGCAGCAGCCCGATGCCGCCGGCCAGGAAGGCCGCGTGCAGCTGCGAGCGGCCCAGGGTCGGCGAGGTGTTCTGCACCGCGTCCGCCCGGAAGCTCACCGGCAGCTTGCCGTAGTTCAGCTCGCGCGCCAGCTCGTTGGAGCTCGTCTGGGTGAAGTTGCCGGAGATGCTGGTGCGCTGGTCCAGGATCGCCTCGGTGACCGGCGCCGAGATCACTTGACCGTCGAGGGTGAAGCCGACGAAGTCCGAACAGGGCAGCGACGCCGACGGGCCGCAGGACGTCGGGCTGACGTTGCCGGCTGACGTCTGGTCCGTGTGGTACTTCGAGGTCCACGCGTTCCAGCGGTTGCCGCCGGCCGAGCTGAGGTTCAGCGACACGGTCCAGTCGGCCTGACCCTGCGAGATGTTCGGCGCCTGCGCCGAGGCCGAGGCGATCAGGCGTCCGGGAACGATGACGTGCCCGAGGAAGTAGGCGACCTGGCCGGTTCGGTCGCACGCGTAGTAATACCGGTCGACGATGTCGGGTTCGATCTGCGTGGCCGCGCAGTCGACCCGTTGCAGCGCCGCGGTGAGCAGCTGCTGCTGCGTCGCGGCCAGGTCCGCGTACCCGCGGCAGCTGTCCTGGGGGATCACCGCGGCGGGCGCCGGGCAGGACTCGGCGTTGGGCAGTTGCTTCGCCGTCCACGGGAATTTGCTGTTGGCTGCCGATCGCCACTGCGTGCTCGCGACCAGCGCGGTGAACGGGTCCGCGCTGCAGGGCGGCGGCGGCGCGGTCGAGGACGGCGACGCGCTCCCCGTCGACGCGGTGGCTGCGCCGCTCGAGCTCGGCGAAGCCGCCGCTGAGCTCTTCGGGGCCGTGGTCTTCGGGGGCGTGGTCTTCGCCGCGGTGCCCTTCGCTGCCGACGTCCTCGCCGGGGCCGCCGCGAGGGCCGGGTTCGCCGGGGCGGCCAGCTGGCGCACGGCAGCAGCCGCGGCCGAGTGCGAGCCGGCGCCGGCGCTGCTCGATGCCCCCGCGGCGCCGGCGCTGCTCGACGGCGACGGCGCGGCCCCGGCACTCGAGGACGCCGACGCCGAAGAGCCGCCTCTTCCCGTGGTGCATGCGACGACCTGCGCCGGCGCGATCAACGGGCGGAAGTTGAGGATCGCCGCCTTGCCGAGCCGCGCGACGTCGGTCGACGTGCCGTTCGGAATTTCGACGACGAGCTGGTCACTGCCCTGAACGACGACGGTGGCGCCGGTGACACCGGTGCTGTTGATGCGGTCCTCGAGGATCTGCCGCGCCTGCGTCATCTGGTCGGTGGTCGGCGGCGGGGATCCCTTCGGCGTCTGCGCCGTGAAGATCACGCGCACGCCGCCGACCAGGTCGAGACCCAGCTTCGGGGTGTGCCGCGAGCCGAACCCGACGATGGCGTAGAGAGCCACCAGGAGAGCGACGAGGGCGAGGAAGTAGCGCCCTACGCGCAACGTCCCGGCTTGTGGGGCCACGGTGTTCGGAATCTCTCTGTGCGGGGTACGTGCAGTGGAGAACTAGCCCGGGTTGATGCAGCGGGGGCTACGGTCGCGGTGCCGCGGCAGCCGTGACCCAGTGCATCAGTATGACTGACGAACCGGCGCGCACCCCTAAGCTGCGGCGTCCGGGTCCTCGTTCGGCCTCTTGCGCATCTCGAGGCCGCCGCCGGTGATCCCCTGCCGGAACTGCGGCGCGAGCGAGTCCGCGTCGCGCAGCGCCGCGAGCGCCCACTTCACCTCGATGCCCGGGGCGATCTGGAGCTGAACCGTGTCGTCCTCGTTGCGCCCGGTGATCGTGCCGTAGAGGCCGGAGGTGGTCATCACCCGAGTGCCCACGGCGAGGCGCCCCGCTCGGGTGGATTCCTGGGCCGCTGCGCGGCGCCGGTTGCGGGTCGACACCATGATCAAGACGACGAACAGGAGGACGACGAGGAGGAAGGGAAGGTAGTTCTTCACGGCGCGCTTCCTGGGAGGTTCGGGGCCGAGCCCGACCGTTTGCGGCGGCTGGACTGCGCAAGCCTATGCGTCGAACAGCGTAGGCGAGATCTGCGGCGAAGGGCCCGCGGTCGGCTGCGGCAGGCCCAGATGTGACCAGGCCGCCGGCGTCGCGACCCGTCCTCGTGGGGTCCGGGCGAGCAGCCCGGCGCGGACGAGAAAGGGTTCGGCGACCTCCTCGACCGTCTCGACCTCCTCGCCGACTGCCACGGCGAGGGTCCCGACGCCGACCGGCCCGCCGCCGAAGCGGCGCACCAGCGCGTCGAGGACGGCACGATCGAGCCGGTCGAGCCCCAGCGCGTCGACGTCGTAGACGGCGAGCGCCGCGTGGGCGATCTCGGCGGTGACGACGCCGTCGGCCCGGACCTCGGCGTAGTCGCGCACCCGGCGCAGCAGCCGGTTGGCGATTCGCGGCGTTCCGCGCGACCGGGTCGCTATTTCCGCGGCGCCGTCGGGCCGCAATGCGATGCCCAGCAATTGCGCCGACCGGTACAGGACCTGCTCGAGCTCGTCCTCGGCGTAGAAGTCCATGTGCCCGGTGAACCCGAAGCGGTCACGCAGCGGACCGGTGAGCAGCCCGGCCCTGGTGGTGGCGCCGACAAGGGTGAACGGGGACAGGTCGAGCGGGATGGCGGTGGCGCCGGGGCCCTTGCCGACGACGACGTCGACGCGGAAGTCCTCCATCGCCATGTACAGCAGTTCCTCGGCCGGCCGGGCGATGCGGTGAATCTCGTCGATGAACAGGACTTCCCCGTCGGTGAGGCTGGTGAGCAGCGCGGCCAGGTCGCCGGCGCGCTCGATCGCCGGCCCGCTGGTGACCCGGATGGCCGCTCCCAGCTCCACGGCGATGATCATTGCGAGGCTGGTCTTGCCGAGGCCCGGCGGTCCGGAGAGCAGCACGTGGTCGGGTGGGCGGCCGCGCCGCACAGCGCTCTCGAGGACGAGGGAGAGTTGCTCGCGGACCTTCGCCTGCCCGACGAACTCGCTCAGCCGCTTGGGCCGGAGGCTGGCTTCGACGTCGCGTTCGTCGAGCTCCGGCAGCGGGCTGACGACGTCACGGGCGGGGTCGGTCACGTTCCGTCCCGGTCGTGCCGAGCGTCCGGTCCGGGCGCGACGGATCGGCGGGTCATCGGGTTCGGCCCAGCAGTTGGATGCTGCGGCGCAGCAGGGTCGCGAGCTCGGGCTGGGCGCCGTCGTCGACATCGGCGGCGACGACCTCGATCGCCTCGCCGGCCTCCTTGCCGGTGAAGCCGAGCCCGGCGAGCGCGTGGGCGAGCTGGTTGCGCCACGGCGCCACGGGCGTCACGCCGAACGGCTCCGCGCCGCTGTCGGATCCGTCGGCGGCGCCGATGCGGTCGCGCAACTCGACGACGATGCGCTCGGCCCCCTTGCGGCCGATGCCGGGAACGCGGGTCAGCGCGGCGTGGTCGCTGCCGGCGATGGCGCGCCGCAGCTCGCGCGGCGGGTGGACCGCGAGCATGGTCTGGGCGAGCTTGGGTCCGACCCCGTTGGCCGTCTGCAGCAGTTCGAACAGCGACCGCTCGTCGTCGTCGGCGAAGCCGTACAGGGTCAGCGAGTCCTCCCGGACGACCAGGCTGGTCGCCAGCCGCGCGGTCTCGCCGACCCGCAGCCGCGCCAGCGTTCCCGGCGAGCACGAGACCGCGAGTCCGACGCCGCCGACCTCGACGACGGCTCCGTCGGGACCCACCGCCGCGACGGTGCCCCGCACGCTCGCGATCACGACGCCTCCTCCCCCGCCGCCGAGTCGCGCAGCCGGCGCAGGGCGGCGTCCAGCCCCAGTCGGGAGGCCTCGCGTTCGTCGTCGGGAAGGTCGTACTCCTCGCGCAGCGCCAGGGCACGAGCGAAGTGGTCGCGGGCGTCGCTCAGGTGGTGCTGGCCGAACGCGTCGAGAGCGGCGTAGTGGCAGGTGGCGGCTTCGATCACCGGACCGAACCGTTCCCCGGCGGCGAGCAGTTCGGTGTAGAGCAGCGTCGACTGCGCGTACTCGCCACGCAGCGTGTGCACGTGCGCGAGGCGCAGCCGGGCCATGTGCTGCTGCGCGGGGTTGCCGACTCGGTCGGCGCGGTCGGCTGCGGCCTCTGCCTCGGCCAGCGCCTCGGCCGGGCGCCCTGCTGCGGCGAGGAGCTCGACCAGTTCCCCCCGGGCCAGCAGCTCAGCCACCGGGTCGGGTGCCCGGCCAACGTCGGCGCGCAGCGCGTCGATGCGGCGGGCTACGGCCGCCAGGTCGGTGTAGCGCTCGCGCAGGGTCTGCGGGTCGGTCTCGTGGGCCAGCGGTTCGCTCACCGCCCCATCCTCGCCGAGAACTCCGACGGAACGGACACCGCGCGCTGCGAGATCGCGGCGACCGCGTCCTCGCGCCGGCGCGCCGCGGTGCCGCGCCACAACTGACAGATGGCCAGAGCCAGCGCGTCCGCAGCGTCGGCCGGCCGCGGGAGCTCCGACAACCGCAGCAGCCGGGTGACCATCGCGGTCACCTGCGCCTTTCCGGCGACCCCGGATCCGGTGATCGCGGCTTTCACCTCGCTGGGGGTGTGCAGAGCCACCGGGATGTCGGCCCGCGCCGCCGCGACGATCGCCAGCCCGGCGACCTGGGCGGTGCCCATGACGGTGCGGACGTTGTGCTGGCTGAAGACCCGCTCGACGGCCACCACGTCCGGGGACCAGCGCCGCAACGCCTCGCCGATGGCGTCGGCCTGCGCGAGCAGCCGGCGCCCGACGCCCTCGTCGGCGGGAGTGCGGACGACTTCGACGTGCACCAGCCGCAGCACCCGCCCGGGTGCGCCGTCGACGATCCCGATGCCGCACCGCGTCAGGCCCGGGTCGACGCCGAGCACCCGCATGCTTTCCGCTCCCGTCGTCGAACGCCCGTTCGAGCGTAGGAACGGGATCCGGGCGAGCCGGGTAGACACGCCGTCCGGCACCGCTTGCGTACCGTGTCCGCCATGACGGGCTCCGGCGCGCCGCGCGCCTTCCGCCGACGACGCGCGGTGCGGCCGAGCCCGCTGTTCCTCGCGGTGCTGGCGGTCACCGCGCTCGGCGCGGGCCTGTCATGGAGCCGGCAGACGAGCGGCTCACGGCTGGGTGACCTGGGCGTGTTCCTGCTCGTCCTCGGCGGCTGGGTGGTCTCCCTGTGCCTGCACGAGTTCGCGCACGCCTACGCGGCCTTCCGCGCCGGCGACCGCAGCGTGGAGGCGGCCGGGTACCTCAGCCTCAACCCGTTCAAGTACGCGCACCCGGTGCTCTCGATCGTCCTGCCGCTGCTGTTCATCGTGCAGGGCGGCATCGGGTTGCCCGGCGGCGCGGTGTACCTGCACCGGCACGCCTTCCGCAGCAAGGCGGCGCAGAGTCTGGCGGCCGCCGCGGGTCCGTTGGTGAACGTGGCATTCGCGGTGGTCCTGCTGGCGGTCGCCCGCAGCCGCAACGCCGCGGTGTTGGCCCAGTACGGCGCAGGCTCGTCGGCGGCCGACCACGGCCGGTTCTGGGCCGGGCTGGCGTTCCTGGGTCTGTTACAGATCACCGCGGCCGTCCTCAACCTGCTGCCGATCCCGGGCCTCGACGGCTGGGCGATCCTGGAGCCGCACCTGGCCCGGGAGACGGTCACCTTCGGCGACAAGATCAAGCCCTGGGGGATGCTCGGGGTCATCCTGCTCCTGCAGGTGCAGCGGCTGAACGCGCTGTTCTTCACGGTCGTCGACTGGCTGTACGCCCGCTCGGGGGCCGACGGGCTGCTGTCCGCGCTCGGGCACGAGTTCTTTCGGTTCTGGGCCAAGCCGCCCGGGTGAGCCGGCGCCCGGATTCGTGACCGGTTGCCCCGCCGCCCACGCGGTTTGCACCCGGCAAACCGGTTGCGCCGGCGTTTGCCGCGTTTGCCGACCCCGGACACGAATGCAAACCGCGCGCACCGACCGGTCCCTGCGCCGGGGCTGCTCAGCCGGGGAGCAGCCTCAGTCGGCGCCGACGGCCGCCAGCACCTCGTCGGTGACGTCGAAGTTGGCGTACACGTTCTGCACGTCGTCGCAGTCCTCGAGCGCGTCGACGAGCCGCAGCACCTTGCGGGCGCCGTCCTCCTCGAGCGGGACCTGCACCGACGGGACGAACTGCGACTCGGCCGAGTCGTAGTCGATGCCGGCCTTCTGCAGCGC
>JAICIE010000067.1 GCA_025924515.1 Jatrophihabitans sp. | reverse complement strand
TCCGCCGATCACATTCCAGGTGAGGAAGGTCCGGTAGCGCATTCCGCTCATGCCCGCCATGGACGGCACGAGCGCGCGGAAGATCGCGGTCAGCCGGCCGATCAGTACCGCTTTCCCGCCGTGCCGGTGCAGGAAGCCGTCAACCTTCGCCCAGCGATGCTCGCCGACGAACCGGCCGACTCGGGAGCGCCGCAACGGAGGGCCGAACTTCCTGCCGAACTCGAACCCGACCGAGTCACCGGCGACCGCGCAGCCGAAGGCAACCACGATCATCACCGGCAGGCTCAGCGTGCCGTGTGAGCAGAACACCCCGGCGACCAGCAGCGCGGTCTCGCCGGGCAGCACCATCCCGACGAGGATGGCCGCCTCGGCGAAGCAGAGCGCGCCCGCGATGACGTACAGCCAGACGCCCACGGCACTGCCGACCGTCTCGATGAGGTGCTCGAACACGCGGCCATCGTGGCACGCCCCACTCCCGTCCGGGCTGTGATCGTCGCGACGCTGTCGGGGTTGATGCCTAATGTCCATGCCGTGCCCGCGTCCGCGCTCCGCCCGCCGCGTGCCGGAGCTCCCGAGCGGTTGAGCACGTCGCAGGCACGGCGCATCGCCCTGGCGGCTCAGGGCTTCGCCGAGCCGAGGCCGTCCGGACGCATCGACGCGCGCCACGTGCGCCGCGTCCTCGACCACGTCGGCGTGCTGCAGATCGACTCCGTCAACGTCTTCTGCCGCTCCCACTATCTTCCGGTGCTGTCCCGGCTCGGGCCGTATCCGCGCGACCTGCTCGACCGGATGGCGGCGCACACCGACGGCCCGGTGCGCCGGGAGCTGTTCGAGTACTGGGCCCACGAGGCCTCGCTGGTCCCGGTGCAGCACCAGCCGCTGTTCCGGTGGCGCATGGAGCGCGCAGCGGACGAGGCCTGGGGCGGGATGCGCCGGATCGCCCGCGAACGCCCCGGGCTGGTCGACGAGGTGCTCGCGCTCGTCCGCACGGCCGGACCGCTGCGCGCCGGCGCGCTGGGCATCCCGCGCCCGCAGAAGCGGCCCGGCGCCATGTGGAACTGGCACGACGGCAAGATCGCGCTCGAGTACCTGTTCTGGTCCGGCCGGGTCACCGCGGCCCGCCGGGTGAACTTCGAGCGCCTGTACGACCTACCCGAGCGGGTGCTTCCGAGCGACGTGGTCGCGGCACCGACGCCGGCTGAGGACGACGCGCAGCGCGACCTCATCCGGATCGCCGCCCGCTGTTGCGGGATCGCCACCGAAGCGGATCTCGCCGATTACTTCCGGCTCTCCCGCGGCCTGGCCCGGTCGCGGATCGCCGAGCTCGTCGATGCCGAGGAACTGATCCCGGCGGCGGTCGAAGGCTGGCGCGGGCCCGCGTACATGTGGGCCGACGCTCGACGACCGCGCCGCGTGTCGGCGCGGGCCCTGCTGTCGCCGTTCGACTCGCTGATTTGGTTCCGCGAGCGGACCGAGCGCCTGTTCGGGTTCCGGTACCGCCTCGAGATCTACACGCCGGCCGACAAGCGGGTGTACGGCTACTACGTCCTGCCGTTCCTGCTCGGCGACCGCCTCGTCGCGCGCGTCGACCTGAAGTCCGACCGTCAGGCCGGGATGCTGCGCGTGCAGTCGGCGCATCTCGAGGCCGGCGCCGACGGGCAGGTCGTCGCCGCTGAGTTGGCCGCCGAACTGGCGGACGTCGCGAAGTGGCTGGCGTTGGACGGCGTCGAGGTCGCCCCGAGAGGCGACCTGGCGCCCGCGTTGTCGGCCGTGGTCAGGCCACGGCGCGGAACAGCCTGATGTCCCCGCTGCCGGTGCGCGCGCGAACCGTGATGGGCCGCCCGCCGGCCGCCGGTTGCGCGTCGATCGGCAGCTCCGAGGCAACCCGGCCTGAGCCCGCGGTCACGTCGAGGCGGGCGGCGATGCCGGGCGGCAGCCCGATGCTGACCGTTCCCGAGCCGCTGGCCAGGTCGACGTCGTCGTGCACGCTGGCGAGCCGGGCGGTGCCGGACCCGGCTCGCCAGCGCACCCGGCCGCCGACCGGTCCGGCCTCGAGCGATCCGCTGCCGCAGCCGCAGGACAGGTCGCCGGTGACCGTGCCGAGGACGGCGTCGCCGGACCCGGAGCGCAGTGTCGCGCTGCCGCGGACTTCGGCCACTCGCGCGGTCGCGCTGCCGTAGCGCAGCCGCAGGTCGCCGTCGACGACGTCGAGGTCGATCGGCGCGGCGCCGGTGGCGACGTCGACGCCGCCGCTGCGACCCGTCATGGTGATCGCGCCGGTGACCGAGGAGATCTTCATCGCGGTGCCGGCCGGAACCCGGACCGTGATGTCGAGCGCGTCGCGCGTGCGGCTGCCGGACACCCGGTCCAACAGACCGCCCTGTCGGGGCGTGCTGATCTGCAGCGTCCGGCCGGTCAGCTCGACGGACACCCGCTCGGCTGCGTCGCCGTCGGCCGGCGCGTCGACGTCGACGGTCGCTTCGGTCAGCCCGTCCGCGGCCTCCACGGTCAGGGTGGCGTGGCCGAGTCGGGCCTGCAGGTTGATCGGACCGGGAAGTGGAAAGGTTCGGATGGTCATGTCGGGCTCCTAACCGTTGATCCAACCGGTGATGCGGTGCGGGTTGTGCCGCGGCGCCGATGCGCCGGACGCGGTGCGAGAGAGCGCGCCGGTGAGCGCGCGCACGATCCAGGTGTTGACCGACACGCCGTCACGGTCGGCGGCGTGGTCGAGGTCGGTCTTGATGCGCTCGGGCATCCGCACGGTCACCCGCGCGCTGGCGTCCCCGTCGTCTCCAGCGACTGCTGCGGCCTCGGCCGGCGTCGCCACGCTGACGTCGAGAAAGACCCGCGAGCCGTCCAACCGCAGGGACACGGTCGGCGATCCGGGTGCATCCAGCAGGGCCTCGGTGACCTCCCCGGCCGCCTCGCTCAGCGCCTCGAGAAGCACCAGCCGAGCTGCCGCGGCGCCGGCACCGGTGAGCGCCGCGGTGATGTCTCGGGTGCGGTCGTCGGCGAGCGCGGTGACCGCAGCGAGCTGGTCGCCCCATTGCCGGACGTGGTGGTCGAGATCCATGGCGTCATGATGACATCATGGTGACGTCATTGCAATGTCTTAGCGCCCGGCTGCCGTCCGATCGGGCGTCGGTGGCGGTAGCGTGGCGCCATGTCGAGTGGCCCGCCGCAACCTCCGTTCGGCCGGTTGATGACCGCCATGGTCACGCCCTTCGATGTCAGCGGAGCGCTAAATCTCGAGGCAGCGGCGCGCCTGGCCAGGTATCTCGTCGACGACCAGCACAACGACGGGCTGGTCATCAGCGGGACGACGGGGGAGTCTCCGACGACGAGCGACGCGGAGAAGGCCGACCTGCTGACCGCGGTGGTCGACGCAGTCGGTGACCGGGCGCACGTCCTCGCGGGGGTCGGCACCTTCGACACCGCCCACACCGTGCAACTCGCGCAGCAAGCCGGCAAGGCCGGCGCGTCCGGCCTGCTGGTCGTGACTCCCTATTACTCGAAGCCACCGCAGGCCGGCGTCCTCCGGCACTTCCGGACCGTCGCCGACTCCAGCGATCTGCCGGTGATGCTCTACGACATCCCGGGCCGCACCGGCACCCCCATCGCTACCGAGACGCTCGTCGAGTTGGCGCAGCACGACCGGATCGTGGCGGTCAAGGACGCCAAGGGGGATCTTGTCGCCTCCGGCCGGGTCATGGCCGAGACCGACCTCGCCTTCTACAGCGGCGAGGACGCGCTCACCCTGCCGCTGCTCTCGGTCGGTGCGACCGGCGTCGTGGGCACCTCCACCCACTTCAGCGGAGCGCTCACCAAGCAGATGATCGAGGCGTATGCAGGCGGGGACCCGGCGAGCGCGCTCGCACTGCACCGGCGGCTGCTGCCCATCTACACCGGCATCTTCCGCACCGCCGGAACAATCCTGGTCAAGGCGGGCCTGCGTGACCGCGGCCTCGAGGTCGGTCCGGTCCGTCCGCCGCTCGTCGACGCTACCGACCACGAGTTGGCGCACCTGCGCGACGACCTGGCCGCGGCCGGGCTGTAGTTACCGGGTAACGGTTCAGTCCAGCGTTAGGGTTGCCGGGTGCCCGCCTCCGGAACCCGCACCCGACCACCCGCGCGCCGGCCGACCCGGAAACCGGCACGCCGGCCGTCGCTGGTCGCCGCGCTGGGCCGGGGACTTCTGGCCCTGTGGCGGGCGCTTGCCTCAGTCGTCGGGCGCCTCGCCCGTGCCGTAGGACGCAACGCCGCGACCGCCCGCGACCTCGATCCGGCGCATCGGCGCGACGGCGCGGCCCTGGCGGTGCTGGCGCTCGGTGCGGTCAGCGCGTTGGGGATCTGGTTCGGCGCGGCCGGCCCGGTCGGCGGCGGGATCGCGAGCGTGTGCCGGACGGTCGTCGGCAACGCCGCGGTGCTGCTGCCCCTGCTGTTGCTCGCCGGCGGCGTCCACATGCTGCGGCAGGCAGCCGAGCCGACCGGCCGCGGTCGCGTACTGGTCGGCAGCGTGGCGCTGGCCGTCTCCGTCCTCGGCCTGTTCGATCTCTGGGGCGGATCTCCGCACACCGCAGTCGCGCGTGCGCATGCCGGCGGTGCCGTCGGTGCGCTCATCGGCGGTTCGCTGGCGCGAGGCGTGTCCGCCGTGCTCGCCGTCCCCATCCTGCTGCTCGTCGGGGGGTTCGGAATTCTCGTCGTCACGTCCACTCCCATCAGCGCGATCGTCGAGTATCTGCGCAGCCTGACGATCAGGCGACATCCTGATGAACAGGAAGTCGAAGAAATCGCGCCGGCACCGCCAGCGAAACGCCGGTCACGGCGACGTGAGGAGACGCCGGAGGACGGGACCCCGACGACAGACCTGAGCGAGCTCGAGCGAGAGCTGGCCGAGCGTCCCGAGGTGCCGCCCGCGCCCAAACCGCGTCGGGCGCGCGCGGCCAAGCCGGCCGAGGAAGACCTCCCGGACATCACCCGTCCGGTGCAGCTCGAGCTGGCCGGCGGCGCCGGGATGTACACGCTGCCGTCGCTGATCAGCCTGGCGCAGGGAAGCCCCCACCTGGCGCACACGAAGGCGAACGACGAAGTGATCGCCGCGCTGCAGCAGGTGTTCAGCGAGTTCGACATCGACTGCGCGGTCACCGGCTTCAACCGGGGCCCGACCGTCACGCGCTACGAAGTCGAGCTGGGACCCGGGGTCAAGGTCGAGCGCATCACCAACCTGACCCGCAACATCGCGTACGCCGTGAAGAGCGCCGACGTGCGGATCCTCAGCCCGATCCCGGGCAAGAGCGCCGTCGGCGTCGAGATCCCGAACGCCGACCCCGAGATCGTCATGCTGGGCGACGTGCTGCGCTCGTCCGTCGCCCAGCGCGACCACCACCCGATGCTCGTCGCGCTGGGCAAGGACGTCGAAGGTGGCTTCGTCGTCGCCAACCTGGCCAAGATGCCGCACCTGCTGGTCGCGGGCGCAACCGGCGCGGGCAAGTCGAGTTGCATCAACACGCTGATCCTCTCGGTCCTGACGCGGGCGACGCCCGACCAGGTGCGAATGGTGCTGATCGACCCCAAGCGGGTGGAGTTCGCGGCCTACCAGGGCATCCCCCACCTGGTGACCCCGGTGATCACCAACCCGAAGAAGGCCGCCGACGCACTGCAGTGGGTCGTCCGCGAGATGGACCTGCGCTACGAGGACATGGAAGCGTCCGGGGTGCGGCACATCGACGACTTCAACAAGAAGGTCCAGTCGGGCGACCTCGTCGCGCCACCCGGCAGCGAGCGGGTCTACACCGCCTATCCGTATCTCCTGGTGATCGTCGACGAGCTCGCCGACCTGATGATGGTGGCGCCCCGCGACGTCGAGGAGGCGATCGTCCGGATCACCCAGCTGGCCCGCGCCGCCGGGATCCATCTCGTGATCGCAACGCAGCGCCCGTCGGTCGACGTGGTCACCGGGCTCATCAAGGCGAACGTCCCGTCCCGGCTGGCGTTCAAGACGTCCTCGCTGGCGGACTCCCGCGTCATCCTCGACCAGCCGGGCGCCGAGAAGCTGCTCGGCAAGGGCGACGGGCTCTTCCTGCCGATGGGCGCCTCGAAGGCGGCGCGGATGCAGGGGGCGTTCGTCACCGACGCCGAGATCAAGTCGATCGTCTCCCACTGCAAGGGGCAGTTGCAGCCGACCTACCGCGAGGACGTCACCGCGCCGCAGGCGGCGAAGAAAGAGATCGACGCCGACATCGGCGACGATCTGGAGCTCTTCCTCGCAGCGGTGGAGCAGGTGGTCTCTACGCAATTCGGGTCGACCTCGATGTTGCAGCGCAAGCTGCGCGTCGGTTTCGCCAAAGCAGGGCGCCTGATGGACCTCATGGAGACCCGAGGGATCGTCGGCCCGTCGGAGGGTTCGAAGGCGCGCGAGGTGCTGGTGCTGCCGGACGACCTGCCAGGTCTGCTCTACGCCCTGCGCAACGGCGGAACCGCCGACGACCTGGTGGAAGGCGAGGACGAGCCGGAGACGGCGTATTAGCGCAGCACTAGCGGCGGTGCCGCGCGAAGTACAACAGCCGGCGCAGCGAGAAGGTGCGCTGCTCGGCCGCGCGGTGCCGGCCGACGTAGTCGTCGACGCGGCGCGCGCTGCGCGACGGAGCGCTCCACGCCCGGGCGCCTTCGACGCGATGTGCAGTGGCCACGACGGTCACCTCCTTTCTCGGACGCTATCGCGGTCGCCGTCCGCATCCTCGAAGGCGCGCCTGAACGATCACCGTCAAAGATGGCGCAGCATGCGGCTGTTGCCCAAGGTGTTCGGCTTGACGTACTCCAGGCCGAGGAACTCCGCCACCCCCTGGTCGTACGAGCGGCGTAGCTCGGCGTAGGTCTGCGGGTCGACGGGCGTGCCCTCGATCTCCGCGAACCCGTGCGACCGGAAGAACTCGACCTGGAATGTCAGAGCGAACAGGCGCGAGAGCCCCAGCTCGCGGGCGCGACCGATCAGGTCCTCGAGGATCAGGCCGCCGACGCCATGCCCCCGGCAGTCCGGGCGGACGGCCAGGGTGCGGATCTCGCCGAGGTCCGCCCACAGCACGTGCAGGGCGCCGCAGCCGACGATGCCGCCGTCCCGCTCGGCGACCGCGAAATCCTGCACGTCCTCGTAGAGCGTGACCAGTTGCTTCGCGAGGAGCTTGCGGCCCGAGCCGGCATAGAGATCGATGATCGACTTCATCGCCGGGACATCGCGGGTGCGGGCCCGACGAACGACCACGTCCGCCACGGCGCCACGGTATCCGTCCGCGGCCGGCCGAGCGGGCCGCACGTCCTGCTCTGCGGCGCCCGCACCGGCGATCGAGGGGGCGGGTCGCGCCGTTTTCGCGGGCCGTGCTACCTAGTCGCCGCGGGTAACCTGCAGTGGTGCCGCCGAGCCCCCGAACCGTCTCGCTCGTGACGCTCGGGTGCGCCCGCAACGAGGTGGACTCCGAGGAGCTCGCCGCGCGTCTCGACGCCGGCGGCTGGACTTTCACCGAGGACGAGGACGCGTCGGTCGTCCTGGTGAACACCTGCGGGTTCATCGATGCCGCGAAGAAGGACTCCATCGACGCCGTCCTCACGGCAGCGGGCGACGGACGCCGGGTCGTGGCCGTCGGGTGTCTCGCCGAGCGGTACGGCAGCGAGCTGGCCGCCTCCCTTCCGGAGGCCGATGCGGTGCTCGGGTTCGACAGCTACGCCGACATCGCCGCGGCGCTCGACTCGGTCGCGGCGGGAAGCCCTCCCGAGCCGCACGTGCCGCGCGATCGCCGGACCCTGCTGCCCCTCGCGCCGGCCGCCCGCCCGCACGCGGCGCACGAGGTCGCCCTGCCCGGGCACGCCTGGCTGCCGCAGGGGGCGACCCGCCGCCGACTCGACGACGCGCCGACGGCGTACCTGAAGCTTGCCTCGGGCTGCGACCGCCGCTGCACCTTCTGTGCGATCCCGTCGTTCCGCGGCGCCTTCGTCTCCCGCCCGCCGGAGCAGGTGCTGGCCGAGGCACGGTGGCTGGCCTCGACCGGCGCCCGGGAGCTCGTCCTGGTGAGCGAGAACTCGACCTCCTACGGCAAGGATCTCGGAAACCTGCGAGCGCTGGAGAGGCTGCTCCCCGACCTGGCGGCGATCGAGGGGATCGAGCGGGTTCGGGTGTCCTACCTGCAACCCGCGGAGCTGCGCCCCTCCCTGCTGGAAGCGGTGGCGACCACGCCGGGCGTGGCCGCGTACTTCGACCTCTCGTTCCAGCACGCCAGCGCCTCGGTGCTGCGGCGGATGCGCCGCTTCGGCTCGACCGAGGCGTTCCTCGACGTGCTCGGCCGGGCACGCGACCTGGCTCCCGATCTGGGCGCCCGGAGCAACGTGATCGTGGGCTTCCCCGGTGAGACGGAGGACGATCTCGCGGAACTGGAGCGCTTTCTCGTCGCTGCCCGGTTGGACGCCATCGGCGTGTTCGGTTACTCGGACGAGGAGGGCACGGACGCCGCCGCATTCGACGGCAAGCTGCCCACGGAGGAGATCCAGCAGCGGGTCGCCCGGGTCAGCGCACTCGCCGACGAGCTGGTCGCGCAGCGGGCGGAGGAGCGGGTCGGAGCAAAAGTGAGCGTCCTCGTCGAAGAAATTGGGGAGGACGGCGTGGTGGGACGCGCAGCGCATCAGGGCCCGGACACCGACGGCGTCACTCTTCTGACCGGCGCCGATGCGGGCCGGGGGTCGTTCGTACCTGCCGTCGTGGTCGACTCGGAGGGAGTCGACCTGGTCGCCGACGCCGCCGGACCGGCATGGTGAGCAGCCCGGGCGCCGGGCTCGACCCGCTCGGGGGGATGGAGCAGCACGACCCGCTGGCCGACCCGCCGAACCCCGTGTCGGCGTGGAACCTGGCCAACGCCCTCACGGTGTTCCGCATGCTGCTGGTGCCCGTCTTCCTGGTCTTCCTGTTCCACGGAGACGGGACCCATCCCGGCTGGCGCATCGCCGCGACCGTCGCCTTCGCGGTGGCGTCGGTGACCGACCGCCTCGACGGCGAGCTCGCCCGCAAGCGCGGGTCGATCACCGAGTTCGGCAAGCTCGCCGACCCGCTCGCGGACAAGGCGCTGATCGGTGCGGCCCTGGTAGGGCTCTCGGTCATGAACCAGCTGCCCTGGTGGGTGACCGTGGTGATCCTGGTCCGGGAGGTCCTCGTCACGGTGCTGCGGTTCTGGGTGATCCGGCACGGCGTCCTCGCGGCCAGCCGCGGCGGCAAACTGAAGACACTGCTCCAGGCGCTTGCCATCGGGCTGTTCCTCCTGCCGCCATGGTCGGCGATGCGCGACGCGGCCTGGACGGTGATGATCGCCGCGATCGTCGTGGGCACGGCGACGGGAATCGACTACGTCGGGCGGGCCTTGTCCCTGCGCCGGCGGGGCGGATCACGGGTGCCGCCGGGAACGTCGGTCGCCGCGACCCCGCCCACGCAGGGTCGCGCGTGACGGCGGCTGCCACAGTCGATCTTCCGGCGCTGCACGCCCGGCTGCGCGGGCTCGGGGTCACCGTGGCGGTCGCGGAGTCGCTGACCGGTGGATTGATCTGCGCCGCCCTCACCGACACCGCCGGAGCCAGCAACACGGTTCGCGGCGGACTGATCGTCTACGCCACGGACTTGAAGGCCCAGCTTGCCGGTGTCGACCCGCAACTGCTGCGACGGGTCGGCGCCGTTCATGCCGACGTCGCCGCGCAGCTCGCCGCGGGAGTGCGCTCGCGCCTGGGCGCTGACCTCGGGCTCGGGGTGACCGGGGTCGCCGGTCCGGACCCCCAGGACGGGCAGCCGGTGGGAACCGTGTTCGCCGCGGTGGCCTCGGCGGCGGGCGTCCGGGTGGGGCACTACCAGTTCGCCGGCGAGCGCGCCCGGATCCGCCGAGACGCGGTGCAGGCGAGCCTGTGGCTGCTCCAAACGGAATGTACTGGTACGTCCTGACGTTGGTTTCGCCGTGAGCGTACGGACGTCGATCAGCGTCCTCGTGTCGGTGCCGCCGGGTACGGTTGCACCACCGGCGTTCCGAGCCAGCTATGCCCGAGGGGGTCGACGTCATGCCCGTACTTCGTCAAGTCGTCGGCGAGACGCTGCGCGGGCTCCGGCTGCGCCAGCGACGCACGCTGCGTGAGGTGTCCGCGACCGCCCGCGTGAGCCTCGGTTATCTGTCCGAGGTCGAGCGGGGTCAGAAGGAGGCCTCCTCCGAATTGCTCGCCGCGATCTGTGCCGCTCTCGACGTGGAGATGTCCGAGCTGTTCCAAGAAGTCAGCATCCTGTTGCGCCGCGAAGAGAAGCTCGGGCTTTCCGGCGGTCGGCTGGCGACCCTTCCCGGCGCCGGCGCCGGTGCAGCGCGGATCGCTCCCGCGCCGGCCACCGAGTCCGGTTCTGCGCAGGTTCGCAGCCTCCCGACGGTCGCCGCCTGACGCTCGGGGCCGACGGCCCCGGGCTGACCCCTCGCGGGCTGACGGCGTCCGGGCTGACGGCGTCCGGGCTGACGCCCGTCCGGGCTGACGCTCGCGGCCTGACGCTCGCGGCCTGACTTCTACCGCGCGCCGCCGGGAGTTGGTGCAGCACTCCCGATAGCGTCGGCGGGCACCCTCCGCCCCGGCGAGCCGAGGCAGAGTGAACCCGGGAGGCAGCGATGGCCGCAGATCCGCTGATCGATGCGCTGTTCCGTTCCCCGGCCGCGCCGGCCTGTCTCGCCTCCGCTGCGCCCGTGCGGGCTGCCGGGACGCGCAGCCGCGGTGGGAACGCGATGAGCCGCACGCGCGCGGCGCTGTTGGACGGCGCCCGGCGCGCGGTCGAGGCGAGTGGCACGAAGATCACCATGGCGCAGGTCGCCGCCGCAGCCGGCGTCGCGAAGGCGACCCTCTACAACCACTTCCGCACCCGCGAGGCGGTGCTGTCGGCGCTTCTGCTCGAGGAGGTGCGCAGCCTGGTCGACCGGCACGGGTCCGAGCCGCTTGCGACGGCCCTCGCCGGCGCCGCCAACGACCTGTCGGGCCATCGGCTGCTGCGCACGCTCGCTCTTGTCGAACCGGGGACGCTGGTCGGGCTGGCGCGGATCGATCCCGCGCGCCCGGCCTGGCAGCTCGCCCGGTCGGCAGTCGGCGACCTGCTTGCCGGCGGCGGCGTCAGCGGCGTCGATCTGGTGCTGCGCTGGCTGGCGTCCTTCGTGGTCAACCCGGCGCGCCCGGAGTCGGTGCGGGCCGACGCCGAGCTCCTGCTCGCGTCGCTGCCCGCGGCGACCGACGGCGCCGGGGCCTCCGCTCAAGCTTCCTGACCATCAGGGTCCCTACGGTCCGGTTGGCAGCGGGGACACCAGTACGTGCTCCGCTGGTGCGGCGGCACCCCCTGATCCTCCCGGCGAATCGGTGTGCGACAACGCAGGCACGGCTGGCCGGACCTCCCGTAGACCCAGTGATCGCGGCCCGGCCCGGTCATGCCTGTCGTCGACTGGTCCGGATGGTCGCGGTTCATCCGGAGCAGCCGCCGCGCGGTGCTGAGGACGGAGGCGAGGTTCGGCACCTGCCCGACCGGCGTCCACGGATGCACGCGGTCGATGAACAGCACCTCGCACTTGTAAAGGTTTCCGATGCCGGCGAGGTTGCGCTGGTCGAGCAGCGCGTCGGCGACGGCGCGGTCCGGCTGGCTGGTCAGTCGGCGGAGCGCCACGTCCTCGCTCCAGTCGGGTCCGAGCAGGTCGGGGCCGAGATGCCCGACGACCTGATCCTCGCCCGCAGTCGGAAGCACGCGGAGGTCGTGGATTCGGTAACCGGTCGCCAGCCATTCCGCGTTCCCCAGCCGGACGCGGACCAGGTGATCCGGGTGCCGACGGGCGGGCACGCCGGCGCGGGTCAGATACCAGGACCCGTCCATGCGCAGATGGCTGTGCACCGTTTGCTGGTCGTCCAGCCGCATCAGGACGTGTTTGCCCCGGGCGATGACCTCCGTGACGGTGTGGCCGCGCAGGTCGACGGTCGCCAGTTGCGGCACGCGAAAGTCGGTGACCGTGAGAGCGCGCCCGCTCAGCGCGCGGTGCAGCCGCGCGGCGGTCAGCCAGACGGTGTCGCCCTCGGGCATCGAACTCCCGGCCCGTCGTCAGGCCCGCAGCCGCAGGCCGCGCGGAGTGGGCCGGAAGCCGGCCGCCTCCAATGCCGCGCCGAGCGGTGAGGCCACTATGGGCACTCCGTCGGCGCGTTCGACGGCGAGCTTGCCCAGCGCGCCATCACGGACGGCGAGCGCCAACGCGTCCGCCGCCGGCTGCAGGACGTCGGGATCGTCGGTGAACGACAGCAGGGTGCGGCCGCCGCGTTCGACGTAAAGGACGCACACGCCGTCGACGAGCACGACGAGGGCGCCTGCCTTGCGAGCCGGTTGGTGCCCGCGCCTGCCCTCCTCTGCCGGCGCCTGCGGCCACGGCAGCGCTGCGCCGTAGGGGTTCCCCGGGTCCGTCGCGGCCAGCACGAGGGCTGGTTCGGGTGCCCGCACATCGGTCGGACGGGCATAGCCGCGCAGCCGGTCGACCGCCCCCGGAAGGGCGAACTGCGCGGCGCCCAACCCGTCGACGAAATAGCCGCGCCGGGCACGCCCGGACTCCTCGGCGGCCTTCAGGACCGGATACACGGCGGCGAACCCACCGTTGACCCGCTCCGCGGCGGCGCAGCCGCGCGTCACGACGCCATACCGGTCGAGCAGAACCTCGGCGGCGACGATGGCGCGCCGGGCGACGTCGGGTTCGCGGTCGGGCAGGACCGACCACCGCCCGCTCATCGCCGGGGGCGCGCTTCTCCGCGGTGGGACAGTGCCCGCGGCGAAGAGCGATCCTGCCCGCCCGTACCGATGCCGCGGTGCTCGCGGCCGACGGCTGTGGGCCGTTTTCGTCGCCGAACCGACCAATGCCCGGATCGGCGCAATCGTGTCGTTGGTGAGCAGCCCGGCCCATACCAGGGCCCATACGGCGTCGGCCAGATCGGCATCGGTGACCGGCCCGCTGAGCGCGGCGGTGCGCTCGGCGAGCGCGCCGAAGAAAACGGCCGCGCCGGGACCGCCGAGCGCGTGCAGCACGTGCATCGGCAGCTCACCCTCGGGCGGCTCGGGATCGGGTAGTAGCAGGGGCGCCGCGTCGCCGGGAGCGACAACGACCCAGCCGTCGTTTCCGGGCAGCGCGCCGGCTCCCGTCCAGATCACCTCACCGGCCAGGGTGAGTTCGTCGAGCATCGGCGGGCTGTAGTCGGCGACCCGGCTGGGCAACACCAGCGTCTCGAGTGCGCTCGCCGGGACGGGCGCGCCGGCAAGTTGCTCCACCGCGCGCAGCACGGCGTCGACGCCGCGGGTCGATCGCGCGCCGATGCCCTGCCAGGACGGGATGAAACGCGCGAGCGCGTCGGCGGGCACCGGCTCCACCTCGCGGCGCAGCGCCGCCAGAGAACGTCGCCGGATCGCCCGCAGCACCTCTGCGTCGCACCACTCGGTCGCCATCCCACCGGGGCGGAATTCGCCCTGGACAAGCCGGCCGGACGCGGTGAGCCGCGCCAGCGCCGACGAGACGATGGCGACCCCGAGGCCGAGCCGATCGGCGACGTCCGCGGCGAGGAAGGGTCCGTGGGTCCGGGCATAACGCGAGACCAGGTCGCCGAGCGGGTCACGCACCGGCTCGGTGTAGGCCTCGGGGACGCCCACCGGCAGCGCGGCGCCCAGGGCGTCTCGCACCCGTCCGGCGTCCTCGATCGCCAACCAGCGCTGCCCGCCGGCGATGCGGACCCGTATCGCACGGCGCTGCGCCTCCAGCTCGCCGAGGTCGTGCGGCGTCGCGCCCCGGGCGAGCGCCTCCTCGGTGGTCAGGTCGCCGATCCCGCGCAACAAGTCGTGCACCGAGTCGAGACCGCGGGCATGCCGGTCCGGAGCGAGGCGGGTGATCTCGCGTTCGACCTCCGCGAGCGCGTCCTCGTCGAGCAGCTCGCGCAGGTCCGTCGTGCCCATCAGCTCGGCGAGCAGCGCCGAGTCGAGCGACAGTGCGGAGGCGCGGCGCTCCGCCAGCGGCGCGTCGCCCTCATAGAGGAACATCCCGACGTAGCCGAACAACAGCGACCGCGCGAACGGCGACGCCGCCGGGGTCTCGACCTCGACCACCCGCACCGCCCGGCCGGCGACGTCGCGCATCAGCGCGGCCAGCCCGGGAAGGTCGTAGACGTCTTGCAGGCACTCGCGCATGGCCTCCAGCACCACGGGGAAGGTCCCGAATTCGGAGGCGACCTGCAGTAGCTGGTTGGCGCGCTGCCGCTGCTGCCACAGCGGCGTGCGTCGGCGCGGGTCACGCCGTGGGAGCAGCAGAGATCGGGCGGCGCATTCCCGGAATCGCGACGCGAACAGTGCCGAATTGCCGACCTCTGCCGTGACTATTCCGTCGATCTCGTCAGCGTCGAAGACCACCAATTCCGCGGTTGGCGGCTCTGCATCCGTGTCCGGCAGGCGAATCACTATGCCGTCGTCGGAATGCATCGAGCTGACGTCGAGGCCGAAGCGTTCCCGGATCCGAGCGGCAATGGATAGCGCCCACGGGGCGTTGATCGGCGCGCCGAAGGGGGAGTGCACGACCAAGCGCCAGTCGCCGAGCTCATCGCGGAACCGCTCGACCAGAATCGTCCGGTCGTCGGGGAGAATCCGCGTCGCCTCCCGCTGTTCTGCCAGGTAAGCCAGCAGGTTCGCCGTACCCCAGTCGTCGAGGCCGGCGGCGCGCGCCCGCGCGGCCGCGGTCTCGCTATCGGCTGCCGCCACCTCGCGCAGGAATGCGCCGAGCGCTCTCCCGAGCTCCACCGGACGCCCCGGCGAGTCGCCCTTCCAGAACGGCATCCGGCCGACCTGCCCCGGAGCCGGCGTCACCAGGACGCGGTCGTGCGTAATGTCCTCGATCCGCCAGGAGCTGGACCCGAGCAGGAATACGTCGCCGACCCGCGACTCGTAGACCATCTCCTCGTCGAGTTCACCGACCCGCCGGCCGGGTCCTTGGGCGCCGGCGAGGAACACGCCGAAGAGCCCTCGATCAGGGATCGTCCCGCCGCTGGTGACGGCCAGCCGCTGCGCGCCCCCTCGGGCGGTGAGCTCGCCGGCGACTCGATCCCAGACCAGCCGGGGACGGAGCTCGGCGAACGCGTCGGAGGGGTATCGGCCGGCGAGCATGTCGAGCACGGCCTCGAGCGCCGAACGAGGCAGTCCCGCGAACGGTGCCGCGCGGGCGACGAGGGCCTCGAGGTCGTCGACCGCGGTCGGCTCCATGGCGACCATCGCGACGATTTGCTGCGCGAGGACGTCGAGCGGATTGCGCGGATACCGCATCGATTCGATCGCGCCCTCGCGCATCCGCTCGGCAACCACGGCGCATTCGACCAGGTCGCCGCGGAACTTCGGGAAGATGACCCCATGGGATACCGCGCCGACCTGGTGTCCGGCGCGACCGATTCGCTGCAGCCCGGATGCGACCGATGGCGGAGCCTCGACCTGGACCACCAGGTCGACGGCGCCCATGTCGATGCCCAGTTCCAAGGACGAGGTCGCCACGACGGCGGGCAGCCTGCCGGCCTTGAGTTCCTCCTCCACCACCGCGCGCTGCTCGCGCGACACTGACCCGTGATGCGCCCGAGCGACGACGACGTCCCCGGCGGGATGGGCCGATCCTGACTGTGCGATGACCTCGGCCGGTGACTGGGCCGCATCGTCGAGGACGGCCCCGGCCCGTTCCGCGGCCAGCTCGTTGAGCCTCGCCGTTAGTCGCTCGGCCAGGCGCCGCGAATTTGCGAAGACGATCGTCGAGCGATGTCGTTCGACAAGGTCGAGCACGCGTTCTTCGACGTGTGGCCAGATCGATGCGCGGCGCCCCGCGCCGGCGGCCGCGCCCGAGAGGTCGTCGGTGAGCTCGCCGAGGGCCGACATGTCCTCGATCGGGACGACCACGTCAAGTTCGAACGTCTTCTGAATGGGCGGTTGCACGACCGTCACTGCGCGGCCGCCGGCGAGGAAGGTGGCGACCTCGTCGACGGGGCGAACTGTGGCGGACAGTCCGACACGCTGCGCGGGTGCCTCCAGCAACGCATCCAGGCGTTCCAGGCTCAGGGCCAGATGCGCGCCGCGCTTCGTCGCGCACACGGCGTGAACCTCGTCGACGATGACCGTGTCGATGCCCCGGAGCGCCTCGCGGGCCGAGGACGTCAGGAGCAGGAACAGCGACTCGGGAGTGGTGATCAAAATGTCCGACGGTCGGCGGGCGAAGGCGCGCCGTTCATCAGCGGGCGTGTCGCCGGAGCGCATGGCGACTGCGACGTCGGGCGCCGGCAACCCGAGCCGTGCGGCCGCCTGCGTTATGCCCGTGAGCGGGGACCGAAGGTTGCGCTCCACATCGATGGCGAGAGCCTTGAGCGGGCTCACATAGAGGACGCGGCAGCGACGCATCGGGTCGGCAGGGGCGGGTTGTCCCGCCAACCGGTCGAGCGCCGACAGGAACGCCGCGAGCGTCTTACCGCTGCCGGTCGGGGCCACGACCAGCGTGTGCTCGCCCCGGGCGATCGCCTCCCACGCGCCGACCTGGGCCGGCGTCGGGGCGGCGAAGGCGCCCTCGAGCCAGGCCTGAGTGGCAGGGGAGAAGGTCAGCACTCGCCCAGTGTGCCAACGGGGTCCGACAGCGTCGGTCGATCAGCGAGCTGACCTGTGGATCGTCGCGCAGGTGCGGTCGGCCCAGTGTTCAGCCCCGCGCCTTGGGTGGCGCCGTAACAGGGCCGCGGCGGCGTGTCGCCCTGCGGGTGCGCCATCCAGCCCGCCTGTTGTCGCTCCGGGATGGGCTGCCGGAGCCGACCGCCCGAGCAGGATAGGCGCCGGGCTCCGCGGTCGGGGTGGACGGCCGCGCAGCCCGGCCTGGGTGGTGTTGATGCAGGTTCCTCCCGGCGTGTCGCCCTGCACCCGCGCCGTCTTATGGGTTGGGGACCAATTCGCTTCGCGACTCGACGATGCGCAACTGCGTTGGTTGAGCGTCGGTGCTCACCGTCCCCGGAATGGGCTCGGGAGGCCCGCCGCCGACCCGGTATGTGCCTGACCAGGTGAGTATGGCGGTGACCTCGGGATGCCCGGTGGTGCGGTACATGTGCCCGAAGTAGCCGGGGCAAAGCACCGTGTCGCAGGGATCCGAATCCGTGTATGCGCGTCCCGGGCCATCGCTGGAATCGGTGGCGCCGTCACCGAATCGCCAGTCGATCCGCTCAAGGTGTGCCGCGATAGACACATTCCTGCCGAGCAGGTTCACCGTGCCAAGCTCGCGGTCACTCGCCGTGTCGACCCACAGAATGGTCTGGATGTTGACGAGACTGGTGCCGTCGGTCGGAGCCACACCGATCTGCGGAAGCGGGAGCAGCCGTTCGGCCTGCGCGCGCACCATCTCGCCGGTGATGACTGGCACTGGCGTCAGGCCCGGAGTGACTCGAGCTGCGCAGTTGGAAGCGGTTTGAACCCAGGTACCGTCAGGACGCCGAGTCAGCGTGACGGTAGTGGTGAACCTCGGGTCGGGCGGCGGTGGGGTCTTACTTTGTATGGCGCACCCGGCTTGCACTGAACCGCATGGTCCCCCGAGCCCAGGGAGGCTGATAAACAGCTGTCTCGGTCCGCAG
>JAICIE010000066.1 GCA_025924515.1 Jatrophihabitans sp. | reverse complement strand
TGCTCTCGGCACCTGGCGGCTGCCCGTGCCGAGCGTGGCGCTGCGGACGGCGCTGCAGGCAGCGTTCCTGGCGCACGTCGTCCCCACTGAGCCCGGCTGGCTGGACCTGGGCCTGCGCGCACCCGCCCTCGACACGACCCGCGCCCGCACGCAGCTCGACTGGGTGCCCGCCCACCGTGGCGACGACGTCCTTCGCGAGTTCGTCGCCGCGCTCGGCCGCGGCGAAGGCGGCACCGGCCCGCTACTGCACCCCGACGACTGAGCTACCCGCGATCATGAAGCTGCGGTGGCGACACGCCATTCACCGACGGCGTGTCGCCCCGCCGGGTTCATGATCGTTCCGAGGTAGCGCGGCGGCGGGACGGCTGACTGCCCAGCAGAGCGCGGGTCATGGCATTGCGCGTGTCGAGCAGCTCGTCCAGCGCGGAGCTCAGATCGGACCCGGACACGGCGATCGGCTGGGCGGCGGCGGCGCCGGTTGCGGCCAGGAGCGCCGCCCGCCGTATCAGCTCCTTGATGAACGAGGCCGTCACGCCCTGGGTCCGGGCGATGACGTCGTCCACGCCCGAGGTGTCCACCTGGAGTGCCCCGCGGTAGAGCTCGAACAGTGCCCGGCGGCCGGCGTCGTCGGGCAGATCCAGTCCGACCGCCTGGTCGACCCGTCCCGGCCGCGCGGCCAGAGCCGGCTCCAGGAGATCGGGCCGGTTGGTCGTCAGCACGAAGACGACGTCGGCGTCCTCGGCCAACCCGTCCATCTCGTTGAGCAGCTGGAACAGCAGCGGGTGGTGGCCGGGATGCATGCCACGGTCCTCGGCGATCAGGTCGATGTCCTCGATGATCACCATGGCCGGCTGCAGCGACCTGGCGACCGAGCACGCCTCGCCGACCAGGTGCATCGCATTGCCGGTGAGCTGCACAACCGTCGTGTCGGTCAGCCCGCTCATCAGATAGCGCACGGTGTGGGTCTTGCCGACCCCGGGCGGGCCGAAGAGCAGCAGGCCGCGCTTGAGGTGCTGCCCGGCCGAGAGCAGGCGGGCCTTGTGCCGGGCGACGCCGACCACCTGGCGCTCCACCTCGGCCAACGTCCCCGGCGCCAGGATCAGCTGGTCGGCGCGCAGGCCCGGGCGAGGGTGGAACTGCAGCAGGGTCTCGCCGTGACCGAACACCTCCTGGCCGAAGGAGAGCACCTGGCCTCGGAAAACGTTGTGCTCGAGGGCCGCAGTCCGGATCTCCGCAGCTGCCCGGGTCGCGGCGGCGGGATCGCTGCTGAGGATTTCGACCGATACGCGCGGCTGGCCGAACTCGGAGCGGGCGCCGCGCAGCAGCACCGCCGTCCGGAGGTTGCCCTCGGTGACCAAGTAGAGGCCGCAGCGGACGCACGGGCGCACCTGTCCGTCCGGACCGGAGGCCAGGTTGACCGTGGCGGGGTTGCCCGGTCCGAGCGCGAACGGATGCCCGCCCGGGCCGTCCTGGCTGACCAGGTCACCGAGCCCGAACATGGCGTGCTGGAAGCCGGTGATCCCGACGAGGTTGAACTGCCGCCCGTCGGCGCCGAGCCAGGCCTCGAGACCGGCCTGCACGTTCACGTGCTCGTACCCGGGCCACGTCTCCTCGACGATCTCGGCGGAGATCTGATCGCCGAAGTGCGCGTTGATGATCCGGCCGAGCGTCGGCCGGTCGGCCGAGCGGGCGGCACCGATGACGGCGCGCATCCCCCGGCGGGCGAGCCGGGCGACGTCGGCGAGCTCCGGCCGGGCCGATCCGCCGTCCCGCCCGTCGGGTCGGTCCAGGGTGACGGTGAGCCCGCTCCCGTACGCATGCCCCTGACCGGGGCCGTAGGCCACCCATCCGCGCTTCACCGCACCACCTCTCGCTCGTCGGGAGGCGGACAGTAGCGGAACCACGCGGGCCCGTCTTCCGAGTTCGGCGGGGGATCAACCCCAGAAAAGAGCGGTCGGGTCGCGGTCGATCTCCGCTAGCACCTCTCGGACATCGCGCGCCCATGGAAGGTCGGGATATTCGTGCCAGCGATCGTTGCTGTCCCCCCAGTAGAGCCGCCAGATCCCGCGCGACTTCATGTACCGCAGCCGCGCTACTGGATGGCGCAGCCACTCCTGGTCCGCGCCGGACTCCGGGACCGCGTGCAACTCGATGATCGTCAGGTCCCGACCCGACGCCTCGCATTCAACCCGCACCTTGTCGCGAACCCGTGCCGGCACCTTCTTCTGGCACCACTGCCGCACCCGGGCCAGGTCGATATCGGGAACGGCGAACTCCATGGGCGCGTCCTCCTCGGGGATTGATCCACAGACTGTGCCGACTCGACCGGCATGCCCAGTCATCTCCCCTAGCCTCCGGCGGTGAACAGCATGCAGCAGAGGATCACTGACCTGCCGCACGACCAGCGCCCCCGCGAGCGGCTACGGCGCCTCGGACCCGATGCGTTGACCGATCACGAGGTGTTGGCCGTGCTGATCGGGTCGGGCCGGCCCGGCCGAAGCGCGATCGAGGTCGCCCGCGAGCTCATCATGCAGGTAGGTGGGTTCGCCGGTCTGGCGGTGGCATCACCGGAAGAGATCGAACGGGTGCCGGGGATCGGACCGGCCGCGGCAGCGCGGATCGTGGCAGCAACCGAGCTGCGCCGGCGGACGGCACTGGCTCGGCCAGTGATGACTGTTTCAGGTGCGGACGGCGTTGCCGGCGCGGTCCTGCCCCACCTGCAGGACCGGAATCGCGAGCGGCTGGTTGTGGCCGTGTTCGACCGGCGGCTGCGGGTGCTCGACGTAGTCACCCTGGCCGAGGGGACGACGGCGCATGCGGCCGTGCCCGTTGCCCAGATCCTGCAGGCCGTGCTCGGTCGCGGCGGTCAGGCATTCGCTCTGGCCCACAACCACCCGGGGGGCTCACTCGAGCCGAGCGCGGTCGACCAGGCGGCGACCGAGCAGGTTCGCGCCGCCGCCCGCGCGTGCGGACTGCGGTTCCTCGACCACGTCATCGTGGCTGGTGACCGCTGGCGAGCGATCTGACGATCCGTCAGACCAGCTTCGAGAACACCTCGTTCCTTGCCGCCTGCGGCAGGGCAGCGAGGAGTTGCTGCTTCCGCCGTTCTTGTGCGCCGAGCGCATCGATGACGTCCAGAGACGAGACGATCTTCCGCTGCATTTGCGCCGAAGGGAAAGGAACGTCCAACTTCTCGAAGGGATCGATACCCAGTGTCCTGTTCCGGTCCGCCGAGCCTGGAGAGGCCTTTCCGAGTGCCTGAAGGCCTTCCCTGGACAACAGATAGCGCAGCACAAATTGCAGACTAGGGCCTTCGCCACTAGGCTGGTAGCAGAGGAAGCGATTACTAGCTATCAGGCCGACATCGTTATTCGTCGTCAGAGTGATGGCACCTTCCCAGGCTTTGATGTTGCTAACAACCAAAGAGTTGGGGACCAGGGAATAGTATCGAAGCAGGCTGAGTGCTTCAACGCCCGCTGAAGGATACTTGATTAATCCACGACCGAAACTGCGGACTCCGATCGGACGATACGTCGTCTTGTCGTCGAGTCTCAGCCAGGGACGCATCAACTTCAGGAAGGCTCCGATCGGCACTCGCTCGCATCCGTACGCCTGGCTGATAATGCGTTCGGCAAGCGCCGCGCGAACAACCGGCGCGCCGTCCGGGATTCCACTCTCTGCTGTCGAGACGACCGAGTCCAGCTCTACGGCGATCGCCTCTTGATCCGCCGCCGGCGGAATCGGGATGACCAAGGCCTCGAAGGCCTTGATACTCAAAGTCCGGTTTCGGTCCGCAGAACCCGGAGACGCCTTTGAAAGGGCAGCCGTCCCTGGATCCGAGCAGAGATAGTGCCATACGTATCGCGTGGATACTTCAGGCACGGCGGGTACGTAAGTGAGAAAACGGTTCGAGACCACCAGACCCACATCTTCACCCGAAGCCTGGGCGACGGCCCCTTCCCATGCCTTGATGTTACTGACCACCAGGCAGCTCGGGGGGAGTTCGTAATACCGCATCTTGCTCAATTCCGCACCAGTACACGATGGATAGCGGATGAGGCCCTTCGCGAACGACCGGACGCCGATGGCCGAATAGTAGGCAGCGGGGTCTATGTCCAAAAGCCGACGCTCCAGGCGCAGAACGTCTCCTACTCGGACGTAACGCACGTTCACTGTGCGCCCGTCGTCTCTGCCTGAAGCTGCTCCAGAAGGCCGAGAATCTGCTTCTCCGTGTCGATCAACTCTGCGATCAGCTCGGTCGGCGGCCGGTGCGCCAGGTCGTCCGGCCGGTTGGGGTTGTGCAGGTCGAGGTTGTAGTTCTTGATGTCCGCAACCGAGACGTTCCACGCCTGCGCCGTTTCCTCGCGTTCAGCCCGGTCCGCATCGCCCCACCATGCCTCGCACTGGGCGAACTCTTCGTACCGCAGCGGCTTGGTCTTCGTGTAGTTCTTCCGCCCCTCGGGCAGCGGGTGCTCGTAGAACCAGATGTCCTTCGTCGGTCCACCGCGTTCGAAGAAGAGGATGTTGGTCGGGATCAGCGTGTACGGCGAGAAGGTGCCGTTGGGCAGCCGCACGACCGTGTGCAGGTTGAACTCCGAGAGCAGCTTCGCCTTGATCTTGCCGCCGATGCCCTCGTCGAAGAGCACGCCGTTGGGCACGATCACTGCGGCCCGGCCGGTCTTGGAGCGTGAGATCCGCTCCATCACCGAGAGCAAGAAGAGCCACGACGTCTCCGCAGTCCGGTAGTCCGACGGGAAGTAATCCTTGACTCCGGCCTCCTCCTCGCCGCCGAACGGTGGATTGGTGAGCACGACATCGACCCCGTCGCGCCGCTGGTCGGCCGCCGAGAAGGTGAGCGCATTGCCGCGGGTGATCTTCGGCGCGTCCACCTCGTGCAGCAGCAGATTCATCTGGCCGAGCAGATAGGGCATGGGCTTCTTCTCGAAGCCGCGCAGGGTTCCCCGCAGACTCGCCCTTTCTCGAGCCGGATACTCGGACGCCTCCGCTGCGTGCACGAGGTGGTCCCACGCCTCGACGAGGAAGCCGCCGGTTCCTGCTGCGGGGTCCATCACCACCTCACCGGGCCGCGGGTCGATGCGCCCCACCATGAACCGGATCACCGGTCGCGGGGTGTAGAACTCGCCGGCGTCACCGGCGGCGTCGCGCATCTCGCGGAGCATCGATTCGTACAGGTGCGCCATCGTGTGGATGTCGTCCGACGAAACGAAACTGACCTTGTTGACCTCGTCGATGAGGTCCGCGAGCAGGTAGCCGGAGAGCATGCGGTTGCGCGTGTCACGGAAGATCGCGCCGAGGGTCTCTCTCGTGTCACCGGCAGCGCCGCTGCCCGAGAGCTCCGCTAGATGGGGCAGCAGGTTCTGGTTGACGAACGTCAGCAGAGCGTCGCCGCTGCGCCGGGTGGTCGAGTCTGCGGCCCAATCCCGCCAGCGGTACGGCGAGCTCAAGGCGGGCCGATACCCCGGGTCGGTCACCTCTCGCGACTCCTCGAGGTCGTCGAGCGCCTTCAGGAACAGCAGCCAGGCGATCTGCGGGATGCGGTCGGCGTCGCCATTCAGACCCGCGTCCTTGCGCATGACGTCGCGAGCCCGCTTGATGACGGCGGACAGGTTGGCGGTGGGCTGGGTGGGAGGCATGCGCGGCTTTCTGGTGGACGGGACGACGTATCGGTCAGGTGAGGGCGTCGCGGTAGACCGCGGAGGCGATGACGGCCGCCTCTTCAATCGTCCGGGCGACGAGCCCCAGGGCCGCGACGAAGTCGTCGTAGTCGCGGGCCCAGGCCGACGGCGCCGGCGGTAGCGCCGGTGGCGGGTCGCGGCCGTCGCGGCTGGCGAAGACGGCGCGCAGGCGAGCACCGAGGCGGGGGTCGGGAAGCAGTCCGGCCTCGACCAGCAACACGACGTCGACGAGATCCTTCACCCGCGTGCTGGGCCGCTCGCCGGCGTACGTCCGGCAGATGGCGTGGAACTTCTCCGCCGCGTGCTGCGCGACGTCCACCGCGACGACCCGGGCCGCCGTCAGATCCAGGCCGGCGAGCGGCGAAGGCAGCTCGACGAGCTCCGTCGCGTCAGCCGTCTCCCCCACCCGCCCGACGACGTCGACCCTGACCCGGTCGAAGGTCCTGCCGGCTACCCGTGCGTCGATGCTGAATCGCGTACCACCGACTCCGGCCTCGTCCGTCCGCAGCGCGGTCGTTCCGGTGAGGGCGAAGCGAAAGAAGTCGCCGTCCGGGTCGCGAGCGAGTACGGCCCCGAGCTCGTCGCGGAGCACATCGACATCGAGCGCATGCGCACTCGCGAGATCGAGGTCCCGCGTCGTACGGGCCCGGCCCGGCAGCCGCGCTTCCAGCAGGTAACCGCCCTTGAGGATCCACCGATCGTCGTCCGAGAGCCGGCGCAGCACCCGCTGGAACACCAGTCGCCGCCGCAGGCGGCCCGCTTCGATCCCCTCGGACATTGCCTGATTGACCAGTCGCGCCTCGAGCGCGGCCCGCATTGCCTCGGGGGTTGCCGGACTCACGCGCTGAGCTCTGGCACCGCCGCCAAAGCCCGCTCCAGGCGGAGCGCGGCCTCAGCACCGAAGTCGTCCATCCGGCGGCGAAGCGTGCCGACACCGGCCCGGCCGCCGGCCAGGGCATCGTGGACGGCGGCCGTCAGCTGGTCCTGGCTCACTCGGGCGGACGCGAGATCCAGGAGCGTCCGCGGGACAGTCGTCACCCGGAACGAACCTCGATCTTCGACGTCGTCGTCATTGAGCGGATCAACGTGCAGAACGACACCTGCGGGAGCACTCCGCGCGCTCGCCACGGTCAGGTGCACGTCGGCCAGATCGAACTCACCGAGATCGTGCACGTCGGCCGCCGATTGGAACGAGACGACTCCGACGCCGTCCGACCAGACAGTCCAGCGGACGTAGGCGTCATCCGCCGCAGAGGGCCACTCGGCAAGCCGGAACAGGCCACGGTCGACCTTCAGCCAATTCCCCCGGTCGACGTGATACTTCTGAGCCTGGTAGCTGTAGCCGACCTCGAGCGCCTGGGCGGCCGACAGATATCCCGCCTGTCTGAAGGCCAGCTCATGCAGCCTGCGTCGTAGGTCCAGCCGGTCAGTCACGGAGACAGCATATCCTACGCGGAACTCAATGGAAACTTTAGTTCTTGCGATCCGAATTAGCTGATTCCTACAGTTGTTGCCGGATCAGGCGATATACAGCCACGACTGCACGGCTTCGTGAGCCGCGTGCCAGCCCGGCGCACCGCCGAACCACCGGGCGATCTCGGCCGGCGAGCCCATGGCCGAAAGCGGCGGAACCTGAACGACAGACGGTTCCGCCACCTCGTCGATTCCCGCTTCCGCATATCGATCAAGCAGAAGAGTCAGGACTTCCCGCGCCTTCTGTGAGTAGTGGTCCAGGTCGGCCTGATGCTGCGAGCGCGCTCGACTGGCTCGTTCAGCACGGGTCGGCAGGGGCAGTCCCCAAGCCAGGTGCAGCAGCTCATCGACGGTGTCCACTTGACCACCACCCGCCTGCCCCAGCTCTTCCGCCAACCGGGTCGGATCGATGTGCTGAGCACCCAGGAACGAGACGACATCCGCGCGGGTGCGCGGATCCGCCCAGGCGCGCAGCAGCTCCTCCGGCCTTTCGAACGCCTCCAGAACCCGCTGGCGCACCCAGTCCACGTAGCGCACCAGCCGGGGGCGCCCGGTGCTGACGTCGTGGATCCAGAAACCTTCGCTGGTCAACGTGACCGGAACGCCGCTCAGTTCGAACTTGTCCTGAGGCGGCCCACCATCCGCGGGCGGCCCAGGATCACCGTCCGAGCCGCCTCCTGCTTCGTATGCCGGCTCCGGCTCGGCCACCTCGACGGTGCCCTCTGACGACTCCGCGCCGGACTCCTCTCCGGCTTCTGTGACCACCTCGACGTCGCCGGACGGGTTGACGGTCTCGGTCACCGGCGGCCGCAGTGGCGGGCCGTCGAACTGAGGGTCGTTGAACATCGCCGTGGCCCCGACGAAGTCGATGATCTCGAACTCCGTTTTGCCCTTGTCGGGGTAGAGCCGCGAACCGCGGCCGATGATCTGCTTGAACTCCGCGATCGAACCGACCGGCCGGGCGAGAACGACGTACTTCAGGTCCTCGATATCGACGCCGGTCGAGAGCAGGCTGGAGTTCACCGCGATCTGGGGGACGTCACGCTCGGGATCGGTGAACTGCTCGAGCAGCCGATCCTTCTCGCGCTCGACCGACATGATGCGCGACACCCATTCGGGGTCCTGCCGGGTGCGATCGGGGCGCAGGTTGCGGAGAGCCTCACACATCGCGAGCGCGTGCGCGGAATCGACGCAGAAGATGACCGCCCGGTCGGTGGCGTCGCCGAGAACGTCGACGATGCGCTTGGCCATCGCCTCGGTCCGGTCCGGCAGCCGGAGCCGGCGCTCGAAGTCGCGGGTGACGTACGTTCCGGCAGGGATCACCCGCCCGCTCAGGTCCCGCAAGCCCTCGACCACCTCCACGCCGTCGGCGTCCACGTTGAACACGACGCGGCGGATCGTGTACGGCGCGAGGAACCCGTCCGCGATGCCTTCGGCGAGGCTGTAGGTGAACACGGGGTTGCCGAAGTACTCGAAGGTGTCGACGCCGTTGCGATCCACAGGCGTTGCCGTCAGGCCGAGCTGAACTGCTCCGGTGAAGTGTTCGAGGATCCCCCGCCACTCGGAGTCCGCTCGCGCGCTACCTCGGTGACACTCATCGACGATCACGAGGTCGAAAAAGTCAGGCGGGTAGTGCTCCAGCAGGTCCCGGGCCTCGCCGGGGTCAGCCGGCACGTCCGGGTCGGACTGCGCGGTCGTCAGCCCTTGGTACGTAGCGAAGTAGATGTCCGGAGAGTGCCGGGCATTGCGCGTGTTGACGCGGAGCACGGCGTCACCGAAAACGGGCTGGAAGTTCTTCCGCATCGGATCGCGGACCAGAATGTCCCGGTCGGCCAGATACAGGACCCGATAGTTGCGCTCATCGGTTGCCTCTTGGGTGCTCTGCCGGTAGCGCCACAGCTTCCACACCAACTGAAGCGCGGTGAACGTCTTACCGGAGCCCGTGGCCATCACCAGCAGCAGGCGATTCTTGCCCGCCGCCATGGCGCAGAGCACCTCGTGCACCGCGCGCTTTTGGTAGTAGCGCAGTTCCTTGACACTGCCATCGGCGTTCAGCAGCTGGCGGTTGAACGGTGAGCGCAGGAGGGCCTTCGCTTCCTCACCGAGATCACGCCAGCCGACCAGAAGGTCCCACGCCTCCACCGGCGAGGGAACGTCGCTCACAGCGCGCTGCCGGCCGGTGCTGGCGTCGTACAGCACCCACCCTCGGCCATTGGTCGAAAGCGCGAGTGGCACACCCAGCTTTGTCGCGTACCTGACGGCCTGCTGCATGCCATCACCTGGTCGTGCCCACAGCCGCTTGGCCTCGATCACCATCAGAGGCAGACCGGGCTCGAGCTCCAGCACGTAGTCCGCCCGCCGCTTCCGCTGATCGGGCGGGGGAACCCGCCCACCGGGCAGGTCGGCCTGTACCTGGTACTGCTGGTGGACTCGCTCCTCGGCCCACCCGGCCCGGCCGAGTGCGGGAAGCACGTAATCGCGGCAGGTGTCGTTCTCATCCGGCCCGCCGTAGATCACCCGGGGATCGTAATCGTCTGAGACGGTCGAGTTTCGCAGTTTGACCCAGAGGAATTAGTCCCCCGGAGACTTGGCCGTCCAGGCGCCGACCCGGCGGCCGGTCGCGCCGAAGACGTCGGCCGCCCGTTCGGGGCGCAGGGCCACGAGCAGCGCCTCGCCTTCGGCCAGCGTCGTCTCCGGGTCGTCGGCGGCGGTCAGCCGGGCCGTCGCCGTGGACCGGCGGTCGTCGATGACCTCTCCCAGCTCGCCGGTGACCGTCAGCGGGACACCGAGCGGAATCGGGCGCTTGAACCGCACGGTCAGGCTGGCGGTCAGACCGCCACGGCCGGCGACCCGGGCCGAACGGGCGAGCGCGTGGTCGAGCAGGGTGGCCACCACTCCCCCGTGCACCAGGCCGGGCGGCCCCTCGTGCGCCTTGCCGACCGTCACCCGGCCGATGCAGCGCCCCTCGGGGAAGTCCTCGACGATCATCGGCGGTGCGATCGGGCTGCCGGGCCCGTAGACCGGGTTGTACCAGCGCTCGCCGACCTCCGGATCGTCGACGGCGGCGATGCTCTTCAGGCCGCGCTGCTCGGCGCGCAGCCGCGCCGCGAGCTCCCGCACGGCGACCTCGGTCGCCGCCAGCTCCTCGATCGACACCTCGGTGCGAACGGCGGCGTCGACCAGTTCCCGCAGTGCGGCCCCCAAGCCCGAGACCGCCTCACGGCGCGCGGCCCGCTGCTCCGCGTCGAGCTCCGGCGCCTCAGCCACGGGACATTCCGGCCTCGCGCAGCAGTCCGCTGCCGATGATCACGCGCTGGACCTCGCTGGTTCCTTCGTAGAGCCGGAACAGCCGGGCGTCGCGGTAGAAGCGCTCGACCGGCGTCGTCCGGAGGTAGCCCATGCCGCCGTGCACCTGGACGGCGCGGTCCACGGCCCGGCCCACCATTTCGCTGCAGAAGAGCTTCGCCGACGAAGGACCTATCGAGGTGTCCTCGCCGCTGTCGTACCGCTCGGCGACGGCGAGCACCATGCTGCGCCCGGCGAGCCACTCGGCGTGCATGTCGGCGATCAGGGCCTGCACCAGCTGGAACCGGCCGATCGGCGCGCCGCCCTGCTTCGCCGAGGCCGCGTAGGCGACCGACTCGTCGAGCACCCGCTGCGCCATGCCCACGCACATCGCGGCGATGTGCAGCCGGCCGCGCGAGAGCACGGTGAGCGCCTTCGAGTACCCGCGCCCCTCCTCGCCGATGAGCGCGTCGGCCGGCACGTGCACGTCGTCGAAGTACACCTCCGACGTCCAGGCGCCGGACTGCCCCATCTTCTTGTCGTGCGGCCCGACCGTGACCCCCGGTGCCGACTTGTCGACGACGAAGCTGGAGATTCCCCGGCCGCCCCGCTCCTCGGGGTCGGTCCGGGCGAACACCATGAAGACGTCGGCCAGCGGGGCGTTCGTGATGTAGCGCTTGGCCCCGTTGATGACCCAGGAATCGCCGTCGCGCACCGCGCTGGTCCGCAGGCCGGCGGGGTCGGAGCCGGCCTCTGCTTCGGTCAGCGCGAAGGAGCCGATCATCTCGCCGGCCGCCAGCCGGGGCAGGTAGGCCTTTTTCTGCGCCTCGTTGCCGAACTTGGCAATCACCTGCCCGGCGATGCCGTTGTTGGTGCCGAACAGCGACCGGAAGGCCGGCGTCGTGTAGCCGAACTCGAAGGCGAGCTGGACGTCCTCGGTCATGTTCACGCCGAGACCGCCGTAGTCCTCGGGCAGCGCGTAGCCGAACAGGCCCATCGCCGCAGCCTGGGCCCGCAGGTCGTCGGGTATCCGGTCGGATTCCTCGATCTCCTCCTCGCGCGGGACCACCTGCTCGCGCACGAGTTCCCGGACGGCATCCCTGACCTGCTTGAAGTCCTCGGCGTCCACGCAGTCATGGTGCCGCCTCGACCGGCGGGCAGCAGAGCGGGGTCCAGAGTTGAGGCCGTTAGCTTTGGGTAATGAAATCGTCACGGAATGTTGTCAGTTGCCGGACCGCGCAGTTAGCCTGATTCCGTGACGAGCCGAGCCGCAGCCCCGAGCGTGGGCACCGCCGTGCCGCCGCTGCTGACCGCCCTCGTGCCCGCTCCCGGACGGGTCGTCGTGCGGCTCACCGGCGACGCCGACGTCTCCACCTCTCCGAAGGTCGCCGACGCGCTGACCGAGGCCGCGGCACTCGGCCTGCCCCTGATCGTCGTCGACGTCGCGGGCCTCCGGTTCTGGGACGTCTCGGGCCTGCACGTGCTCGCGGCCTTCACGGCCGCGCTCGCCCCGAGCGGCCGGCACTGCCGGCTGGTCGGGGCGAACGCCTCGACGCGACGGCTGGTCGCGCTGGCCGACTTCACGAATTCTCTGCAGCTCGACGGCCCGGTCGGAGGCGCCGACGACGCGTCCGAGCCGACGGCCGCGCCCGAGGGCACCCCGACGGCGGACGCCGCGCTGCCCCGCCGCCGCTTCTGGTGCGGACTGCGGCGCCGCGGGGGCGCCGGGCCCCAGGGTCCGGCCGCAGCCGGCCAGGACCTCTCGCGGACGGTCGACTCGCACCGCTGGCGCTGACCCCGGCACGCTAGGCGGTCATGGGCGAGATCGTCATGGGCGAGATTGTGGTGGTGCGCCATGGGGCCACCGAGTGGAGCAGGAGCGGCCGGCACACCGGCCGCACGGATCTTCCGCTCGTAGCCGAAGGGAAGGACGCCGCCCGCCGGCTGCAGCCCGCCCTCGCCGAGCGACACATCGCGGCGGTGTTCGTCAGCCCGCTCCTCCGCGCCCGGCGTACCGCCGAGCTGGCGGGACTCCCCGCCGATGCCCGGGTCGAGCCGGATCTGGTCGAGGTCGACTACGGGGGGTACGAGGGCCGCACGACGGCCGAGATCAGCGCCGAGCTCGGCCGCCCCTGGTCGCTGTGGCGCGACGGGACCGTTCCCGGCGAGACTCCCGGCGAGACGCTGCAGCACGTGGCCGAGCGGGTGGACCGGGTCATCGATCGCGCCCGGCCCTTTCTCGGGGACGGCGACGTCGTGCTGGTCGCCCACGGGCACGTGCTGCGCATCCTGACCGCGCGCTGGCTGGGGCTGGGCCCGGAGAACGGCGCCCTGTTCGTTCTGCAGACCGGCCGCTTCGGCCTGCTCGGCCACGAGCACGACTGGCCCGCGCTGACGGGATGGAACACCACGTCGTCCTGACTGCGGTCAGCTGCGAATCACCGCGGGCTGCCACCCGCCGGTCGGCTGCTCGGCCTCCGGCTGCGGCCGCACCGGACGGCCGAACAGCCAGCCCTGGCCGAGGTCGGCGCCCAGTGCGGTCACCTCGTCGGCGAGCCGCTCGGTCTCCACGCCCTCCGCGACGACGACGGCGCCCAGTCCGTGCGCGTGCTCGACGAGGGCGCGGATCACGGCGCGGACGCCCTCGTCGGGCAGGCCCTGGACCAGCGCCTTGCTGAGCTTCACGACGTCGGGCCGGACGGCGCCCAGCAGCGAGCGGCTCGACCAGCCGGCGCCGGCGTCGTCGACGGCGACCCGCCACCCGAGCGACCGGAAGTGCTCCAGGATCGACAGCAGGTGACCGCGGTCGGCCGCGGCATGCGACTCGACGACCTCGAACACCAGCTGGTTCGCGGCGATGCCGCTGTCGTGCGCGAGCCGCTCGGTGCCGGCGAGGGAGACCTGCGGGCGGAGGATCGAGCCCGGCGAGAAGTTCAGGTACAGGTCGTGCCCCTCCAGCCAGGGGGCCGCCCCCGCGATGGCCGACTCCCGGCTGATCTCGTCCAGTCGGGGCAGCCAGCCGGCCGCCTCGGCGACGAAGAAGAGATCGCCGCCCCCGATCTCGCGCCCGTCGACGACGCCGCGCAGCAGCGCCTCGTGCGCCACCGGCTCGCGGTCGGCCAGGGACACGATCGGCTGGTAGGCCGCGTGGAACTGCGCCTCGGTGAGGACGCCGACCTCCGCGGTGATGCCCCGGCGGGCCAGCTCCACGGCGAGGGTCGGGGCGGCCAGCAGCTCGGCGACGCGCGCCGTCCCGCGATCGGGCGGGTCGGCGGCTATTCGGACGGCCTCGATCTCGGCCGCCGTCAACTCCCGCGCCAGGCGGTGGAACAGCCGGTCGATCCGGGGGCCGCCGCGCTCGTCGACCACCTCGAGCAGCCCGGGCGAGGACTCGACGGCCAGGCGGAGCTGGACGGCGACCCGGCGGATCGCGGGGAGAACATGGTCGACCGGCGACGCGAGCAGGATCCGCCGGGCCGGGCCGGGCAGCTCCCAGGTCGGTCGCGGACCGCGGCGGGTGGAAGGCACCCGTCCAGGATGACCGGCGGAACTCAGCGGCCGCGAATAGGCGCGCTGCAGTATCGAGTCACCTGTGAGGAGGAACTTTCCGAAACGCGACGGAACCGGCCCAACTTTCAAACTTAACTGTCTAAAGTCACGGCCATGGCCGCGATCGCTATGACCGAGACCCCCCGCCCGAGCCGCGGGGGACGTCCCCGAGACCCCAGCCGTGACGGCGTCATCCGCGCCGCGATCCTGCGGTTGCTCGCCGAGGTGGGGTACGGCGCCCTGACCATGGACGCGGTCGCGGCCGAGGCAGGGGTGGGAAAGGCGACCATCTACCGCCGCTGGCGCACCAAGCAGGACCTCGTCGTCGACACCATCGCCGACCTCAACCGGGACGAGGCCAGCCCGCCCGACACCGGCTCCCTCGAGGGCGACCTGCGCCAGATGCTGCATCGCCTCGTTGCGGTGATCAGCGGTCCATTGGGTGCGGCGACCCTGTCCCTGCTGTCGACCGTGCCGCACCATCCGGCGCTGGCCGAGGCCTTCCGCAAGGGGCCGCTGAACGTCTGGCAGTCGGCGTTCGGGCAGATCTGGGCGCAGGCGGAGGAGCGGGGCGAGGTGGGCACCGGCACCAGCGGCTCGATCGCCGCCGAGGCCACGAGTGCCCTGCTGGTCCAGCGCTGGCTGCTGACCGGCCGGCCGGTGGACGAGGCCTATGCCGACCAGGTGCTCGACGAGGTCATCCTGCCGCTCATCCGGACGCGCTCGGCCGCGGCCTGAGGTCGACGAACCGCACGTCGTCGCCGGGTAACCGGGAACGCATGACGCCGACGGCGTCGCCGCTCGAGTCGACCAGCACGAACCGCCGCCGGAGCGCGTGCGCGACCGCGCCGAGGGTGCCGCTGCCCGCGAAGAAGTCCAGCACCCAGTCGCCGGGCCGCGTGCTGGCCTGCACCATCCGGCGGACGATGCCCTCGGGCTTCTGCGTGGCGTAGCCGGTCTTCTCCCTGCCGGTGGGCGACACGATCGTGTGCCACCAGACGTCGGTGGGCAGCTTGCCTCTGGCCGCCTTCTCGGGCGTGACCAGCCCGGGCGCCATGTACGGCTCGCGGTCGACCTCGGCGCTGTCGAAGAAGTACCGCTTCGGGTCCTTCACGTACACGAGGACGTTGTCGTGCTTGGCCGGCCACCTGCTCTTCGACCGGGCGCCGTAGTCGTAGGCCCAGATGATCTCGTTGAGGAAGGCGTCCCGGCCGAACAGCGCGTCGAGCAGGACCTTGGCGTAGTGCACCTCGCGGTAGTCCAGGTGCAGGTAGAGGGTGCCGCTCCGGGTGAGCAGCCGGTGGGCGTGCTCGAGGCGCGGCTCCAGGAACTCCCAGTAGTCGGCGAAGACGTCGTCGTAGGCGGACAGCGCGCCCTTGACGGTCTCGTACGTCCTGCCCTGGAAGCCGACCCGGCCGCCGGACGGGGAACGCGTGGTGCGCAGCGACTGGCGACGCTGGATGCGCCCGGTGTTGAACGGCGGGTCGATGTAGATCAGCTGGAACGACTCTGCGGGAAGCTGCTCGAGCGCGGCCAGGTTGTCGCCGTGGACGACGAGGCTCGGCCCGTCCCGGGACCAGCCGAGAGCCGGCACGCCCGTGCGGTCAGTCGTTGCGGTGGCGGATCTTCTGGACGACGACGAAGGTCACCAGCGCCCCGGTGACGACGACGGTGGCCTTACCGGCCGGCGTCTGCAGGAACCGCACGACGGCCTGCTGTGCCTGGTTGCGCAGCCGCTTGGGGCTGGCCCGATAGCTGATCTCGTCGAGAGTCGCCGCCAGCGACTCACGCGCGGCGTCGATCTCCAACTGGATCTGGCGGGGGTCGCGAGACTCGGCAGGCACGGACACAGCCTGCCAGACGCCCTCGCATCCAGCGCATTCACGCTGTTCGCCGCACTCGGGCGGGGGACTCCTAGACTGCGGAACCGCGCGGGAGTGGTGTAACGGCAGCCACGCCAGACTTAGGATCTGGTGCCTTCGGGCGTGGGGGTTCGACTCCCCCCTCCCGCACCCGTGGGCGCACCTGGTGGGATCGCCCGAGCAGAACGTCCGGCCGGCGCCTCAGGCGAGGGCGTCGAGGCGGGCCATCTCGTCGTCGGAGAGGGTCAGCGTCGCCGCGCCCATGTTCTCCGTGAGGTGCTCGACGGACTTCGTTCCCGGGATCGGCAGCATGACCGGCGACTTGTGCAGCAGCCACGCCAGCGCCACCTGGGACGGGGTGGCGTCCAGTTCCTCGGCGACGGCAGCCACCGGGCTGTCGGGGGCGGCCAGGTCACCCGTCGCGATGGGGAACCAGGGGATGAAGCCGATGCCCTCGGCGGTGGCGTAGTCGAGCACGTCCTGCGACTTCCGGTTGGTCAGGTTGTAGAGGTTCTGCACGCTGACGACGTCGGTGATCGCGCGCGCGGCCTTCAGCTGCTCGACCGAGACCTCCGAGACGCCGATGTGGCGGACCTTGCCCTGCTCCTGCAGCTCCACGAAGGCGCCCAGCTGGTCGGCCAGCGGTACCTCCGGATCGATCCGGTGCAGCTGGATGAGATCGATCCGGTCGAGCTTCAGATTGCGCAGCGAGAGCTCGACCTGCTGCTTGAGGTAGGCCGGCCGCCCCACCGGATGCCATTCGCCGGGCCCGGTCCGGACGAGGCCCGCCTTGGTCGCGATGACGAGGTTCTCCGGGTAGGGGTGCAGCGCCTCCGCGATGATCTGCTCGCTGACCACCGGCCCGTAGGAGTCGGCGGTGTCGATGAAGTCGACGCCCTGCTCCACGGCGGCACGGACAACCCGTACGGCGGCGTCGCGGTCGGCCGGTTCACCCCATACACCCGGGCCCGGCAGCTGCATGGCGCCGTAGCCGAGGCGGTGGACGGGGAGGTCTCCCCCGATGCGGAAGGTGTCGGTGAGTGCGGCGGTCGTCATGGTTCCCCCTGCGAGAGTCGGGCGAGCCCGCCAACCTCGTGCCGCGGGTTCTGCCGTCACTGGCCCTACCCCGTCTGCGCCGCTTCCCGCGCCGGGGACCTGTGAGGCCCGCCTCATCACCGCGTCGGTTGCCGTCCAGAAGCGCTCGCTACCGTCGGCTCGTGCTCCGGAGCAGGCGGCCCCTGCATCTCTCGGCCCGCGCCGACGTGCTGATCACCACGGTGAGCGGGCTGGCCTCGGGGGTCTTCGACTGCGCCTTCCTCCTGGCCGGGCTGCGGCACAGCCGTCTCGACGCGGTCACCAGCCTGATCAGCGAGCTGGAGGCCCGGAACCAGCCCGGCAGCGGCTGGTTTCGCTGGGCCTCGCTGCTTTCCGGGCTGGCGGCCGTCGTCTTCGCCGCCGGCCTGCGCCAGCGGCTCCCGCGGGGGCCCCTGGCGCTGGCCGGCTGCTGGGCGGTCGCCGTCTTCGGGCTGGGCGGCATGGCCGACGCGCTCATGCCCATGGATTGCGCCCCCTCCGTGGACCGAGCCTGCCGGCTGCTGGAGGAGGGCGGCGATCTCAGCTGGATGCATCAGGGCCACACGTACTCGAGTGTCATCGGCACCGTGGGTCTGCTCGTCAGCATGGGCCTGCTCGGCTGGCACCTGCGCGGCCGGAGGGGCTGGCGGCTGGCCGCGGCCGTGGGAATCGTCGGCTGCGTGCTGCTGTCCGCGTGGAGTCTCGTCGTGTCGGTGATGACGATCGAGTACCTGCCCTACCTCGGCCT
>JAICIE010000065.1 GCA_025924515.1 Jatrophihabitans sp. | reverse complement strand
CGGTCCGCGGCGGGCGCTAGTGTCCAGGCTCGTGAGATCACCGCGGCGCTGCACCCGGACCGGCTGTAGTCGTCCCGCGGTCGCCACGCTCACCTACGCCTACGCCGACCTGATGGCGGTGGTCGGACCGCTCGCCAGCTTCGCCGAACCGCACTCCTACGACCTGTGCGAAGAGCACGCCCTGCGGCTCACCGTCCCCCGGGGATGGGAGGTGCTGCGCTCGGTCGGCGAGTTCCCCGCACCGATCCCGCACACCGACGACCTCGAGGCCCTGGCGGACGCCGTGCGGGAAGCGGCCCGGGTCGATCCGGCTCCGGTGGGCGGCGAGACCGACGCCGCGACCGGCCGGCGGGGACATCTGCGGGTCGTGCCGCCGTCGCGCTGACGCGGCCCGGCCGGAGATCGCGGCAGATTAGGCTGCCAGCTGTGACGCCCTTTCCGCCGGTCGACGACGGCGGGATCGCGCGAGTTGTCAAGGCGTACGACGTGCGCGGCGTCGTCCCGGACGATTGGGACGAGACCGTGGCCGCGGCGCTGGGCGCGGCGTTCGTCGACGTGGCCTGCGCGGATCGTTCGGAACCCGCCCGCATCGTGGTCGCCCGCGACATGCGTCCCAGCGGCCCGGGGCTGGTCGCCGCCTTCGCCGACGGCGCGCGCCGACGCGGCGCCACCGTGGTCGATGCCGGGCTCGGCTCGACCGACCTGCTGTACTTCGCGTCGGGGCGGCTCGCGGTGCCCGGCGCGATGTTCACCGCCAGCCACAACCCGACCCGCTACAACGGGGTCAAGTTCTGTCGCGCCGGCGCGGTGGCGATCGGTCAGGACAGCGGCCTGGCCGAGATCCGCGACCGCGCCGCGGGCTATCTCGCCGACGGGATTCCCGCGGCAACCTCGCCCGGACAGCTCGAGAGAGCAGACCTGCTCGCGGACTACGCCACGTTCCTCCGCGGGCGAGTCGATCTGTCCGGGATCCGGCCGCTCAAGGTCGTGGTCGACGCGGGCAACGGAATGGCCGGGCTGACCGTGCCGGCCGTCCTGGGTGACCGGGTCCTTCCCGCGCTCCCCGTCCAGGTGGTCGCTCTGTATTTCGAGTTGGACGGCAGCTTCCCGAATCACGAGGCGAACCCCCTCGAACCGGCCAACCTCGTCGACCTGCAGCGCGCCGTTGTCGCGGAGGGCGCCGATCTCGGCCTGGCCTTCGACGGCGACGCCGACCGGTGCTTCGTCGTCGACGCGCACGGCCGTGCCGTGTCCCCGAGCGCGATCACCTGCCTGGTCGCCGAGCGCGAGCTGGCCCGGCATCCGGGCGAGACGGTGATCCACAACCTGATCACGTCGAAAGCGGTGCCCGAGGTGATCGCGGAGAGCGGCGGGCGCCCGGTGCGCACCCGCGTCGGGCACTCGTTCATCAAGGCGGAGATGGCTCGGACCGGCGCGGTGTTCGGCGGCGAGCACTCCGCGCACTACTACTTCCGGGACTTCTGGTTCGCCGACACCGGGATGCTCGCGGCCCTGCACGTGCTCGCGGAGCTCGGCGCGGCCGGCACGTCGCTCGCCGAGCTGGTCGCCCCGTACGAGCGCTACCGGGCGTCCGGCGAGATCAACTCCACGGTGCCGTCGCCGGGCGACCGGATCGCGGCGGTGCGGCAGCGGTACGGCTCATCCGGCCGGGTCGACGACCTCGACGGGCTGACGATCGAGTTCCCGGACGGCAGCTGGATCAACGTGCGCCCGTCCAACACCGAACCGCTGCTGCGGCTGAACGTCGAGGCACCGACCGACGAGCGCATGCACGAGCTGCGCGACGGCGCCCTGGCGTTGATCCGGGCGGGAGGGGCGTGATGGCACTCGACCCGGACCTGGTGGCCCTGCTGGCCTGTCCCAGCGACGACCACGCTCCGTTGTCACAACAGACCCGGGACGGCGCGCCGGTCCTGGTGTGCACCTACTGCGAGTCGGTCTTCCGCATCGAGGACGGAGTGCCGGTCCTGCTCCTCGACGACGCCGAGCCCGGCCCGCGCGGCCTCGGCAACCCCGTGTCGGCGTAGCGGCGGCGTCGTGCTTGTCGACGAGGCCCTCCTCGACGATCCCGACGCGCTGCAGCGGCGCGACGAGCACCGGCTGCTGTGGGCGCTGGCGACCGCGGGCGCGCAGGTGCGCCGCGCCGTGGAGACGAGCGCTGAGTTCGACCTCGCCCGGCTGCGCGGCGAAACTCCGCGCTCGCTCCTGGTGGCCAGCGACGGGCCGCCTTCCGCGATCGCCCGCCTGCTCACCCGGCTCAGCAGCGACCGGGCACCCGCGCTCACCTGGCACGGCGTCGAGCTGCCGCGCTGGGCCGGACCCAGTGACGCGCTGCTGGTCGGGGCCGTGGACGGCCGCCATCCGCGGCTGGCGGCTCTCGTCGACGAGGCCGCCCGCCGCGGCATGTCAGTCGCAGTCGTCGCGCCGGGCGACTCCCCGGTCGCATCGGCAGCAGCGCGGGTCCCCGTGCACGAGCTGCCGGCGGTGATGAACCCGCGCGCCGCGCGGTGGGCGGTGCTGACCCCGCTGCTGCAAGCGTTGGACGCGCTCGGCCTGACGGAGGCGCCGGCTTCGCTGCTGACCCAGGTCGCCGACGCGTTGGACGAGACGGCCGAGCAATGCCGGCCCTCCGGCGAGCGGTTCACCAATCCGGCGAAGTCGTTGGCGGTGGATTTCGCCGAGACCCGCCCGGTGATCGTCGGCGCGGGCCCCCTCGCCAGCGTCGCCGCCCGGTCCGCTGCGGATGCGGTGCAGCTCGCGGCCGGGCTGGCGGCCGCGTCGGCCAGCCTGCCGGACGGGATCGCGCGGGCCGGCGCGCTGCTGCGCGGCCCGGCCGCAGACCCCGCCCCGGACGACCTGTTCCGCGACCGCCTCGACGACAGCGGCCCGGCCCGGGCGCGGCTGCTGCTGATCGGCGACGACGGTGACCCGGCCGACCCGGCACTGGGGCAGCGCTCCGACGCGAAGCTGCAGCTCGACGAGGTCGCCGCCCGCCGCGCCGCCTCCGCGCTGCGGCGCCTGGCCGAGCACCTGGGGGTCCGGACGTCCGGCCTCGACATCACCGGCGGCCCCCCGCTCGCGCGCTTCGCCGCCGCATGCGCCTTCGGCGACTTCACCGCCGCCTATCTGGGCTTCGCGCTCGGGCTGGACCCCGGCGCCACCCGGCCGGCCGAGCTGGATCACTGAGCTCGGCCGCGCAACGGGGTAAGGACCTGGGACATGAGCTCCGGAGGCGGTACCAAGGCGGTTCTGGCGGCGCTCGGCGCCAACCTCGGCATCGCCGTCATCAAGTTCATCGCCTTCGCCATCACCGGGTCCACGTCCATGCTCGCCGAGGGCGTGCACTCGGTCGTCGACTCCGGCAACCAGGGGCTGCTCCTGCTGGGTAATCGCTCGGCGCGTCGCCGCGCGACCGCGGAGCATCCGTTCGGCTACGGCCGGGACCGCTACGTGTACGGATTCCTGGTCGCGCTGATGCTGTTTTCGGCCGGCGGGCTGTTCGCGCTCTACGAGGGCGTCGAGAAGATCCGCCATCCGCATCACCTCGACTCCCCGGCGGTCGCGGTCGTCGTCCTGCTCGTCGCGCTCGTCCTGGAGGGGATGTCGCTGCGGACCGCGGTGCGGGAATCGCGCTCGGCCAAGGGCAACGACAGCTGGTTCGGCTTCGTGCGGCACGCCAAGTCCCCTGAGCTGCCCGTCGTCCTGCTCGAGGACACAGCCGCGCTCGTGGGGCTGTCGTTCGCCCTCGTTGGGGTAGCGCTGGCGACCGTGACCCATCAGCCGGTGTGGGACGGCATCGGGACCGTGGCCATCGGCGCCCTGCTGATCACCGTGGCGGTGATCCTCGTCGTCGAGACCAAGAGCCTGCTGCTCGGCGAATCGGCCGCGCCGGTGCACCAGCGGGCGATCGAGGACGCGCTGGTCGGCGGCGGGGTGCAGCGCGTCATCCACCTTCGCACGATGCATCTCGGACCTGAGGAGCTGCTCGTGGGTGCCAAGATCTCGCTGCTCCCCGCCTCCACACTGGCCGACGTGGCGCACGAGATCGACGCGGCCGAGCAGCGGGTGCGGTCGGTGGTCCCGGCCGCGCGCGTGATCTACCTGGAACCGGACCTCGACCGCGGAGCGCGCCCGTGAGCGCGGTACTGGCGCTGGAAGGGATCGCGCGGCACTACGAGTGGGGCTCGCCGACCGCGATCCCGGAGCTGATGGGTGTGCCACCGGACGGCCGACCGGTGGCCGAGCTCTGGTACGGCGCCCATCCGGACGACCCGGCCGTTGTCCCGGCGCGCCGCGCGCGGCTCGACGAGCTGATCGCGGCGGATCCTCGCGGCATGCTGGGTCCCTCGGTCGCGGACCGCTTCGGCGGCCGGTTGCCCTTTCTGCTCAAGGTCCTCGCCGCCGAGCGTGCCCTCTCCATCCAGGTGCACCCCGACCTCGATCAGGCCCGGCAAGGGTTCGCCGCCGAGGACGCGGCCGGGATCCCGCGCGACGCCCCAGAGCGGAACTACCGCGACGCCAACCACAAGCCCGAGCTCATCTGCGCCCTCAGCCCGCTCGAAGCGCTGTGCGGGTTCCGCCCGGTGCGCAGGGTCGCCGCGCTGCTCGACGCGGCGGGCGCCGCGGAACTGGCCGGGGTCCGGGCCGCGCTCGAGGGTCCCGACCCGCTGCGGACGGCGTTCACCGAGGTGCTGCGCAACACCGATCCCCGCGCCGCGGCCGCCGCGCTGCTCGACCGGCTGTCCGCGCTGCGGGAGGTCGACGCCGGCGCCGCGCGGGCGGTCGAGCTGACCGCGGCCGACCGGCCCGGCGATTTCGGGGTCGTCGTGACCTTGCTGCTGAACTACACCGTCCTGCAACCGGGCGAGGCGCTGTTCCTGCCCGCCGGCAACGTGCACGCCTACCTGCGCGGTACCGGCGTCGAGGTGATGGCCAGTAGCGACAACGTGTTGCGATGCGGGCTCACCGGCAAGCACGTCGACGTCCCCGAGCTGTTGCGGATCACCGACTTCCGGCCGCAGTCCGACCTGAAGCAGCCGGGCCTCCCGATCGGCGACGGGATCGCCTACCGTCCGCCCGTCGACGACTTCAGCCTCGCTCGGCTGGGCGTCCAGCCGGACGCGTCCGGGTTGCGCGGCCGGCCCGCCGTCGTCCTGTGCACCGACGGAACCGTCAGCGTCGGCGGCGTCGAACTACGACCCGGGGCCGCCGCGTTCATCCCGGCCGACGCACCCGAGCCCGCGGTGCGGGGCCGCGGCACTCTCTTCGTGGCGACCCCGGGGATCCAGATAACTTGACACGCCTGTGGTAGGTTGGCGGTGATGGAGTCTCTGTCGATCCACGAGGCGGCCGCCGCCACCGGCTGGTCACCCCGCATGCTCCGCTATCTGGAGCAGTCCGGGTTGGTCCTGCCGCTGCGCACCCCCGGCGGCCACCGGCACTACGGCCCGCGTCACGTGCAACGGCTGCGGCGCCTGAAGCAACTGCTCGACGGCCACGATCTCGGCATCACCGATCTCGCCTTCGAGCTGCGGATGCGCACCGATCCGGCGCTGGCCCGCGCCGTCGACGAGTGGTTCGGAGCCGTCCACCGTCCCGCCGCCGGCCCCGGTGCCGGCATGTACCGCCGCCTCGCCACCGACTCCGCAACCGACGCGGGACCCACGCCCGTCCCCGTCCTCCTGCCCGTTACTCGATCGGAAGGAAACTCCGTGACCCGCACCCTGACCCCGGACTGCGCCGGGACCGTCCCCGCCTTCAAGGTCGCCGACCTCGCGCTGGCCGAGTTCGGCCGCAACGAGATTCGACTGGCCGAACACGAGATGCCGGGGCTCATGGCGCTGCGCCGTGAGTTCGGTCCGTCCCAACCCCTGAAGGGCAAGAAGGTCGCCGGCTCGCTGCACATGACGGTGCAGACCGCCGTCCTCATCGAGACCCTCACCGCGCTGGGCGCCGACGTCCGCTGGGTCAGCTGCAACATCTTCTCGACCCAGGACCACGCGGCCGCAGCGGTCGTCGTCGGCCCGAACGGCACGCCTGAGCAGCCCGCCGGGATCCCGGTCTTCGCCTGGAAGGGCGAGACGCTGGAGGAGTACTGGTGGTGCACCGACCAGATGCTCACCTGGCCCGACGGCAGCGGCCCCGACTCGATCGTCGACGACGGCGGGGACGCCACCCTGCTCATCCACATGGGAACCGAATACGAGGCCGCCGGGATCGTTCCGCAACCGGACGACAACGACTCGGAGGAGTACCGGGTCATCCTCGACCTGCTGCGCCGCTCGATCGCCGAGCAGCCCGGCAAGTACACCCGCATCGGTGCGGGCGTCCTCGGCGTGACCGAGGAAACGACCACCGGGGTGCACCGGCTCTACGAGTTCGAGCGCGCGGGAACTCTGCTCTTCCCCGCCATCAACGTCAACGACTCCGTCACCAAGAGCAAGTTCGACAACAAGTACGGCTGCCGGCACTCACTGATCGACGGGATCAACCGCGCGACGGACGTGATGATCGCCGGCAAGCTGGCGGTGGTGTGCGGCTACGGCGACGTCGGCAAGGGCTGCGTCGAGTCACTGCGCGGCCAGGGCGCCCGCGTCGTCGTCACGGAGATCGACCCCATCTGCGCGCTGCAGGCCGCGATGGACGGCCTCGAGGTCGTCCAACTCGATGAGGTTGTGGGCAAGGCGGACATCTTCGTCACCGCCACGGGCAACCGCGACATCATCATGGCCGAGCACATGGGCCAGATGAAGCACCAGGCGATCGTCGGCAACATCGGCCACTTCGACAACGAGATCGACATGGCAGGGCTGGCCAAGCTGCCCGGGATCCGCAAGATCGAGATCAAGCCGCAGGTGCACGAGTGGGTGTTCCCGGACGGGCACTCGATCATCGTGCTGTCCGAGGGTCGGCTGCTGAACCTCGGCAATGCGACCGGCCACCCCAGCTTCGTGATGTCGGCGTCCTTCTCCAACCAGACGATCGCGCAGATCGAGCTGCACCGGAACCCGGCCGCGTACCGCATCGAGGACAAGCCGACGGTGACGACCCTGCCGAAGCATCTCGACGAAAAGGTGGCCCGACTGCACCTCGATGCGGTCGGCGCCAAGCTCACCACGCTGACGAAGTCCCAGGCCGAGTACATCGGCGTCGACGTCGCGGGGCCGTTCAAGTCGGAGCACTACCGGTACTGACCGCGGGGTCTTCCCGTTGTCGGAGGCCCGTGCCATCCTCCGGCCATGACGGATCACCTTCTCGCGATCGGCACCCGCAAAGGTCTGTTCCTGGCGCGCAGCCGCGACGCCGCCCGCTGGGAGCCGACCGACCTGCTCCACCCGATGAACGCCGTGTACGCCGTGGCGGTCGACGACCGGGTCGACCCGCCACGGCTGCTCGTGGCCGCGACCAGCGAGCACTGGGGTCCGACCGTCCTGGTCAGTGACGACCTCGGCGCCACCTGGCAGGAACCCGACCGCGCCGTTCTGGCGTTTCCGGCCGACGCCGGTGCCAGTGTCGAGCGCATCTGGCAGCTGTGCCCGTCCCCGGCCGAGCCCGGCCTGGTCTGGGCCGGCACGCAGCCCAGCGCGCTGTGGCGATCCGACGACGGCGGAGCGAGCTTCGAGCTGGTCCGCGCGCTGTGGGACCACCCCCACCGGGAGCACTGGGGTGCCGGCTTCGGCGGCCAGGCGATCCACACGATCCTGCCGCACCCCACCGACCCGCAGCGCATCGTCGTGGCCATGTCCACCGGCGGCGTCTACCGCAGCGACGACGGCGGCGCGAGCTGGGAACCGGCCAACCGCGGCGTCAGTGCGTATTTCCTGCCCGACCCGCAGCCGGAGTACGGCCAGTGCGTGCACAAGGTCGCCCGCGACAGCAGCGATCCCGAGCGGCTCTACCTGCAGAACCACCACGGGGTCTACCGCAGCGACGACGGCGCCACGTCCTGGCTGTCGATCGCGGACGGACTGCCGGTCGACTTCGGATTCGGCGTGGCGAGCTCCCCGGTCCGCGGCGACGAGGCGTTCACTGCGCCGGTCGTCGCCGACGGCAAGCGGGTTCCGCCAGACGAGACCTGCCGGGTCTACCGCACCACCGACGCCGGTCGCAGCTGGCTCCCGCTCGACAAGGGGCTGCCGCAGGAGCCCTACTTCGGCATCGTCCTGCGCGACGCGCTCACCACGGCCCGGATCTCCGACGACGCCACCGGGGTGTACTTCGGCACCCGCACCGGCGACGTCTTCGCCAGTCCCGACGACGGTGAGTCGTGGACCACGGTCGCCGAGCACCTGCCCGACGTGCTCTGCGTCCGGGCTGCGGTCTTCGGGTGAGGCGGCATCGATGACCGCCCAGCCACCGGGCGCTGCGCCCGTCAACGCGACCGTCCGGGTCCGGCTGCCGGGAGCGCTGCGCGCGCACGCCGACGGCAAACCCTGCATGGACCTGCCCGTCGACGGTCCGGTGCCGCTCGCCGCGCTGCTCGACGAACTCGATCGGCGGGCGCCGGCGCTCGCGCGCAAGATCCGCGACGAACAGGGCCGGCTGCGCCGCTACGTCAACGTGTACGTCGACGGGGTCGATGTCCGCGAGCACGGCGAACCGGCCGCCGCGCCGGTCCGGCCCGGCGCCGAGGTGCTGGTCCTGCCGTCCGTCGCCGGCGGGTGACCTACCCGGCCAGGGCCGAGAACGCCGGCAGATAGCCGCCGGACTGCCCGCTCGCGGTCGGGTGGTAGCTCTGCTGCAGGTCCGTCCAGTCGACCGAATGCAGCCACGACGCGCTCCCGTCACAGATCTCGTGACCTGAGGCGAAGCGCGAGCGCACGTCGGCGAACGCGAAGCCGTACCTCTTCGCCTCGGTCGAGATTGCGGTGTCGAGGACGTCCGCGCCTTCGTTGATCTTCGACCGCGACGTCGAGCTCAGGCCGACGCAGTACCACACGGACAGGTCGTAGAAGCGCGGATAACCCACCACGACGACCCGCGCCGAGGGCGCCTTCGCGCGAATCTGCGTGTACACCGCGTCGAGCTCACCGGGCAGGACCGTCCGCGCCTGATTCTCGGCGGCGTTGACCTCGTTGACGCAGGTCGTGGTTCCGTAGAGGACGCAGTCCTCCATGACGTGCGAGAACCCCACGTCGTTGCCGCCGACGGTGATGCTCACCAGCGTGGTCGAGCTTCTCAGCGCCGACACCTGAGTGGCGGTGACGTCGCCCGTCTTGGCTCCCGAGCAGGCCATCGAGACGAAGGACGCCGGCGCGTGTGCGTTGGCCCACAGCTGGGGGTAGGCCAGCGTGCTGCGTTCGCAGCTGCCGCTGGAGCTGGTGTAACTGCCCGATCCGACGCCGGCCGAGTAGGAATCGCCGAGCGCTACGTACGCCGTGCCGGCGGCCACCGCGGCCTGCGGCACCAGCCAGAGCACCAGCCACAGGACGGCGCTGCCCGCGGCCGCCACTCGGAACCTCTGCATCGCCCGACCTCCTCGCTGTCGCGCCCGCGGAACAATCAGGCACTTACCACTCCAAGAGGTACCGCACCGACCGTCCCGACGGAAGATCCCGACCAAGATCAGAGTCGGCGACGGACTGCTCCGGGATTTCTCGCCCTCAGGTGTCACCATGTGGGCGTGAAGCCGCGAGTGCTGGTGGTCGACGACGACTCTGCCCTGGCCGAGATGCTCGGCATCGTCCTGCGCACCGACGGCTTCGACCCGGTGTTCGTCGCGGACGGCGCTCGCGCCCTGCAGGCCTTCCGCGACGCCAAGCCCGACGTCGTCCTGCTCGATCTCATGCTGCCGGGGCTCTCGGGCATCGACGTGTGCCGGGCGATCCGAGCCGAGAGCGGCACCCCGATCATCATGTTGACGGCCAAGACCGACACCGTCGACGTCGTCCTCGGGCTGGAGTCGGGCGCGGACGACTACGTGGTCAAGCCGTTCAAGCCCAAGGAACTCGTGGCGCGCATGCGGGCGCGGCTGCGCTCGCACGAGGACATCACGACCGAGACGCTGACGATCGGGCCGCCGGACTCGCCGGTGCTGATCGACGTGCCCGCGCACCAGGTGACCCGCGACGGCCGCTCCATCGCGCTGACCCCGCTCGAGTTCGACCTGCTGGTCGCGCTGGCCCGCAAGCCGCGGCAGGTCTTCACCCGTGAGGTGCTGCTCGAGCAGGTGTGGGGGTATCGACACGCGGCCGACACCCGACTGGTGAACGTGCACGTGCAGCGGCTGCGGTCCAAGGTCGAGCGCGACCCGGAGACGCCGGAGGTCGTCCTGACCGTGCGCGGGGTCGGGTACAAGGCCGGGCCGCCGTGACCGGCACGTCGTCGACGGCCGGCATCAGCGCGCCGGCCGCGTCGCTGGCCGCGGCCATGCGCGCCGTCGCGACGGGAGTGCGCAATGCCGCTCGCGCGGCGGTGCGCCTCTGGCGCTCCTCGCTGCAGGTCCGCGTGGCCGCGACGACGTTCGTCGTCACGACCGCGGTCGTCCTGGTCATCGGGATCTTCCTGACCGACAAGGTGTCCAGCGGGGTGCTGCGCGCCAAGCAGGACGCCGCCGTGAGTCTGGCCAAGGTCGGGCTCGAGTCGGCGCGGCCGGTGCTCGCCAACGTCGACGCCGGGGTCGACGCGGACGTCACCGACGCGCTGCAGCAGATCACCTCCAGTCTCACCGCGAGCGGCCGCAGCGCCGGCCTGTTCAGCATCGCCATCGAGACTCCGTCGGTCACCACCGGCACGACTCCCGCCGGCACGATCCCGGCCCGGCTGCGGCGCACGGTGCAGACGGGCTGCTGCCTCGCGGTGCAGTACGCGCCGGTGCGGTCGCAACCCGAGAGCCCGCAGCTGGTGCCCGGCCTGATCGTCGGCGAGCCCGTGCCCGCGCGCGGCGGGCTGTTCGAGCTCTACTACCTGTTCCCGCTGACCGCGGAGCAGCAGACCCTGGACCTGCTGCAGCGCACGGTCCTGCTGGCGGGGCTGGCGCTCGTCCTGCTCGTCGTCGGGATCGCTGTGCTGGTGACCCGGCAGGTCGTCCGTCCGGTGCGGGTGGCCGGGCACAAGGCCGCTCAGCTTGCGGCGGGCGACCTGTCCCAGCGGATCGCGGTGCGCGGGGCCGACGACCTGGCCAAGCTCGGCAGCTCGTTCAACGACATGGCCGCGAGCCTGCAGCGGCAGATCCGCCGCCTCGAGGACCTGTCCCGGTTGCAGCGCCGGTTCACCAGCGACGTGTCGCATGAGCTGCGCACACCGCTGACCACGATCCGGATGGCCACCGAGCTGCTCTTCGCCGAGCGCAAGGATTTCCCACCAGAGCTCGCCCGGTCGACCGAGCTGCTGCGCGACGAGCTCGACCGGTTCGAGGCACTACTCACGGATCTGCTAGAGATCTCGCGCTACGACGCGGGCGTCGCGCGCCTGGAGGCGGAGACCACCGACCTGCGCAACGTGGTGTGGTCGGCGGTCGAGGCGCATCGGATGCTGGCGCAACGGCACGGAAGCGCGCTGGACGTCCGGCTGCCGGACCGCCCGGTGCTCGTCGAGATGGATGCCCGGCGGGTCGAGCGGATCCTCCGCAACCTGCTGGCGAACGCTCTGGACCACGGCGAGGGGCAACCGGTCGAGGTCACGGTCGGTGACGACGATGGTGCCGTGGCGGTCACGGTGCGTGATCACGGAATCGGCCTCCGTCCCGGTGAGGCGGGCCTCGTGTTCAACCGGTTCTGGCGCGGCGACCCGTCGCGCAGCAGGCTGACCGGCGGCACCGGTCTCGGTCTGGCGATCAGCCTGGAGGACGCCCGCCTGCACGACGGGTGGTTGCAGGCGTGGGGTCAGCGCGGCCGCGGCGCGCAGTTCCGGCTGACGCTCCCCCGTCATGCCGGCCAGTCGCTGACCTCCTCGCCATTGACTCTCGATCCGGACGAGGACGCCTCGTGACCCGGTCCCTGCGCCTGCCCGGCGCGCTCGTCGCGGCGGTCGCCGTGCTGACGGCGTGCAGCGGGATTCCGACCGATTCGAGCCCCCAGGTCGTCGGAACGGTCGGCGCGGCTCCGGTGCTCGAGCAGCCTGCCGCGAGCCCGCCGCCGAACGCGGACCCCCGCAGGATCGTCACCGAGTTCCTCGCCGCCAACGCCGCCGACGACGCCCACCACAACGGCGCCCGGCAGTACCTGACCCCGGAGGCGAAGAACCGGTGGTCCGACTCGATGGTCACCGTTCTCGACGACCTACAAGTGGGACTGGCCGACCGCACCAAGAACATTCCCGTGAGCGGCCAGTTGGTCGGCCAGGTCGATGCGGCCGGTGCCTACGTGCCGTCCCTGCAGGGGGACGGGTCGGGGATCGGCGGCGCGCCCTACGCGCAGACCTTCCACCTCGTGAAGGTGCGCGGGCAGTGGCGGATCGACTCCCCGCTGCAGAACGGGGTGATCGTCACCGGCACGCAGTTCCAGCAGTACCAGCAGCGCGTCCTCTACTTCTTCGATCTCTCCGAGCGCACACTCGTTCCCGATCCCCGCTACTCTTCGATCACCGATCCGGGACAGCTGGCGAGTTGGCTGCTCGCCCGGCTCTCGGACGGCCCGCGCGACATGCTGCAGAACGCCGTACGCACCGAGCTGCCTGCGCCCGCGGACAGCGATCCAGGACAGGCGTCGATCACGCTCGGGGACGGGCTGCCGACCGGCCGGCCCAGCCGGATCGCGATCCCCGGCGCCGCGCAGCTCGACGGCGCCACGCGCGACCGGCTCGCTGCCCAGTTGGCGCTGACGCTCGGCCAGGTGCCCGCCATCGGCGCGATGCAGATCATCGACGGCGGCCGCGCGGTCGACGTGCCCGCAGCCGGCGGCACCCGCTTCACCGCCGACGAGTTCTCCGGCTACACCGAGCCGCTCGACCTGCTGCCGACCCTCTACTACGTCGACGACGGTGCGGTCTTCACGGAGGGCGGCACGCGATTGCCGGGCCGGCTCGGGTCGGGCGCGTACCACCTCACCTCGGTCGCGGTGGCGAGCCCGCGCACCGGTGCCGACGTTCTCGTCGCCGGAGCCAGCGGCCCCCCCGAGGACAGCTGGTTGTGGGTCGGGTCCGTCCGCACCGGGCTGCACCGCACGTCGGTGCACGGCTGGCTGTCTCGTCCGGCGTGGTCACCGGCCGGGCAGGACCTGTGGGTCGGCGACGGCGCCAACCTCTACGAGGTGTCCCGGCAGGGCGTCGCGACCCAGGTCGAGACGTACGGCGTCGCCGGCCGTACCAACGGCCGCATCACCGCCGTCCGGCTCAGCCCGGAGGGATCGCGGATCGCGCTGGTCCTCACGTCGTCGGGCGCCAACTCGCAATTGCTCATCGGGGCGGTGGTGCGCGGCACCAATGCTCTGCACATCGACGGGTTGACGTCGATCTCTCCGCAGGCCATCGCGATCAAGGACGTCGCCTGGAACGACCCGTTGAAGCTGTTCGCTATCGGGCAGGACGTCGCGACCGGCGACGCCGGGATCTACGAGCTGGAGAGCGACGGCTCGCTGTGGTCGGCCCGCGGCACCGGGAACCTGCCGCAGGCCCCGGACAGCCTCACGGTGTCGTACCGGGTCCCCGCCTCGGTAGCGGCGGGGAGCACGGTCTGGAAGCAGCGCGGTGGGTCCTGGACCAGCCTCCACGGCGGCGAGACGCCGGGAGTGAACCCCGTCTACGGGGAGTGAGCCGTGCTCCCGGGCTCGTGCCGGCCCCGTGGGCTCGGGACGGCCCCGGTGTGCACAGGACGGCGCGGTGTGCACGGGACGGCTCGGTGTGGACAGGACGGCGCGGTGTCCACAGCCGCTGCGGACCCGCCGCGGCTGCCGCCCGCGATGCGCCATCCTGCTCGGGTGGTCGCCCGCCTCGCCGCCGCGCTCGCCGAGCTCGTGCTGCCGCTGACCTGCGTGTCCTGCGGCGCCCCCGCTGAATCGTTCTGCGCCGACTGCCGGCCGGGTGGCGTGCGCTTCCGCTCGGTGGCCGCGGTGCCGATCGCGTTCTGCGGCGACTACGGCGGGGCCTTGCGCACGGCGGTGTTGTCGTACAAGGAACGCGGGCGCGCCGATCTCGCCCGGCCGCTGGCCGAGCTGCTGGCCGCGGCGGTCCGCTCGCTGCTGGAGCAGGCCGACGTCCCGTCAGCCGTCCTCGTCCCCGTGCCCTCCTCGGCCGCGGCGGTGCAGGAGCGCGGCTTCGACCACGTCCGGCGCCTGGCCCGGCGCAGCCGGGCGAGCACCGGCTGCTCCTCGCGCTCCGCGCTGCGGCTGAGCCGGCGGGTCGCCGACTCCGCCGGGCTGTCGGTCACCGCCCGCGCGGCCAACCGGCACGGCGCGATGCGGGCGCGATCTCCGGGAGCCGGGCTGCCGGCCGTCGTCGTCGACGACATCGTCACGAGCGGGGCGACCCTCCGCGAGGCCGTCCGGGCGCTGCAGGTCGCCGGGTGGCCGGTGGTCGGGGCGGCGGTGCTCGCAGCGACGCCGCGCCGCCATCCGGCGGGCTCGACGGACTCGCCGGGGGTGCTGCTTCCGTGTGTGCGCGATGGCCACTAGCGTGAATACGACCTGACCGGACGATCACGGTGGAGGTCGTATGGAAACGCTGGCCCGGATGGAGCTCGTCGTGCGCGGGCGCAACGTGGTGGTGCCCGACCACTATCGGCAGCATGTGGCCGAGAAGCTCGCCAAGGTCGAGAGGTACGACCACAAGATCATCCGTACCGATGTCGAGCTGGAACATGAGAAGAACCCGCGCCAGTCCGACCGGTGTCAGCGTGTAGAGATCACTTGCCGCACCCGCGGGCCGGTCGTCCGGGCTGAGGCGTGCGCGGAGGACTTCTACAAGGCCCTCGACGTCGCCGTGGAGCGGCTCGGGCGGCGCTTCCGACAGGCGGCCGACCGGCGTCGTGTGCATCACGGACGGCGGACCCCGCCGTCCCTGGCCACCGTCGCCCCTCTTCCGGAGGACGGCGCAGCGCCCGACGACGACACCGACACCGCCGAGCTGGAGCACGGCCCCGGCAGGATCGTGCGGGTCAAGCAGCACGAGGCCAAGCCGATGACCGTCGACGACGCCCTCTTCGAGATGGAACTCGTCGGGCACGACTTCTTCCTGTTCCAGGACGAGGAGAGCGGGCGTCCGTCGGTGGTGTACCGCCGCCACGCCTACGACTACGGGCTGATCCGCCTGGTCGAGTAACCGGCCCGCGGCGGCCAGAGGTTGGTCGAGCAGCCGTCAGCTCCGGCGGGCGGCCGGGTTCACCAAGGCGAAGCGCACCTCGTCGCTGAACGTTCCGTCCGGGTTGCGCAGCCGCGCCGCCCGAACGCCGTCGGGAAGAAAACCGGCGCGCTCCGCGGCCCGCTGCGAGGCCACGTTGTCGCGCTTCGCGCCGAGTTCCAGCCGGGCGAAACCGGCCGTGTCGAAGGCCCACGGCACCAGCAGCCGCAGCGCCAGGGTGGTGTAGCCGCGACCCCGGAACGCCGGATGGATCGTGTAACCGATCCCGCCGACGGACGGCGGACCCACCAGGCGCACCTGCAGGGACCCCGCGAAGGCGCCGGTCGCGTCATCCAACACGGTGAGACGGGCGATCGTGCCGACCATCCAGTCGAGCCCCGATCGTGCGCACGATCGCGTCACGTCCTCGTCGGACGGCGGCTGATCGGTGAAGCTCATCGCGACGGTCAACGGGTCTCGCTCCTCCACGCGAACATCGGCAGCGTCCTCCGGCAGCCGCGGGCGCAGGGTGAGCGTCCCGTCGCCGATGCCGCCGACGGCGAGCCGGGCGAAGGCCGGACGGATCGCAGCGCCCGGGTCGCCCGGCAGCCGCGCGAAGACCGCGGCGTCGCCGGCCGGGCGGCGCAGCCGGTTGCGGAGCACTCCCTCGAAGCGGAAACCGGCCGCCAGCGCCGTGGCGACCGAAGCGAGGTTGCGCACGTCGCACTCCAGCTCGACCCGTTCGACGCCGACGTCGAATGCCCAGCCCGCGAGGACTCGCACCGCCTCGGCCGCGTAGCCGTGCCCGCGGCTCGGCGCGTCGATCCAGTACCCGACGGCCGCGTCCGGGCGTCCGGTCGTGGGCAGGCGCAGCGCGGCCGCGCCGACGAGTCGGCCCGTCGCGGTCTGCTCCACCGCGCACTCGAGCGACGAGCCGTCGGCGCGCGCGGTCGCGGCGAACGACGACACGAATTGCGCGGCGTCCTCGTGGCCGTAGGGGAACGGCAACTGCAGCCACCGGTGCATCGCCGGGTCGGCCATCGCCGCGGCTACGCCGGGCACGTCGGCCGTTCGCCAGGGGCGCAGCGTCAGGCGTGGCCCCGCCAGGACCAGGTCGTCGAGCTTCCCTGCGGCGAACCCTGGCACGGCGCTCAGCCTGCCAGAATCCACACGTCGTCATCACAAGGACGGCCGAGCCGGGTCGCAGCCCGTACGATGGCCGCCGTGGTTCTCGCTCGGATTCTGCGTGCCGGTGAAGGCAAGACGGTGCGGCGGCTGGAACGGATCGCCGCCCACATCGAGACGCTGGAGGACGACTATGTCGACCTCGGCGACACTGAGCTGCGCGCGCTGACCGACACGTTCAAGGAGCGTTACGCCGACGGCGAGACGCTCGACGAACTGCTGCCCGAGGCGTTCGCGGTCGTCCGGGAAGCCGCCCGTCGCACGCTGGGCCAATTCCACTACCCGGTCCAGCTGATGGGTGGGGTGGCGCTGCACCTCGGCAACATCGCCGAGATGAAGACCGGTGAGGGCAAGACGCTCGTCTCCACGCTGCCCGCCTACCTGAACGCCCTGTCCGGCGAGGGCGTGCACATCGTCACCACCAACGACTATCTCGCGAGCCGGGACGCCGACTGGATGGGCCGGGTGCACCGCTTCCTCGGCCTGACCGTCGGCAAGATCGTCGCGGAGCTGCCGCCGGACCGGCGTCGGGCCGCGTACGCCTGCGACATCACCTACGGCACCAATAACGAATTCGGCTTCGACTATCTCCGCGACAACATGGCCTGGTCGCTGGAGGACCTGGTTCAGCGCGGCCACAATTTCGCGATCGTCGACGAGGTCGACTCCATCCTCATCGACGAGGCCCGCACCCCGTTGATCATCAGCGGTCCGGCGGAGGAGAACCAGCGCTGGTACCTCGAGTTCGCCCGACTCGCGCCACGGATGCACCGGGACGTGCACTACGAGGTCGAGGAGGGAAAGCGCACCGTCGCCGTCACCGAGGACGGCGTCGCGCTCGTCGAGGACCAGCTCGGCATCGACAACCTCTACGAGGCGGCGAACACCCCGCTGGTCGGCTACCTCAACAACTCGCTGAAGGCCAAGGAGCTGTACAAGCGTGACCGCGACTACATCGTCACCGACGGCCAGGTGCTGATCGTCGACGAGTTCACCGGGCGTGTCCTGCACGGCCGCCGCTACAACGAGGGCATGCACCAGGCGATCGAGGCCAAGGAGGACGTGGCGATCCAACAGGAGAACCAGACCCTCGCCACGATCACCCTGCAGAACTACTTCCGGCTCTACTCCAAGCTTTCCGGCATGACCGGCACCGCCCAGACCGAGGCGGCCGAGCTGCACCAGATCTACAAGCTCGGGGTGGTGCCGATCCGCACCAACAAGCCGATGGTCCGCGCGGACAAGACGGACCTGATCTACAAGACCGAGGACGCGAAGTTCGCAGCGGTCGTCGACGACATCGCCGAACGGCACGAGAACGGCCAACCCGTCCTCG
>JAICIE010000064.1 GCA_025924515.1 Jatrophihabitans sp. | reverse complement strand
CGCGCCTGGATCCGCGTCATCTGGCGCTGCTGGCACGACCACACCGCCTACAACCCTCAGCTCCACCGAGCGGCGGTGATGCTCCAGGCCGCTTGAGGTTGACCTAGGGAATCTCACGCGTCGGCCTGCTGGAGCGTCGCCCACAGGCCGTAGCCGTGCAGCGTCGCCACATCCAGCTCCATCTTCTCGCGCGGACCCGTGGAGACGACCGCTTTGCCGCGATGGTGGACGTCGAGCATCAGCCGCTCGGCCTTCTCCCGCGGATAGCCGAACACGGCCATGAAGACGTGCGTGACATAGGACATGAGGTTGATCGGGTCGTTCCAGACGATCGTGATCCACGGGCGGTCGGGTTCGACGTGCGCTCTGCCGTCGACCTGCTGCTCGGCCTGCCGTTCTGGCGCCACGGTGCCGGCCATGGACTCCATGGTGGCATGCGCCGCCCAGCACGGGTGGCGGTCCCGTGCGGTCGGCTCTGCAACGATCGTGCGGTGACGACGGCGCTGTTCACCGACCGCTACGAGTTGACCATGCTCGGGTCGGCGCTGCGCGACGGCAGCGCCGACCGGCAGTGCGTCTTCGAGGTCTTCGCCCGCCGGCTGCCGGACGGACGCCGATACGGCGTCGTCGCCGGGACCGGCCGGCTGATCGAAGCGCTCGCGGACTTCTGCTTCGACCCCGCGACGATCGAGTTCCTGCGCGCCGACGGCGCCGTCGACGAATCCACCGCGCAGTTCCTGGCCGACTACCGCTTCAGCGGCGACATCGACGGCTATCCGGAAGGCGAGACCTACTTTCCGTCCTCGCCGGTGCTTACCGTCGCGGGCACGTTCGCCGAAGCGGTGGTGCTGGAGACGCTGACGCTCTCGATCTTCAATCACGACAGCGCGGTGGCCGCAGCCGCCGCGCGGATGGTGTCGGCGGCCGGCACCCGGCCGATCATCGAGATGGGCTCGCGGCGCACGCACGAGCAGGCCGCGGTCGCCGCGGCGCGCGCCGCCTGCCTCGCCGGGTTCGCATCGACGTCGAACCTCGAGGCGAGCCGCCGGTACGGGATCCCGACCGCCGGAACCGCGGCGCACGCATTCACGCTGCTCCACGACGACGAGCGCTCGGCGTTCGCCTCCCAGATCGCGGCGCAAGGCACCGGGACGACGCTGCTCGTCGACACCTACGACATCACCCGCGGGATCGAACTGGCGGTGGAGGTCGCCGGACCGTCGCTCGGCGCGGTCCGGATCGACTCGGGCGAGCTGTCGGTGCTCGCCCACCAGGCCCGCCGGCAGCTCGACGAGTTGGGTGCCAAGGAGACGTCAATAGTCGTCAGCGGCGACCTCGACGAGTTCGCCATCGCAGCCCTGGCGGCAGCGCCCGTCGACGCGTACGGCGCGGGTACGGCCGTGGTGACCGGATCCGGCGCGCCGACCGCCGGCATGGTCTACAAGCTGGTCGAGGTCGACGGGCGGCCGGTCGCGAAGCGTTCGGAGCACAAACAGACGGCCGGCGGCCGCAAGCGGGCCTTCCGCTCCTGCAAGCCCACCGGAACGGCCCTGGAGGAGATCATCGTGACCGGCGGCGCCGAGGATCCCGAGGACGCCCGGCCGCTGCAGCACCCGCTGGTCCGCCACGGCGCGCCGGTCGACGGCGCGGCCTCGTTCGACGACGCCCGGGAGCGGCTGCGCGAAGCGCTAGTCGCGCTTCCGTGGGAGGGGCTGAAACTGTCGCGGGGGGAACCGGCGATCCCGACGCGGCAGGTCGGCAGCTGACGGCGCGGCACCGGCTGACGGGGCGGCCCGCCGCCGAGGCGCCCGGGTAGGTTCGGCAGGCGTGAGCACGGCTGTGATCGTCGTCGACGTCCAGAACGACTTCTGCGAGGGCGGGTCGCTTGCCGTCGCAGGAGGCGCGGACGTCGCAGCCGCGATCACCGGACGGCTGGCGGAGGGCGGCTACGACTGCGCCGTCGCTACCCGCGACCACCACATCGACCCCGGCAGTCACTTCTCCGACCGCCCCGACTTCGTCGACACCTGGCCGACGCACTGCGTCGTCGGCACGGCCGGCGCCGAACTGCATCCGGGCCTCGACCGCAGCCGGATCGACGCGGTCTTCGACAAGGGCGAGCACGCGGCCGCGTACTCGGGATTCGAGGCCCGGAGTGGCGGGGCCGGGCTGGCGGAGTGGCTGCGCGGGCGTGGTGTCCGGTCCGTCGAGGTGGTCGGCATCGCCACCGACCACTGCGTGCGCGCGACCGCGCTCGACGCGGCCGCCGCGGGGTTCGAGACCACCGTGCGCCTCGATCTCACCGCCGGAGTGGCGGCGGCGACGACCGAGGCCGCGCTGGCGCAGCTGCGCTCAGCCGGGGTGCGCCTCGTCGGCACGCCGGTCGTCCGGCGGTGATCATCGGCCCGGATCGTCCTCGGCCGTGATCCCGAGCAGGAACAGGACCATCGCCAGGTTCGCCGCGGCGTCCTCAGGCGAACGCCCGGAGAAGGCGATCGCGAGACCCGCAGTGGCGAGCAACTCCAGGTCCGAGCAGCCGCGGGCGGCCACGACGGTCTGATCGAGCGGCACGGCGCGGTCGGCGGCGAACCGGCGCAGCGCCTCGGCCTTGGCGGGCCCGTCGAGGGCCGGACCGATCAAGCGTCCGGTCAGCGCGCCGCCACGGACCTCCAGATCGTTCGCGACCGCGAAGTCCAGGCCGAGCTCGCGGGCGAACCGGTCGGCGACGACCTGGGGACCGTCGCTGACCAGTCCGACGGCGTAGCCGGACCGCCGCAGCGATCCGATGCCCGACCCCGCCCCGGGAACGGCCCGCAGCCGGTCGCGCACCGCCCGCACCTCGTGCTCCGGCAGTCCCGCCAGCAGGGACGCCTGGTCGCGCACGCAGTCCCCGGCGGCGGCGTCGTCGCCCGACCTGAGCTGCGCGCAGAGCTCGGCGGCACGCTCGCCGGCCCCGGCGCGCTCGGCCAGCACCGCCATCCCCGCACCCGGGACCAGCGTGGCCTCGAGATCCAGCACGACCAGCCGCTTCGACCGGCGCACCAACCCTGCGGCCTCCACCGCCACGGCGACGCCGGCCTCCCGGGCTGCCCGGAACAGCTCCGCGCGCAGCGCGCCGGGGTCGGCGGTGCGGACCAGCATGTCCACACCGGGCGCGTGTTCGCTCGGCAACTGAAAGACGGATTCGATGTTGTCGCCGAGATCGGCGATGCGCTGTGCCCGTGCGCTGAGGGCGCCCGCACGCAGCGGACATCCCAGCACCGTCACCGCGCTGAACGAGGACCGGCGGTCCGGGCGGCCCTGCGGAAGGTCCTCGGCGAGGCGCACGTCACTGTCCATGCCGAGAGCCGAGGCGGCGGAGGTCACCGACGCCCGCAGTGCGCCCGGATCGCCTCGTAGGTCCAGCAGCACGGTCAGGTGCAGCCGGTCGCGCAGGACGACCTGCTCGACGTTCCGGATGTCGACGTCATGCGCGGCCAGGGAGGCGAAGAACGCCGCGGTGACGCCAGGACGGTCACGGCCAGTGATCGCGGCAAGAACAGTCGTAGGCCGCATAGCTCCCTTGTCGCACGCCGGCGACGCTGCCGGCGCGGGATCGGGTCAGGAGGGCGAGTCGTCGCGCCGCTGCGCCGCGGTCCCCTCGCGCGGGCTGTCGGTGGTCACCGGAATCCCGGCCGTGACGAGGTGCGCGCCCTGCTCGGGGTCGCGCGAGTCCATCTGGGTCATCTTGCGGTGAGTGCCCCAGCCGGAGTGCGCTTCATCCTCCAACCGCTCCACCATGTGGGGGTAGTGGAACTCGAACGCCGGACGCTCGGAGCGGATGCGCGGGATCGAGGTGAAGTTGTGCCGCGGCGGCGGGCTGCTGGTCGCCCATTCGAGGGAGTTCCCGTAGCCCCACGGGTCGTCGGCGGTGACGATCTCGCCGTAGCGGTAGCTGCGGTAGCAGTTGTAGGTGAACGGGACGAGGGAGAAGCCGAGCACGAAAGCGCCGATGGTCGACACCGTGTTCAGCGTGGTGAACCCATCGGAGGGCAGGTAGTCGGCGTACCGCCGCGCCATACCCTCGGCGCCGAGCCAGTGCTGCACCAGGAACGTCATGTGGAAGCCCACGAAGGTCAGCCAGAAGTGCCACTTGGCCAGCTTCTCGTCCATGTACCGGCCGGTGAACTTGGGGAACCAGAAGTAGAACCCGGAGAACACCGCGAAGACGATCGTGCCGAAGAGGACGTAGTGGAAGTGCGCGACGACGAAGTAGCTGTCGGCGACGTGGAAGTCGAGCGGCGGGCTGGCGAGGATCACCCCGGTCAGGCCGCCGAACAGGAAGGTCACCAGGAACCCGACGGCCCACAGCATCGGCGAGTCGAGCGTCACCGAGCCGCGCCACATCGTGCCGATCCAGTTGAAGAACTTGATGCCGGTCGGGATCGCGATGAGGAACGTCAGCAGGGAGAAGAACGGCAGCAGAACCGCGCCGGTCGTGAACATGTGGTGCGCCCACACGGTGAGCGACAGCCCGGCGATACTCAGCGTCGCGAAGATCATGCCCTTATAGCCGAACAACGGCTTGCGGCTGAAGACCGGGAACACCTCGGTGACGATCCCGAAGAACGGCAGCGCGACGATGTATACCTCGGGATGCCCGAAGAACCAGAAGAGGTGCTGCCAGAGCATCGCCCCGCCGTTCTGCGGCTCGAACACCTGAGCGCCCATGTGCCGGTCGACCCAGAGGACGAGCAGCGCCGCGGTCAGGATCGGGAACGCGAGCAGCACCAACAGGCTAGTGACCAGGACGTTCCAGGTGAAGATCGGCATCCGGAACATCGTCATGCCGGGCGCCCGGAGGGTGATCACCGTGGTGACCATGTTCACCGCGCCCAGGATGGTGCCGAGGCCGGACAGGGCCAGTCCGAAGATCCACAGGTCGCCCCCGGTGCCGGGCGAGTTCACGATGTCGTTGAGCGGCGAGTAGGCGTACCAGCCGAAGTCGGCGGCACCACCCGGCGTGAGGAAGCCCGAGAGGGCGGTCAGCGCGCCGAAGAGGAACAGCCAGTAGGAGAATGCGTTGAGCCGCGGGAAGGCGACGTCGGGCGAGCCGATCTGCAGCGGTAGCACGAGGTTCGCGAAGGCGAACACCATCGGCGTCGCGAAGAACAGCAGCATCACGGTGCCGTGCATGGTGAACAACTGGTTGTACTGCTCGGGGCTGAGGAACTGCATGCCCGGACGGGCCAGCTCGGCGCGCATGAGCAGCGCCATGAAGCCGCCGACTGCGAAGAAGATGAGCGACGTCACGAGGTACATGCGGCCGATCATCTTGTGGTCGGTCGTGCGCAGCATGCGGCCGAGCAACCCGCCCTTGACCCACTGCTCAGTGGGATAGGGGCGAGCGACGATCGGCAGCGGGCCGGCCGGTTCCGGCGCGCCGGTGGCGGTCGGCTCGACTGTGGTGGTCAACGTGCTCCTCCTCTGACGAGGACCCGCGGCGCGGCTCTGCGGCGTCTTGCGAGGGCGCTGCTCCACGGGCGGAGCGGCGCGCCAATCATGACAATAGATGAGCCGCCCGACGTCGGACGCTGCGGAGGCGCACGCCGTTCAGAACCCGCTTGGCGCTCGCCACGCAGCGGCGCCGCGCGTGGGCCGGAGCACCGGCGCTGCGGGAGCGCCGACGCGGGGCTCAGCCGACCGGTTGCTTCGGCCGGGCGGCTGCAACCGGCTGGTCCTGGAACACCGCCGCGGTGCGGTGCGCCCAGCCGGTCGACGTCGCGATCCCGAGAACCAGCACGGCCGCGCCGAGTGCGACGACAACCAGCCAGCCGGGCCGAGCGGCCGCTGCGAAGGACGGCCCGCCGAGTCCCGCCGCGCCGAGGCCGGCGTTCAGGACCGATCCGATCACGGCGACGCCGAGGGTGGCGCCGACCTGCCTGCTGGTCGACGCGACGGCCGCGGCGACGCCGGCCTGGTCGCGCGGCATCCCGGAGACCGCGCTGTTCGTGATGGGAGCGTTCACCGCGCCGAACCCGAGCCCGAACGCCACGTAGCTTCCCATGAGCGTCCAGAGCGGTGTCGTCCGGTCGATTCCGACCAGGAGCATCCCGGCCGCAGTGATGCACGCTCCGGCTACGACGAGCGGCAGCCGGGGTCCCCGGTGGCCGACGATCCGCCCGGACAGCGGGGCGACGACGGCCGTGACCGCGGCCAGCGGCAGCGTGCACAAGCCGGCGGCCAGCGGCGAGAGTCCGCGGACGTCCTGCAGGTAAAGGGTGTTCAGGAGCAGGAACCCGGCGAAGGCACCGAACGCGCACACCGCAGTGACCGTGGCGCCGGCGAACGGGACGCTGCGGAAGAACCGCGGATCGAGCAGGGGTTCGCACCGCCGCAGCTCGTAGCCGACCAGGCAGCCGGCGGCCACCAGGCTGGCGGCCGACAGTACGACGGTGAGCGGCGAGAACCATCCCTGGTGCGGCGCCTCGATGATCGCGTAGGTGAGGCCGGCCAGCGCGGCGATGACGAGGAGCTGACCGACCGGGTCGAGCCGGCGGGCCCGCGGCGCCCTCGACTCGGGAACGAACAGCGCGGTGAGGCACAGCGCCGAGACGCCGATCGGGATGTTGATCCAGAAGATCCCCCGCCAACCGACCGACTCGATGAGCGCTCCGCCGACCACCGGCCCGAGACCCATGCTGATGCCGACGACACCGCCCCAGATGCCGATCGCGAACGCCCGCTCGCGGGCGTCGGGAAACACGTTCGTGATGATCGACATGGCGACCGGGTTGAGCATCGAGCCGCCGATCGCCTGCAGCATCCGGAAGGCCACCAGCCATCCCAGGCCGGGCGCGAGGCTGCACAGGAGCGAGCCGAGCGTGAACAGCACCAGCCCCGCCTGGAACACCCGGCGGCGGCCGAAGCGGTCGGCGCTCGACCCGGACAACATCAGCAGGCTCGCCAGCACCAGGGTGTAGGCGTCGATCGTCCATTGCAGATCGGACAGCGACGCGGACAGGTCCCGCGAGATGTCAGGCAGCGCGACGTTGATGATCGTGTTGTCCATGCCCACGATGAGCAGGCTCAGGCAGCAGATCGCCAGGACGCCCAGGCGTCGCCGGCGCGACAGGTCGGGCACGGCTCAGCTTTCGTTGCCGATCCCGGCGGACACCGCCAACTCGTCCTCACGCTCGGCGACGTCCAGCGGCTCAGGCTCCGGCTGGTGCACCTCGCCGCGGTCGGCCTGCGCCAGCGCGCGCTGCACCGTGCTCAGGACGCCGGCCGCCACCAGCAGCGTCCCGGTGCCGATGAGGAAGGGCACGTGCGCGTTGAGGTGCTCGACGAGCTGTCCGGCGGCGAAGGGCGCCAACCCGCCCCCGATGAAGCGCACGAACCCGTAGGTCGCCGACGCGACCGGACGCTCGACCGGCGCGATGCTCATGACCGCGGTCGTCACCAGGGTGTTGTTGACGCCGATGAACGCCCCGGCCACGACCACGGCGACGATCACGGTCGGCTTGCTGTCGGGCCGGATGCCGATGACGGCGAGGTCGGCGGCCATGAGAACGAAGTTGCCGTACAGGGTGCGTCCGGTGCCGAACCGGGCCTTGAGCCACGGGGCTCCCCAGATGGCGAAGACGGCGACCAGCATGCCCCAGCCACAGAAGATGAGACCCAGTTGCTGCGGCGAGATCGGCGCCATCAGGAACGGCGAGTACCCGAGCAGGGTGAAGAAGGCCCAGTTGTAGAGCAGGCCGACCACGCTGGTGGTGGCAAGCGCGCGATGCCGCAGCGCCTTGATCGGCTCGGTGATCCCCTGGCGGCGCGCCGCCGGTGGCGTCTTGGGCAGCAGGACGAGCGTGGCGATCAGCGCGATGAACATGAGGACGGCGACACCGTAGAACGGCCCGCGCCAGCTCAGCGACCCGAGCTCTCCGCCGAGCAGCGGGCCGCAGGCGATGCCCACGCCGAGCGCCGTCTCGTACAGGATGATCGCTCCCGCGAACCCGCCGCTCGCCGAGCTGACGATCACCGCCAGCGAGGTTGCGATGAACAGGGCGTTGCCGAGCCCCCACCCGGCCCGGAACCCGACGATCTGACCGATCGTCGCGGAGGACCCCGCGATGGCGGCGAAGATGACGATGAGGACGAGCCCGGCGATGAGCGTGCGCTTGGCGCCCAGGCGGCTGCTGACCCAACCGGTGACGAGCATCGCGACCGCAGTGACCACGAGATAGCTGGTGAAGAGCAGCTCCACCTGACTCTTCGACGCGTGCAACTGCGACGCCAGGGCCGGGAGGATCGGATCGACCAGGCCGATGCCCATGAAGGAGATGACGCACGCGAAGGCGACGGCCCACACGGCCTTGGGCTGCTGGAAGGGACTCGGAGATCGGCTCTCGCGCACGCTGCCTCACTGACGATCGTGGCTCGGGTCCGGCCCGCGCACTCATTCGGCGCATCCCGGAAACTCGTTAGACTGGCTAACTAACAGGCTACATGCCGGAGATCTTCCGCGCCGACCTATGACCCGGGCCACGCCTCGGCGTCCTAGTCTTGATCGTCGTGAAGCGGGCCGTGTGCGGTGAGCCGTACTGGACCGCACCGGAACTGGCGCGCCGCTGCGTGGAGTTCGCCGCGCAACGGTTGCCGTTCGAAGGCTTCGACCTCCTGGTGGAGCCCAGCGCTGGGCGCGGTGCGTTCCTGACCCTGCTGCCGGCCGACAAGCGGGTCGCTCTGGACATCGAGCCCCGGCACCCGGAGATCCGCCGCGGCGACTTCCTGGCGTGGGTTCCGCCGATGGACCGCGGACGGATTCTGACGATCGGCAATCCGCCTTTCGGCCAGCGCGGCGCGCTGGCGATGGCGTTCATCACGCGGGCTGCGCACTACAGCGATGCCTTCGCCTTCGTCCTGCCCCGCAGTTTCAACAAGTACACGTTTCAGAACCGAGTGCCCGAGTCCTTCCACCTGATAGGTTCGTTCGACTGCGACGACTTCTGCGGCGAGGACGGTGCTGCCAAGAAGGTCCGGGCGGTGTTCCAGGTCTGGGAGCGGCGCGGCGACCGGCGCCCGCGGCTGCAGCCGGACGCCGGCCATCCGCACTTCTCGATGCGGCACCGACACCTGTCGCGGACGCGCGCGGAGGAACTCGCCGACATCCGTCGCGAGTTCGACTTCGCGATTGCGCAGGTCGGCTCCGATTTCCGGCCGAAGGACGCGGCGCAGGTGACCCGCGGAAGTCACTGGTTCATCAAGCCGCTCGTTCCCGGAGTGAGGCGCCGGTTCGATCGCCTCGATTTCTCCTTCCTGGAGAACATGAACACCGCCCACAAGAGCCTGTCGAAGCGCGACATCGTCCGCGCCTACCAGGCGGTGTTGGATGCAGAGGCGTGAGCAGCCCCCACGAAGAACTCGACGCCGGGGTACGCAATCGGCTGGCCGCCCTTCCGGCGGACGGCGCTGAGGACGCTCGGTCGGCGCGGCTGTTCGACGCGATGGCCGGCAGCCGGTTGCTCGACATCCAGGCGCGCCGGATGCGGGAGCGCAACGTCGGCCACTACACGATCGGGTCAGCCGGACACGAGTCGAATGCACTGGTCGCCGAGGCGTTGCGTCCCAGCGACCCCGCGCTGTTGCACTACCGCTCGGGTGGCTTCTTCCTCTTCAGGTCGCAGCAGGCCGGTCGCAGCCTCGAGCAGGCGCTGCGTGCGGTTCTGCTCGGCATGGTGGGCGCCATCGCCGACCCGGCCTCGGGCGGCCGGCACAAGGTGTGGGGCGATGCCGCCCTTGCCGTCCTCCCCCAGACGTCGACGATCGCCTCGCAGCTACCGCGAGCCGTGGGCGTCGCCTTCGCCATCGGGCGGGCGAGGCGGCTGGGGCTGGCGACGCGGTGGCCGGACGACGCCGTGGCCGTCTGCAGCTTCGGCGACGCCAGCATCAACCATTCGACCGCGGTAGGCGCCCTGAACACCGCGGGGTACTGCGCGCATCAAGGTCTTCCACTGCCTCTCGTCCTCGTCTGCGAAGACAACGGGATCGGTATCTCCGTCCCGACGCCGCCCGGGTGGGTCGAGCAGGCGGCCCGGCGGCCCGGCATCGGCTATCTGTATGCCGACGGCGACGACCCGGACATGGTCGCCGGAACGGCAGCCGAGGCGGTGAGCACGGCCCGTCGGGAGCGGCGGCCGGTGTTGCTGCATCTGCGCACGGTCCGCTATCTCGCGCACGCCGGCACGGACGTCGAGACGGCGTATCGCCCTGCGGCGCAGCTCGCCGCCGACCTCGATCGCGATCCGCTGATCGCGCTGGCTCGGCGGGTGCCGGACGCCGCCGCACGCTACGACGCTGTCGCACGGTGCGTCGCCCGGTTGGCCGGGGAGATCGCCCGCGAGCCGGTCCTCGCCAGCGCCGAGCAGGTGATGGCGCCGCTCGCGCCGCGCGACGACCGCGCCACCGCGGAAGCCGGCGTCTGCCATGCGAACCCCGAGCGTCGCGCGGAGCTCTTCGACCGACGGTTGCCCGAGGACGCCGGACCCCTGACGCTCGCCCAGTCCCTCAACGCGGCGCTCACCGACGCGCTCGCCGCCCGCCCGGAGATGCTGGTGTTCGGTGAGGACGTCGCCCGCAAAGGCGGCGTGTACGGGGTGACCCGCTCGCTGCAGCACCGCTTCGGCCCCGCGCGGGTGTTCGACACGCTGCTCGACGAGCAGTCGATCCTCGGCCTGGGGCTCGGCCTCGGGGTGAGCGGCCTGCTGCCGGTCCCGGAGATTCAGTACCTGGCCTATTTGCACAACGCCGAGGATCAATTGCGAGGAGAGGCCGCCAGCCAGCGCTTCTTCTCCAACGGCGCGTTCACGAACCCGATGGTCGTGCGGATCCAAGGATTGGCCTATCAGAAGGGGTTCGGCGGCCACTTCCACAACGACGACGCAGTGGGCGTCCTGCGCGACATCCCCGGCCTCGTAGTGGGAATTCCGGCGTGGCCGGGCGACGCCGGTCCGATGCTGCGCGCCTGCCTCGGCGCCGCCGCGGCGTCCGGTCAGGTGAGCGTCCTGCTGGAACCGATCGCCCTGTACCACGAGCGTGACCTTCACGAGCCCGGCGACCGGGATTGGTTGGCTGCGTACGACCCCTCCGCGGTCGCCAGGATTGCTGACGGTCGCACGTACGGCGACGGTCGCGACCTGACGATCGTCAGCTTCGGGAACGGGCTGCGCATGAGCCTTCGGGTGGCCCGCCGGCTGGCGCGCGACGGCATCGGCGCGCGCGTGCTGGACCTGCGATGGGTGCTGCCGCTGCCGGTGGACGACCTGCTGCGCGAAGCCGCGGCGACCGGCACGGTGCTGGTCGCCGACGAGACCCGGCGCTCGGCCGGCGTCGGCGAGGGCGTAATCGCCGAGCTGGTGGACGCCGGGTTCGACGGGCGGATGGCCCGGGTCGCGAGCCGCGACAGTTACGTCCCGCTGGGCGCCGCGGCGGCCCTGGTGCTGTTGTCGGAGCAGCAGATCGAGGACGCCGCGCGCCGGCTGCTGCGCGGTTAGCCCCGCAGGGCCGCAAGCGAGGCCCGCTGCTGGGCGGCGTAGAGCTCCATCGGGTCGGCGACCGCACGCCCGAGAACGTCGGAGAGCCAGCCTGCGTCGCGGGTCGCCGAGCCGGCCGAGGCGTCCTTGCGTCCGTCGCCGGCCAGGTTCGACTGGAAGATCCCGGCCGCGGAGCGCGGCAGGAAGTCCTCGTAGACGATCGGCGTCGCGGTGACCGCGCCGTCCTCGATCAGCTCGGCCACCGGCCGTCCTCGCGCGTCGAACGTGCCCGACGCCGTGAAGGTGAAGAAGGCGAGCCCCTGGCGCAGCAGCTCCGGCTCCGTGCACGGCATCGACTCGTCCCACACCCGCGCGGCGATGTCCTGCCGCGGCGAGTCGGGCGCGGCAGCGGCGCGCCGGTCGACCTCGGTCAGCAGCAGGTCGTAACGATCGCGTCCGGCCGGCGTCAGCGCGATGCCGCGGGCCTCGACCTCGCCGAAGCGAACTCGCAGCGATCCGCGGGTGACGGTGCCGTCGGCGTTCCGGAACCGGCGCGGCTCGGCGAGCGCGCGGAACGAGGTCTGCCGCAGCAGGACGTCCGGCCCGTCCCACCGCGGTGGCCCCTGGATCGCGTCGATCATCGTCACGCCGCGCTCGGTCATCCGCCGGTAGAGCTCGTCGATATCCAGCACCCGAGGGGTCAGATGGTTGATGTGCGTGGACGACACTCCGCCGATGTCGGCCGCTACCGACGAGATCGCCTCGAGCTCCTGGTACCAGGCCCGGTCGACCGGCTCGGCAGACAGCGCGAAGCAGTCGGTCGCTAGCTTGAGGAATTGCTCGGCGCCTTCGTCGTCGAGGCCGCCTTGGGCGACCGCGCGGTCGGCGAGATCCATCAGGTCCGGCGGGAAGAGCACGCGCCGGGACAGGAACGCGTCGAGACGCCGCTGCAGCTCCGCGTCGAAGAAGCGCCGGTCGTCCGTGACGAGCAACGAGGTGAAGATCCGGAACGGGTTAGCTGACAATTCCGCCGCGTCGACCGGACGGAAAGCGGTGCTCACGACGGGAACCGCCGAGCGCGCCGCGTCGCGGAGGTCGTAGAAACCCACCGGATGCATCCCCAGCGCGGCGAACAGCCGGGAGACCTGCCGCAGTTCCTGCGGGGTGCCGACGCGGATGGCCCCGTGCCGTTCGGCGGTGACGCGCGACAGCGACCCGAGCCGTTCGGCGGCGGCACCGTCGCGGCGCAGGACGTGCGCGTTCACCGACGCGCTGACCTCTACGAGAGTCGTGTAGGCGGGAACCTCGCGGCCGTAGATGTCTGCCATGCGCGCGGCGAAGGCCGCACGCAGCCGGGTGGAACTACGAAAGCTCATCGCGTCCCGAGGGCGCGGTCGAGCGCAGCCAGCGCCTGGTCGATCTCCGCCGGCGGCACCGTGAGCGCCGGGCGGAATCGGATGCTCGAGTCTCCGCAGCCGAGAACGAGGACGCGTTCCTGCTCCCGCATCCGCGTTATCAGGTCGTTGCGGGTCTCGGCGTCGGGCAGGGTGAAAGCGCACATCAGCCCGCGGCCGCGCACGTCGGTCGGGAAGTCGTACTTCCTCGCCAGGTCGTGCAAGCCCCGCAGCAGCTGTTCCCCGCGGGCGCGGACGTTGGCGAGCAGGTCGTCGCGTTCCATGACCTCGAGAATGCGGCGCGAGCGCACCATGTCGGTGAGGTTGCCGCCCCAGGTCGAGTTGATCCGTGACGAGACCGCGAAGACGTTGTCGGGCACCTCGTCGACGCGGCGGCCGGCCATGATGCCGCAGACCTGCGTCTTCTTCCCGAACGCGACGACGTCGGGCTCGATCCCGAGCTGCTGGTAGGCCCAGGCGGTACCGGTGAGCCCACAACCGGTCTGCACCTCGTCGACGACGAACAGCGCATCGAACTCGTGGCAGAGCGCCTGAATACCCTGCAGGAACTCGGGTCGGAAATGGTTGTCGCCCCCCTCGCCCTGAATGGGCTCGGCGATGAAGCAGGCGATGTCGTGCGGGTTGTGCTCGAAGGCCTGCCGGGCGGCAGCGAGCGCCTGGCGCTCGGCGGACGCCAGGTCGGCGGTGCCGTTGATCGACGGGGCCGGAATGCGCGGCCAGGCGAACTTCGGGTACCGCGCCACCTTCACCGGGTCGGTGTTGGTGAGGGACATGGTGTAGCCGGTGCGGCCGTGGAAGGCCCCGCGCAGGTGCAGGACCTGGCTGCCCAGCTGAGGGTCGCGACCCTCGGCCTCGTTGCGGCGGCTCTTCCAGTCGAAGGCGACCTTGAGCGCGTTCTCGACGGCCAGCGCGCCGCCGTCGATGAAGAAGTAGTGCGGCAGCGCCGGATCGCCGAGCACCCGCGCGAAGGTGTCGACGAAGCGCGCCAGCTCGACGGTGTACACGTCGGAGTTGCTCGGCTTGTTCGCGGCGACCCGGGCCAGTTCGTTGCGGAAGTCGGCGTCGTCGACGAGCGCGGGATGGTTCATGCCCAGCGCCGAGGAGGCGAAGAACGTGAACATGTCGAGATAGCGGGTGCCGTCGCGGGCATCGACGAGGCAGGACCCGCGGGAGGCGTCGAGATCGAGGACCAGCTCGAAACCGTCGGTGAGCATGTGTCGGGCGAGGGTCTCGTGGACCTCGGCCGGACCGACGGCAGAGGAGGGGGGACGGGTCAGCGTCATGGGATCAGGCTATCGGAAAACTTCCCGCCGAGAACCCCTCTTACCGACATATGTCCTGTGAGATTGTCGGCTCGCGGGCGTTTGGAGCTTCCCGGCCCCGTAAGCCCGAGCGGGGCCGTGCCCGCGTCTGCTCATTCGGCCGGGCCGCATCCGTGCGGTAGCGGCGCGAAGGCGATCGTCCGTCAGTCGCGCGCCGTCTTCCCGAACCGCCCTCAGGGCCGCTCCCGCGCCACTGGCAGCGCGCGCCGCTCGAAGAACGTCTGCAGGACGACCGTGGTGCGGGTCGACACGTTGGCCCGCTTGCGGATCTCGCGGATCAGCGCCTCCAGCGCCGCCGGCGTCGGCACCCGCACGAACAGGACGTAGCTGTCGCTGCCGGCGACCGAATGGCACGCCTCGATCTCGGCCAGCCCGGCGAGGCGATCGGGGGCGTCGTCCGCCTGGGCCGGGTCGAGCGGTGTGATCGCGACGATCGCGGCGAGTGGCAGTCCGAGGGCGTCCGGGTCGATGTCGGCGCTGTAACCGCGGATCACGCCGTCGCTCTCCAGCCGCCGCACGCGCGCCTGGACCGCCGAGACCGACAGTCCGGTCGCGTCGGCGAGCTGGCGCAGGGTCGCGCGGCCGTTCCCGACGAGCAGGGTGGCCAGCTGCTTGTCGATCGCATCGGTGAGCTCGGAGGTCATCGCAGCGCGGACACTAGTTGACCCGTCCTAATAGTGCGCCCGTTCGATACGGCGTAGTCTGCCGGTCATGACTGCGGCCTTCCAGGCATCGTTGCTCGATCTCGCCGATGACGCCGCCCCCGACCGGCTCGCGCCGGTTCGCGCGTTGCTCACCGACGGAGCATGGATCGACACCCAGCCCGGCTGGCTCCGCGGCGCCGACGCCCTGTTCGAACGGCTGTTGCACTCGGTCCCGTGGCGCGCGGAGCGGCGGCAGATGTACGAGCGCGTGGTCGACGTGCCCCGCCTGCTCGCCTTCTACGACGAGGGCCGGCGGCTGCCCGATCCGGTCCTCGACACGATGAAGGCCGCGCTCGACGAGCGGTACGAGGACGAGCTCGGCGAGCGCTTCGCGACCGCCGGATTGTGTCTCTACCGGGACGGCCGCGACAGCGTGGCCTGGCACGGTGACCGGATCGGGCGCAGCAGCACCGAGGACACCATGGTGGCGATCGTGTCGATCGGCGATCCTCGCTCGCTGCTGCTGCGACCGCAGGGCGGCGCAGCGGCCGCACTCAAGTTCGAGCTCGGCCACGGCGACCTGCTGGTGATGGGCGGCAGCTGTCAGCGCACCTGGGAGCACGCCGTCCCGAAGACCGCGCGGCCGGCCGGACCGCGCATCAGCATCCAGTTCCGCGTCCGCGGCGTCCGATAACACGAAGTCTTCAAGAACTCGGCGCGCGCTCGAAGATCTCCTGCAGCCGCGCCGCCATCTCCGGCTCCCCCAGCACGAGCACCTCGTCACCGGCCCGCAGTTCGGTGTCACCGGTCACCAGCAGCAGGTTCCCGTGGCGGACCACCACGCTGATCCACGCCGGATCCGGCAGCTCGTGCAGCGACCCGATCGCCCGGCCATCGGCCGGCGCGCCGGCACCCACCCGGAGCCGGTGCACGCCCTGCGGCTCGTCGCGCAGCCGCACGCCCATCGCCCACGGCGTGAGGTCGGTTGGGCGCATCGGCACCCGCAGGGCAGCGGCCGCCGCCGGCGTGAGGCTGCCCTGCACCAGCACGGAGAAGATCACGACGATCGCGACGATGCCGTAGAGCCGATCGGCGTCCGGTACTCCTCCGGCCAACATGAGCTCGCCGAGCAGCAGCGGCACGGCGCCCTTGAGCCCGGCGAACAAGACGAAGCGCCGCTCGTTGCGGCGCAAGCGCGCGGGCCCGAGACACACCCCGACCAGGACCGGGCGGATGACGAACGCCAGGGCAACCGCCAGGACGAGCCCCGGCATCCACACGTCGGCGCGACTCAGGACGCGAAGATCAAGAGTCAGTCCGAGGACGACGAACGCGACGATCTCCGCGAGGCTCGACAGCGCGGAGTGGAACCGCTCGACCTCGCGCTTGAACGGCGCCCGGGCGTCGCCGACCGCTATCCCCGCGAGGAAAACCGCAAGGAAGCCTGATCCATGCGCCAGTGTGGCCGCACCGTACAGAACCAACGAAGCCGCCAGGGTCCGCAGCGGGTACAGCCCCTCGCTCGGCAGGCTGACGCGGCGCATGAACCAGAGCAGGGCGCGTCCGCCGAACACGCCGATCACGGCGCCCACGGCCATCTGGAGAACGAACTGCAGCGCGACGTCGCCCGCGGTCGCACCGCTCAGGCCTCCTGCGACGAGCAGGCTGGACATGAGCGCGATGCCGACCGGGTCGTTCGCGCCGGACTCCCCTTCGAGGATCGTGCCGCTCCGGCCGGCGACCTCCCGTTGGCCGAGGACGGAGAAGACGACGGCGGGATCGGTCGGCGCGACGGCGGTCGCCACGAGCAGCGCGAGGTACCAGGACAGGCCGAAGCCCAGATGCAGCAGAACGGCGCCGCCGGCTGCGGTGAGGAACGTCCCGAGCACCCCGACCGACGCGATCGGCCTGGCGGCGACGCGGAAGCGCCGCCAGCCGATGTGCATGCCGCCGTCGAAGAGGATTACGACGAGCGCGACGGTGAGGATCCGCTCGACGGTCGGTTCGGCGGGAGCATGCAGGGCCGGGACGATCTTGACCGCGACCGCCGCGGCGACCAGGACGAGAACCGGAACCGGGACGCGGACCCGGGCGGTGAGACGGTTCGACAGGACGGCCACGAGCCCGACCAGTGCAGCCAGGAGCAACACCACGGCGTAGTGCCGCGCTTCGCTCATCGGCGCCTCCGGGCCGTCGGGTCAGGACAAGCAGTCGCCGACCAGACTTCCCGGCACGCCGGGCCCAGTTTAGGCCCGCGGCGTCTGCGTCAGACGCGCAGGACGCCGCCCTCGGGGCCCACCTCGTGCGCGTCCGGGTCGTCGAACCAGGCACCTTCGCTGCCGAGGTAGCGGAAGCGCACCTCGCTGCCCTTCGGGACGGTGACCGAGATGCTGCGCGTGCCGTTGCTGCGCTTCACCAGCCGGTGGGCTCCCGGCCGCCAGTCGTTGAACGTCCCCACGACCGACACCGGCCCGGTGGGGACGCTCTCGGGCAGGACGAACGAAATCTTGCTCTTCCCCGACTTGTCGGCGGAGATGCGAATAGCCATTCCCGGTTCCCTCTGTCTCAGCGGCGCAACGCCGCGCGGCGGGTGTCGGCGCGCAGCGGCGTTCGCCAGCGAGGATAGGCGAACAACCTCGGCGCTGGCCGCAGGCGGCGAGCCAAGGCCGTCCGCGTTGCCTGCTCGAATTACAGGAGCCTGAGATCTCAGCCAGCCTCAGAATCTGAGCCAGCCTGAGAATCTGAGCCAGCACGAATCCGCCAGGACGCGTCGGTCGGCCAACGCCGCACGATACCCGAGGGCGCAGGACCGGGGCCACCAGCCGTGAAGGGGATCACGAACCGGTAACGGCGAAGGCTTGCGCCGGCTGGAGAGGGCCGGTTACGGTCGGAGCCGGCCGCGCGGGCCGTATT
>JAICIE010000063.1 GCA_025924515.1 Jatrophihabitans sp. | reverse complement strand
TTGGCCGACCCGGAGCGCGAATGCAAACCGGCCGGGCGCGGGGCGGCGGGCAGCGCCGCAGCCGGGGAGCGGCGTCGGGGCGGGGGCGCGGGAAACGGCCGGAGCGGCGTCGGGGCGGGGGCGCGGGAAGCGGCGGGGAGCGGCGTCGGGGCGGGGGCGCGGGAAGCGGCGTCGGAGAGGGGCGCGGGAGCGGCCGGGAGCGGCGCGGAGCGCGCGCAGCGGCGGGCAGGCGGGAAGGTGCGGCATCGCCGCGATCGCGGGGCGCTTACATCGACGCGATCAGCTTCTCCACCCGCTCGTCGACGCTGCGGTACGGGTCCTTGCAGAGGACGGTGCGCTGGGCCTGGTCGTTGAGCTTGAGATGCACCCAGTCGACGGTGAAGTCGCGCCGCTTCTCCTGCGCCCGCTTGATGAAGTCGCCGCGGAGCTTGGCGCGGGTCGTCTGTGGCGGCACGCTCTTCGCCTCGAAGACGGCAAGGTCGGACACGACTCGGTCGACTGCGCCCTTGCGCTGCAGCAGGTAATACAGGCCGCGGGTGCGCGAGATGTCGTGGTAGGCCAGGTCGAGCTGGGCAACCCGCGGCGACGAGAGCGGCAGGCCGTTCTTCGCGCGGTAGCGCTCGATGAGCCGGAACTTGGTGGCCCAGTCGATCTCGCGCTCGATCAGGGTCAGGTTCTGCGAGGCCACGGCGTCGAGGGTGCGCCCCCACAGTTCGAGCACCCGCTTGTCGGACGGGTCTCCGCTCGTCCTCGCCACGAAGTCGACGGCGCGCTGGTAGTACTCACGCTGGATGTCCAGCGCAGAGGCCGTGCGTCCGGCGGCCAGGCGCACCGCTCGGGTTCCGGTCAGGTCGTGGCTGATCTCGCGGATCGCCCGGATCGGGTTCTCCAAGGTGAGGTCGCGGAACACGACGCCCTGTTCCAGCATCCGCAGGACGAGGTCGGCCGAGCCCACCTTCAGCATGGTGGTGGCCTCGTTCATGTTGGAGTCGCCGACGATCACGTGCAGGCGGCGGTACCGCTCGGCGTCGGCGTGCGGTTCGTCGCGGGTGTTGATGATGGGACGGCTGCGGGTGGTCGCCGACGAGACGCCTTCCCAGATGTGCTCGGCCCGCTGGCTGACGCAGTAGACCGCCCCGCGCGGGGTCTGCAGCACCTTGCCGGCGCCGCAGATCATTTGCCGGGTGACGAGGAACGGGATCAGGATGTCGGCCAGCCGGCTGAACTCGCCGTGCCGGTTCACCAGGTAGTTCTCGTGGCAGCCGTAGGAGTTGCCGGCCGAGTCGGTGTTGTTCTTGAACAGGTAGATGTCGCCGGCGATGCCCTCATCGTGCAGCCGCTTCTCGGCGTCGACGACCAACCCCTCGAGGATCCGCTCCCCCGCCTTGTCGTGGGCAACAAGCGTCTCGAGCGCGTCGCATTCCGGGGTGGCGTACTCGGGATGGCTGCCGACGTCGAGGTAGAGCCGGGCGCCGTTCTTCAGGAAGACGTTCGACGAGCGGCCCCAGGACACCACCCGGCGGAAGAGATAGCGCGCGACCTCGTCCGGGGACAGGCGTCGTTGGCCACGGAACGTGCACGTGACGCCGTACTCGTTCTCGAGCCCCACGATGCGCTTGTGCACCTGATCAGCCTAAGCCTGACCTCGCCGCCGCGGGTCGGACTCGCTCGCTGCCGCCGCGGCGGGACGTCGGATCAAAGCCTGAGGCGCAGCACCGCTCGGCCATCGGGCAGCGCGATCTCGATCCGGCTGATCTGGTCGGGCCGCAGAGCGGTTCCGCTGACGTATTGGGTCTCCCGTCCCGGCACGAGGCGCCAGGTTCCCAGCCTTTGTGAGTGGCCGGCACGGTCGTCGACTTGCAAGAGATACGCCGTCGCGGGATCCCGTCCGGCGTAGTAGCAGTGCAGCTCGATCTCGGTGCCCCACGGCTTGGGTTGCAGGAAGGCCGAGGCGCGCACCGGTGTGGCGATCACGGCGGCCATCGGCCGCGCCGCCGGTTGCGGCGTCGAGTGCGGCCACACGATCAGTACGAGCGCTGCCAGACAGGCGGCGGCCCCGGCGGCGACGGCCGAGAACAGGTACCGGCCCCGACGCCGTGATGTCGCCGCGCGCCGCATCAGTCCGGGCAGCAGCGTCTCGGGGACCGGGTCGAACGCCTCGGCCGGAACGGAAGCGAGCGCCGGCAACACGCTCGCGGCCTGCCGGACCCGGGCCCGGCAGTCCGCGCAGGCGTCGAAGTGCCGCTCGAAGGCGGCCCGGCGGCCCGGGTCGAGGCCGCCCAGGACGTAGGCGGCGTCGTCGTGGACGAAAGGATCGCTCATTGGTAGGTGCTCTCTGTGTTCTCCTCCAGCGCCAACCGAAGGGCGCGCAACGCATAGTGCGTACGCGATTTGACGGTTCCCGGCGGAATGCCGAGCCGGGCCGCCGCCTCCGCGACGGACGCGCCGCGGAAGTAGCACTCCACCAGGACGGCGCGGTGCTCGGCGGACAGACCGAGGAGCGCGGTCATCACGACGTGCCTGTCGACCGCGCGCTGCGCCAGGTCCTCGCCGGGGACCGACGGCTCGGGAACCTGGTCGGTGATGATCTCGCCGCGACGGCGCGCCGAGCGCCACTCGTCGATGACGATCCGGCGGGCCACCGTGAACAGCCAGGCCCGCGCCGAGCCCTGCTGCTGGGCCAGCACCGACGGGTTGCGCCAGGCACGCAGCAGTGTCTCCTGCACGACGTCCTGCGCCCGGCTCCGGTCGCCGTTGGTGAGGCCGACCGCGTAGCTCCACAGCGCCGGCGCGTGCTCGTCGTGCAGCGCCCGAAGTAGCTCGTCGTCGTTCGTGGCAAGCAGCATGTCACCTCGACGACGCCGCGGCGGGCATTCGCGCCGGGTCGATCCGGCGGTCCACCACCGAGCGCCCCCGGCGCGGCCGGAGTCCCGCCGCCGCTACGAGGCCGAAGGCGGCGGCGGCGTACTCCGCGACCTCCGCCAGCAGCTGGGAGGAGCCGGTGGCCGTCTCCCTCAGGCCGAACAGCCCGTGGACGACCGAGATCCAGAAGGCGAGTACGGTCGCCGCGCCGAAGCCCGCCGCGGCCAAGGCAGGCAGCCAGTGCCGCCAGGCGAGCACCAGGACGCCGATGGCCAGGCCGGCGAGGACGTTGAGAAGGAACATCGGGCCGATCGCGGGGATGTCCCGGAACCGTTGCAGATCCCACAGGTCCAGGTGGACAGCGGCCGAAAGGAGCACACCTGCGCCCGCCAGGCCGCGCGAGACGTCGGTGCTGGTGTGGCGCATGTCCCTTTCACGACGACGGCGCCGGATCGGTTCAACCGGCCGCGCGTGCTACGCGGGTGGCGCGTCGTGCGGCGGGGTGTCCGTGGGCGCAGGCTCGGCCTGCGCGCCCTGCGGGCTGGAGGGGAGCAACGTCCGCAGCGCGTTTCCAGTGATGCGCCGGAACTTGCGGGTTCCGCGGGTCCGGTCGAGCACCGCCACCTCGAGCTGGCTCGCCGGCAGGTCGCGCGGAGCACCGTCGCTTCCGCCGACGGACCCGAGCGCCGCGACGGCGACCCGCAATGCATCCTGCAGCGGAAGGCCGGCGCCGAACTCGCGGCGCAGGTAGGTCGTCAGCGCGTCGGCCTGCCCACCCATGACGAGGAACTGCGGCTCGTCGACGATCGTGCCGTCGTAGGACAGCCGGTAGATCTGGTCGTCCTCTGGCGAGTCGCCGACCTCGGCGACACACAGCTCGACCTCGTACGGCTTCTGCTGTTCGGTGAAGATTGAGCCGAGCGTTTGCGCGTAGGCATTGGCGAGCGCGCGGGCGGTGACGTCGCGGCGGTCGTAGGAGTAGCCGCGCAGGTCGGCCAGCCGGATTCCGGCCACCCGCAGGTTCTCGTACTCGTTGTACTTTCCGACGGCGGCGAAGGCGATGCGGTCGTAGATCTCGCTGACCTTGTGCAGCGCGGAGCTGGCATTCTCGGCGACGAACAGAACGCCGTCATCAAAGGTGCAAACCACCACGCCACGGCCGCGCGCAATCCCTTTGCGCGCGAACTCGGACCGGTCGCGCATGATCTGCTCGGCCGAGGCATAAAACGGCATCGACATGGTGCTGGTCTCCCGTGATCGGTGGCGCTCAGAGGCCCGGTCGAAGCTCGCGCTCGGCCAGGATCGCCCGCACGACCGTGCCGAGTTCGTCGTCCGGCACCCGGCTCGTGCCCTCGGCGGTCGCCATCATCACCACCGGATAGATACCGCGGGTGATGTCCGGCCCGCCGGTGGCGGCGTCGTCGTCGGCGGCGTCATACAGGCACTCCACGACGACGCGTACCACGCCGTCGCGGTCGAGTCCGGGGCGCCACAGCTTCTTCAACGCGCCCCGCGCGAACAACGAACCGGAGCCCACCGAGTGGTAGTAGTGCTCTGGATAGCGGCCGCCGGTGACGTCGAAGCTGAAGATCCGGCCCGCGTCGGCGGGGTCCTCCGCGTCGAGGTCGTAGCCGGCGAAGAGTGGGACGACCGCCAGACCCTGCAGCGCCTGGCCGAGGTTGCCCCGGATCATGGTCGCGAGGCGGTTCGACTTGCCGTCGAGGGTCAGCTGGGTGCCCTCGATCTTCTCGTAGTGCTCCAGTTCCACCTGGTAGAGCCGGACGATCTCCACCGCCAACCCGGCGGTGCCGGCGATTCCCACCAGCGAGTACTCGTCGGCCGGGAAGACCTTCTCGATGTCGCGCTGGGCGATGAGGTTTCCGGCGGTCGCCCGGCGGTCGCCTGCCATCACGACGCCGTCCGCGTAAATCGCAGCCACAATCGTCGTGCCGTGCGGCGCGAGCGCGGCCACGTCCTTCAGCGGCGTCGGGAGCAGGTCGGGGGCGGCTGCGGACAGGAACTCCGCGAAGGACGACGATCCCGGCGACGTGGCGTAACGGAGGATGCCGTGCACGCCGGTTCGATCGCTGTTCACGGATGCGACCCTACAGAGGACTACTGTCCGCCCTTCTGCACGAACGCGCGGACGAAGTCCTCGGCGTTGGTCTCCAGGACGTCGTCGATCTCGTCCAGAATCGCGTCGACGTCCTCACTGAGCTTCTCGTGGCGCTCGGCGACGTCGGAGGACGACTGGGCGTCGACCTCCTCGACGTCCTCGGTCTGCCGCTGCGGCCGTTGCTGACCGCTGTCGTGAGTGGGCATGCCACCACTCCCTTTCTGGCTGCGGTGCCCAATCTAACGCCGCACACGATCACGTCCACCCGGCGACGCGGAAGCCGATCCGTGGATGGAAATGACGGGACGGGAGGAAGACGGTAGACAAGGTCAATGCCGCGCCTTCTCATCGGCCCGCTGCTGCGCCACGTCGGCGAGCAGGACGCGACCGTCTGGGTCGAGACCGACGCGCCGTGCCTGGTCGAGGTCCGCGCGGGGGACGTGCTCGCTCGGGAGCGCACGTGGACCGTCGCCGGGCACCATTACGCCCTGGCGTGCCTCGACGGGCTTCCGCGCGGCGGCACCAGCACCTACGAGGTCGCCCTCGACGGCGAGCTGGCGTGGCCGCAGGCCGGGGACAGTCGTCCGGCGCCGCGGATCCGCACTCTCGGCGCCGACCGGCCGGTGCAGGTCGCCTTCGGCTCCTGTCGGTACGGCGGCGCGACGGGAGCAGGGCGCCGGGAGTCCGACCCGGACGCGCTGGCCGCTCTGGCCCGGTCCCTTCTCGCCGGCGCCGAGCAGAACCGGCCGGACGCCTTCCTCATGGTCGGCGATCAGGTCTATGCCGACGAGACCTCGCCGGCCACGCAGCGCAAGATCAGGGACCGCCGGGATCCCGAGGACCCGGACGGTCCGGGCACGCAGGTCGCCGACTTCGAGGAATACACCTGGCTCTATCTCGAGAGCTGGACGGACCCGGACGTCCGGTGGCTGCTGGCCACCGTGCCCACGTCGATGATCTTCGACGACCACGACGTCCGTGACGACTGGAACACCTCTCACGCCTGGCGTGCCGACATGCAGCGCACTGCCTGGTGGCAGGACCGGATCGCGGGCGGGTTGTCGTCCTATTGGGTCTACCAACACCTCGGGAACCTGTCCCCGGCCGAGTTGGCGGACAACGAGCTGTACCAGCGGGTCCGCTCGCTCGGCGCCGACGCGGAGCCGCTGCTGCGTGAGTTCGCGGCGGCGGCCGACCGGGAGGCCGACGGCGCCAAGGGGGCGCGCTGGTCCTACCGCCGGGATCTCGGGGCCGTGCGCCTGCTCGTCGTCGACTCGCGCTGCGGGCGCATTCTGGCCGACGACGCCCGCAGCATGTTGAGCGAGGACGAGTTCGGCTGGGTGCGCGACCAACTGGCCGGCGACTACGAACACCTGCTGTTGGGGACCTCCCTGCCCTGGCTGCTGCCCCGCGCGCTTCATGACGTCGAGGCGTGGGACGAAGTATTGGCCACGGGGATGCGCGGGCGCCGGCTGGCGCGGCTGGCCGAGATGATGCGGCGCGCCGGGGACCTGGAGCACTGGGCCGCGTTCCGGCGCTCCTTCGACTGGCTCGCCGAGCGGCTGCACGAGGTCGCCGACGGCCGGCACCGCACCGCCCCGGGACCACCGCCGGCCAGCGTCGTCGTCCTCTCCGGCGACGTGCATCATTCCTACGTCGCGCAGGTCGACTTCGGCACGGTGACGCCCGCGCCGGTGTATCAGGTGACCTGCTCGCCGCTGCGCAACCACGTGCCGTGGGTCATGCAGGCTGCGTTCCGGCTGGGCTGGAGCGCGGCAGCGGAGCGGACGATGCGGACGCTGCTCGGCCTGGCCGCACACGTGCCGCGCCAGCCGCTGAGCTGGCAGCGGCTCGCCGGCCCGTGGTTCGGCAACTCCGTCTCGACGCTGCAGTTCACCGGGCGCCGGGCGGAGGTGAGGGTGCAGCGCTCGGCGCCCGGGGGGTCACCGGACCCGCTCGTCGAGGTGGCGCACCTCGTTCTCGCCTGACGGACCTGCGGGCGCACCGGCAGCCTTCTACCCGCCCGAGTACGCCTCCACTGGCGGGCAGGAGCAGACCAGGTTGCGGTCGCCGAGCGCGCCGTCGACCCGCCGCACCGGCGCCCAGTACTTGTCGCGGGGGTCGAGGCCGGCGGGGTAGACGGCGAGGCGGCGGGAGTACGGCGAGGTCCAGTCGCGGGCGAGCATCTCGGCGGTGTGCGGCGCGTTCACGAGCGGGTTGTCGTCCGCCGGCCACTCCCCCGCCGCGACCCGGTCGATCTCGTGCTTGATGGAGATCATTGCGTCGACGAACCGATCCAGCTCGGCCAGGTTCTCCGACTCCGTCGGCTCGACCATGAGGGTGCCGGCCACGGGGAAGGACATGGTGGGGGCGTGGAACCCGTAGTCGATGAGCCGCTTGGCGACGTCGTCCACGGTGACGCCGCTGCTCTTCGTGATCGGCCGCAGATCGAGGATGCATTCGTGCGCCACCAGGCCGGCGGCTCCGGCGTAGAGCACCGGATAGTGGTCGGCGAGCCTGCGGGCGACGTAGTTGGCCGACAGGATGGCGGTCGCGGTCGCCTCGGTCAGCCCGTCCGGGCCCATCAGCCGCAGATAGGCCCAGGTGATCGGCAGGATCGACGCCGACCCCCACGGGGCCGCGGCGATGGCGCCGCTGCCCGTCTCCGGTCCGGCGGCCGGCTGCAGCGGATGGTTCGGAAGGTACGGCGCCAGGTGGGCGCGCACGCCGATCGGCCCCACGCCCGGACCGCCGCCGCCGTGCGGGATGCAGAAGGTCTTGTGCAGGTTCAGGTGCGAGACGTCTGCGCCGAACCGGCCCGGCCGGGCCACGCCGACCATGGCATTGAGGTTCGCACCGTCGACGTAGACCTGTCCGCCCGCGTCGTGCACGATCTCGCAGACCTCGCTGATGTGCTCCTCGAAGATCCCGTTCGTCGACGGATAGGTCACCATGATCGCGGCGAGTTCGTCGGCGTGGTCGGCAATTTTGGCGCGCAGGTCGTCGAGGTCGACCTCTCCCTGCGCGCCTGAGGTCCGCACGACGACGACGCGGAGTCCCGCCATCACGGCGCTGGCCGCATTGGTGCCGTGCGCGCTCGCCGGGATGAGGCAGACCGTGCGGTGGTCGTCGCCGCGCGCCAAGTGGTAGTTCCGGATTGCCAGGAGTCCTGCGAACTCTCCCTGTGAGCCGGCGTTGGGCTGCAGCGAGACGGCGTCGTAGCCGGTGATTTCGGCGAGCCAGTTCTGCAGGTCGGTGAACAGCCGCTGATAGCCGTCGAAGGTGCCCTCGGGCGCGAAGGGGTGCAGGTTGGCGAAGCCGGGGTTGGTGATCGGTTCCATCTCCGCCGTGGCGTTGAGCTTCATCGTGCAACTGCCGAGCGGGATCATCCCGCGGTCGAGGGCGTAGTCGCGGTCGGCGAGGCGGCGCAGATAGCGCAGCATCGCCGTCTCGGAGTGGTAGCTCCGGAACACCGGGTGCTGCAGGTAACCGGAGCTGCGCGCCAGGGCAACCGTGACGTCCTCGTCCAGGTGGTCGATGACCTCCGCGTCCAGATCGGCGCCGAACGCGCGCCACACCTCGACGACGTCCTCTCGCCGGGTCGTCTCGTCGCAGGCGATCGACACCGTGTCGGCGTCGACCAGTCGCAGTGCGATGCCCGACTCGCGGGCCGCGGTGACCACCGCCGCTGCGCGCCCGGGAACCCGGACGGTGAGAGTGTCGAAGAACGGCACATCGCTGACCTCGGCGCCGGCTTCCCGCAGGCCCCGTGCGAGGACGGCGGCGGTCCGGTGCACCCGCTCGGCGATGTTCCGCAGGCCGTCCGGGCCGTGGTAGACGGCGTACATGCCGGCCATGACCGCCAGGAGCACCTGGGCGGTGCAGATGTTGCTGGTCGCCTTCTCGCGCCGGATGTGCTGCTCGCGGGTCTGCAACGCCAGCCGGTACGCGGGGGCGCCGTCGGCGTCGACGGAGACGCCGACCAGCCGGCCGGGCAGTTGCCGGGCGAGATCGGTGCGGACGGCCAGATAGCCGGCGTGCGGGCCGCCGAACCCGAGCGGCACGCCGAAACGCTGCGTGGTGCCGACCGCCATGTCCGCGCCGAACTCACCGGGTGCCTTCAGCAGGGTCAGGGCGAGCAGGTCGGCCGCGACGATCGCCAGCGCGCCTCGTTCGTGCGCCGCGTCGACGACCGGCGCGAGGTCTCGCACGGCCCCTGAGGCGCCGGGGTACTGGGCCAGCACACCGAAGAGCTCTCCGTCGGGCAGCGGCCGGTCGATGTCGTGCACCACGACCTCGAGCCCGAGCGACCGGGCCCGGGTGCGCACCACGTCGAGGGTCTGCGGCAGGACGTCGGCGTCGACGACGAAGACGGTCCCGCGCCGGGACACCCGGTGTGCCAACGCCATGGCCTCCGCGGCCGCGGTGCCCTCGTCGAGGACGGAGGCGCCGGCCACGGGGAGTGCGGTGAGGTCCTCGACCATGGTCTGGAAGTTCAGCAGCGCCTCCAGCCGTCCCTGGCTGATCTCCGGCTGGTACGGCGTGTACGCGGTGTACCAGGCGGGGCTCTCCAGGACGTTGCGGCGGATCACCGGCGGGGTGAGCGTGCCGTAGTACCCCAGGCCGATCATCGGCGTGAGCACCTCGTTGCGCGCGGCCAGCGCTCGCAGCTCTGCCTCGACCTCGCTCTCGGTCGCCGCGGGCGGAAGGGCGAGCGCGACCTTCTCCCGGATACTCGCCGGGACGGCGTCGGCCAGCAGCGCGTCGACGTCGGCGTAGCCGAGCACCTCGAGCATGCGCTGCCGCTCGCCGGCGGACGGTCCGATGTGGCGCAGCGCGAAGGGACGCGCCGTCTCGAGATCGGACAGCCGGAAGGACGGGGTCTGGGTCATCGGCGCGGCTCCCGCAGATGGTCCTGGGCGCGGCCGCCGGCTGGCGACCGGGCTCCCCATCTGTCGGGCGGCGGCCCTCCAGAGTGGCCTCATCCGCGCGGTCCTGGTGCCTGAGAGGTTCCGGGGAGGTTGCCCCTTCGGCGGAGCCGCCGGACGGCGGTCACTCTCCCGCGCGGGTTCGCTGGCCGGTAACGACGCTACCAGCGCGCCCCGGCGGCGCCGGGGAGCGCGAGAACCCCGGTCCGTGTGTCGCGCGGCGCCATCGCGCCCTCGGGCCTGTTGACAGCGGCACCGGCCGGTAGGACTATTTCACTAGTCCCTTAGTGGAAGAGCTGAAGTGATCGAATTCATCCTCGACCCGTCCTCGGGGGTCGCGACCTACCAACAACTCGTGCAGCAGGTCCATCAGGCGCTGCGGCTCGGGCTGCTGGAGCCCGGAGACCGGCTGCCGACGGCGCAGCAGGTCGTCGCGTCGCTCGCGATCAATCCGAACACGGTGCTGAAGGCATACCGCGACCTGGAGCGTGCGGGACTGGTGCGGGCCCGGCCCGGGCTCGGCACGTTCGTGGTGGGGCGGCTGCCGCGCACCGATCCGGCGGCACAGGCGCGATTTCGCACGTCGATGGTCGGCTGGCTGCGTTCGGCGCGGGACGCAGGTTTGACGCCGGACGAGATCGAGGCCATCTACCGGACCGCGTTCCGGGACTGCTTGACGGAGGGCGTGGCATGACAGCGGCGCTGGAAGCGGTAGGGCTCGGCAAGCGCTACGGCCGGCGGTGGGGGTTGCGCGGCTGCACGCTGGCCGTGCCGAGCGGCCGGGTGGTCGGCCTGGTCGGTCCCAACGGCGCGGGCAAGACGACATTGCTGCACCTCGCGGTCGGGTTGCTGCAGCCGAGCGAAGGCAGCATCGCCGTCCTCGGGGATGCCCCCGCCTCCGGGCCCGCGGCCTTGGCACGGTTCGGGTTCCTGGCGCAGGACAGCCCAACCTATCCGCGTCTGACGGTCGCCGACCACCTGCGGATGGGCGCCTGGCTCAACCCGTCCTGGGACGAGGCCTTCGCGGCCCGCCGCATCCGCGAGCTCGGGCTCGACCCGCGGCAGCGGGCCGGCACGCTCTCCGGCGGGCAGCGGGCCCAGCTGGCGTTGACACTGGCGGTCGCCAAGCGTCCGGAGGTGCTGCTGCTGGACGAGCCGGTCGCCAGCCTCGACCCGCTCGCACGCCGGGAGTTCCTCCAGACGCTGATGGAGGTCGTCGCCGCCCATGGCGTCACGGTCGTGCTGTCGTCGCATCTGATCGCCGACCTGGAACGGGTCTGCGACTACCTGGCCGTCCTCGTGGCCGGACGGGTGGCGGTCAGCGGCGACGTCGACGCACTGATCGCCTCCCACCACCGACTGGTCGGCCCCCGCCGCGACCGCCTGCCCGCGAACCAGCAGGTCATCGAGGCGAGTTACACCGACAGACAGAGCACGATGCTCGTCCGCAGCCACGACCCCGTGCTCGATCCTGTCTGGTCGGTCGCTCCGGTGACGCTCGACGACCTGGTGCTGGCGTACCTCCGGCAAGCCCGCGACGACGCGCCGGCGTCCTCGCCTGCGCTGGCGGTGGCGCGGTGATCCGGCTGGCCTGGCTGCAGAGCCGCACCCGGACCCTGCTGGGCGCTGCGGCGGTGGCCGCGCTCGCCGCAGCCGCTGCCGTAACCGGGATCCGACTCTCCTCCCTCTACGACCGCCTCGTCGCGGACTGTCGAACGAACTGCGGGCTGGCCACGGCGCGGTTCCTCTCGCACGACCAGTTCCTGCAGAACGCGCTGAACCCGCTGATCCAGGCCCTTCCCGCGCTGCTGGGCATGTTCTGGGGCGCGCCGCTGCTGGCGCGCGAACTCGAGACCGGCACCTACCGGCTGGCCTGGACGCAGAGCGTGAGCCGGTCCCGCTGGCTGCTCACCAAGCTGGGCGTCAACGGCCTCGCGGCGGTTCTCCTCGCCGGCCTGGTGACCCTGACCGTCACCTGGTGGTACCGCGCCAGCGACCTCGTCGCGACCGATCAGTACGCCGTCTTCGACCGGCGCGATCTCGCACCGGTCGGCTACGCGTTGTTCGCGTTCGCCGTCGGCGCTCTGCTGGGTGCCGTCCTGCGGCGCACCCTGCCTGCGATGGCCGCAACGCTCGGGCTCTACGTCGTCGCCCGGGTCGCCACGACGCTGTGGGTGCGACCGCACCTGCTCCCGCCGGTGCGCACCGTGACGTCGCTGCTGCACGCGCAGTTCGGGTTCGTCGCGGAGAACGGCTCCCCGGTCACCATGGTCGCGACCGGCTCGGGACCGCCGGGTGCGTGGACGCTGTCGAGCTCCTTCGTGACCGCGTCGGGGCACGTGGCCGGCTCCGCCGAGCTCGCCGGCTTCGTGCACCGGCACTGCGCCGCGATCGCGACGCCGCCGAGTGGCCCGCCGGGCAACGCGCTGCCGCCGGCCAACGCGGCCGCCGAGTTCGACGCCTGCCGAAGACACGCCGCGCAGACCTTCCACCTGCTGGTGACCTATCAACCGGCCAGCCGCTACTGGACCTTCCAATGGATCGAGACCGGGATCTTCGCCGCGCTGGGGCTCCTCGCCGCCGCGGGCTGTTACTGGTGGGTGACGCGCCGCACCGGTTGAGTCGCCTCAGCCGAGCAGCTCGCGCGTGCGGTCGACGTCACGCCGCATCTGCGCGACCAGGGCCTCGACGGAGTCGAAGCGCTCCTGGTCGCGCAACCGCTCGACGAACTCGATCCCGAGCGACGCGCCGTAGAGGTCGCCGTCGAAGTCGAGCAGGTAGGCCTCGACGCGGCGCTGCCGCACATCGAAGGTCGGATTGGTGCCGACGGAGATCGCCGCGGCGCCCAGCGGTCCGCCGGGAAGGGTGCGGCCCCACTCGTCGAGGCGGAAGACGGGGCCGGCGTACACGCCGTCGGCGGGCACCGCGGTCCACTGGTCGGTGCGGAGGTTGACCGTGGGATATCCCAGCTCCCGGCCGCGGCGGTCACCCCGCTCGACCACCCCGTCGACCCGGTGCGGTCGGCCGAGCGCGGCGGTCGCGGCTCGCACGTCACCCGCCTGCACGCACGAGCGCACGAAGGTCGCGCTCAACGTGGTGCCGTCGTCGGTCAGGAGCGGAATGCCGTGGGCGGTGAATCCCCACCGCGACCCGAGTTCGCGCAGGAGCGGAACGTCGCCGGCGGCCCGGTGGCCGAAGCGGAAATTCTCCCCGACCACCACCGCCGAGGCGTGCAGCCGGTCCACCAGCGCCTGGTGCACGAACTCGTCGGGAGCCATCCGCGAGAAGTCCAGCGTGAACGGCAACGCGCAGAACACGTCCACGCCGAGCTGCTCCACCAGTTCGGCGCGGCGCACGATCGTCGTCAGCACCGGTGGGTGCGTGCCCGGCCGCACCACCTCCGACGGGTGGGGCACGAAGGTCATCAGCACGCTGGGGAGGTTGCGCTCGCGAGCGATCGCGACGGCTCGGCCGATGATCTCGGCGTGGCCGCGGTGCACGCCGTCGAAGACGCCGATCGTCACCACGCAGTGGCCCCACCCGGGAGGGACGGCGTCGAGGCCGTGCCAGCGCTGCACGCTGCGCACCCTATCCAGCAGGAGCGAAGACCAGGACGGGTCGGGCCGAGCCGTCCTCCTCGCGCAGCAGCGCCACCACCACGCCGTCCGAGGTGATCGCCGCAGCTGTCCCCGCCAGCCCGGCCCCGGGAAGGGGGCGCCCGAACGACAGCTCGCGGGCCTCGTCCTCGGCTATCTCGCGGACCGGCAGTGCCAGCCGCACCGCGTCCGGCAGCGGCAGGGTGACCGGGTCGTCGAGCGCGGCCAGCTCCTCGAGCGTCCGGGCGTGCTCCAACCGGAACGGCCCGACGCGGGTTCGGCGCAGGACGCTCAGGTGCCCGCCGACACCCAGGACCCGGCCGAGATCGCGGGCCAACGCCCGCACGTAGGTCCCGCTGGAGCACTCCACGAGGACGTCGACGTCGAGCAGGTCGGGGGTCGGGCGTCGGAACGCCACGGCGTCGAAGCGCGAGACGGTGACCGGGCGGGCGGCCAGCGCGACCGGCGACCCCTCGCGAACCCGCCGGTATGACCGCTGCCCGCCGACCTTGATCGCCGACACCGCGGAGGGGACCTGCTCGATCGGCCCCCGCAGCGCGGGCAGAGTGGCGGCCACCTGGTCCGGGGCGAGCGACGCGGCCGAGGCCTCGGTGACCACGGCGCCATCGGCGTCGTCGGTGACCGTGGCCTGGCCGAGCCGCACTGTCGCGCGGTACGCCTTGTCGGTGAGGACGAGATGGCTGAGCAGCCGGGTGGCTCGACCCACGCCGAGGACGAGCACGCCGGTCGCCATCGGATCGAGCGTTCCCGCGTGGCCGACCCGTCGAGTGCCGGCAAGTCGGCGCACCCGGGCGACGACGTCGTGCGAGGTCAGCCCGCCCGGCTTGTCGACGACGACGAGCCCGTCGGTCACGGGTGCGTTCCCAGGACGAGCCAGCGGTCCCCTCGGGTGCGCAGCACCATCCCCAGCAGCCGCACGACGATGAAGGCGGTCAGTCCCGCCCACACCCCGCCGATCCCCTCGTGCAGGACGGCGGCGGCGACGGTCAGCGGAGCGAACGCGCCGAGCGCCGCGATGACGGTGAGCGTGCGCATGAACCCGACGTCTCCGGCGCCGATGAGGACGCCGTCGAGGGCGAAGACCAGCCCGGCGGCCGGGAGCATCCCGACGAACCAGGGCCAGAGCAGGTGCGCCTGGTGCAGCACTGCGGCGGAGGACGTGAAGGCGTGCGGGATGAGCGCGTAGCCCGCGGCGTAGACAGCCGCGAACGCGGCGCCGGCCCAGATCCCCCACCGCGCGACCTGCCAGGCCAGTGCGCGCGCTCCGGCGGCGTCCGAGCCGCCGAGGGCGGCGCCGACGAGCGACTGGGCGGCGATCGCGAAGGAGTCGAGCAGCAGCGCGGTGAACTCCCACAGCTGCATCCCGATTTGATGCGCCGCGATCTGCGCCGTCCCCATCCGCGCGGCCACGGCCGCCGCGGTGAGGAAGGCGACCTGGAATGCGGCCGCCCGGACGATCAGATCCCGTCCCATCACCAGCTGCGCGCGCATGATGCGCCGGGCCGGGCGCAGCTCGTTCGCCGCCCGGCGCAGCGCCCGCAGGAACAGTGCGCCGCCGAGGACCTGGGCGACGAGGTTGGCGAGAGCCGACCCCTCCAACCCGATGCCGGCGGCGTACACCAGCAGGGGCGACAGCACCGCGGACAGTCCGTTCGCGACCAGGACGATCAGGACGGGTTCGCGCGTGCGCTGCACCCCGCGCATCCAGCCGTTGCCGGCCAGGACGAGCAGCACGCCCGGCATGCCGATGACAGCGAGGCGGAACCAGGACTCGGCCGCGTGCTGCGTCGCGCCGGCGCCACCGGCCAGCAGCGTGGTCAGCGGACCGGCCAGGGCCTCGCCGAGCAGGACGACGGCCGCCCCGACGCAGAGCGCCAGCCAGGACGCCTGCACGCCCTCGGTGACGGCGGCGCCCGGGTGTCCGGCGCCGTACCAGCGCGCAGCGCGCGCGGTGGTGCCGTATTCGACGAAGGTGCCGACGATGGTGAGCAGCGCCATCAGCGCCGACGCGATCCCGAGCCCGCCCAGTGCCACCGGCCCGAGATGGCCCACGACCGCGGTGTCGACGAGCAGGTAGAGCGGCTCGGCCGCAAGCACGACGAACGCCGATGCCGACAGCGACAGCAGCCGCCGCCTCACGTCCGATCCGGCGGGCGCACCCCCCGTTCCGGGAGCCGCTGTCGCTGGATCGGGCGGGGCGGACACGGCGCCCAGCCTAAGCAGGCGCCCGGCCGCGGTTGAGCGGCCGCGGGAGGTCGTCGGGCGGTCGAGGCCGTGGCCGGGTCAGTCGGCCTCGTCCTCGCGGGGCTTGCGGTAGGGGTCCTCGTCGCCGGCCGGGCGTGCGTTCTCGCGGACCCGGGACAGCTGGGCGTCGGCGGCTGCAGCGACGGCGAGCAGCTCGTCGATGTGTTTCGCGGAGTCCGGCAGCGAGTCGAGGATGAAGGTGAGGGTGGGGGTGAACCGGACGCCGGTCTGCCGGCCGACCTCGCTGCGCAGCACGCCCTTCGCCGACTCGAGCGCCGCGGCCGATGCGGCCCGCTCCCCGTCGTCGCCGAAGACCGTGTAGAAGATCGTGGCGTCGTGCAGGTCCCCGGTGACCCGCACGTCCGTGATGGTGACCATGCCGAGGCGCGGATCCTTCACCTGCGTCTCGATGCCTGTCGCGACGATCTGCTTGATCCGGCCGGCGAGGCGGCGGGCGCGTCCGGGGTCGGCCATGGTTCCTCCTGAGCGATTCGGGGGTCAGAGCAGGTCGTCGTCGTCGAGGACGCGGGTGCGGGTGGCGAGCAACTCGACCTCCGGTCGGCCGGCGATCAGCCGCTCGCAGGACTGCAGCACCTGGGCCGCATGCGCGTGGTCGCTGCTGACCACGGCCACAGCCACTTCCGCGCGGCGGTACAACTCATGATCACCCGTCTCGGCGACCGACACCTCGAAGCGGCGCCGCAGCTCAGCCACGAGAGGCCGGACCACGGCGCGCTTCTCCTTCAGCGAGTGCACGTCGCCGAGCAGGACGTCGGCGACCAGCGTCCCGACGACCATTATCAAATGGACCGCGGGCGACGGTTCATCGCGCCCGTTGCCGCGGCCCGTGCTCCGTCGCTTGCTTGCTCACCACCACCTGCTCAGGTGCGCGGCTTCTCGCGCAGCTCGAACGTCTCGATGACGTCGTCGAGCTTGATGTCGTTGAACGACCCCAGCCCGATACCGCACTCGAACCCGTCGCGGACCTCCGTCGCGTCGTCCTTGAACCGCTTGAGGGAGTCGACGGTGAGGTTGTCGGCGACGACGATGCCGTCACGGACCAGCCGCGCCTTGCTGTTGCGGCGGATAATGCCGGATCGGACCAGGCAGCCCGCGACGTTGCCGATGCGCGGCACCCGGAAGACCTCCCGGACCTCGGCCGTGCCGAGCTGCACTTCCTCGAACTCGGGCTTGAGCATGCCCTTGAGGGCTGCCTCGACCTGGTCGATGGCCTGGTAGATCACCGTGTAGTACCGCACGTCAACGCCCTCGCGCTCGGCCGCCTCGCGCGCCTTGCCCTCCGGACGGACGTTGAACCCGATCACCACGGCGTTCGACGCCACCGCGAGGTTGATGTCGTTCTCGGTGATCGCGCCGACGCCGCGGCCGATCACCCGAAGCGACACCTCGTCGGCCTTGTCGCCGAGGTCGATGTTGACCAGGGCGTCCTCGAGCGCCTCGACCGAGCCCGAGACGTCGCCCTTGATGATGAGGTTCAGCTGCTGCACCTCACCGGCCGCAAGCGCCTTGTCGAGATCGTCGAGCGAGATCCGGCGACGCGACGCCGCAAGCTGGGCGTTACGCTCGCGCGCCTGCCGCCGATCGGCGATCTGGCGTGCGACGCGGTCCTCCTCGACGACCAGGAACGAGTCGCCGGCGTCGGGTACCGAGGTGAGACCGAGCACCTGCACCGGACGCGACGGTTCGGCCTGGTCGACGTTGTCGCCGTTCTCGTCGAGCATGGCCCGCACGCGGCCGAACGCGTCGCCCGCGACGACCGAGTCGCCGACCTTCAGCGTGCCGCGCTGCACCAGCAGGGTCGCCACCGGACCGCGGCCGCGGTCGAGGCGAGCCTCGATGACGATGCCCTGGGCGTCCTGGTCCGGGTTGGCCCGCAGGTCGAGCGCGGCGTCGGCAGTGAGCAGAACGGCCTCGAGCAGATTCTCGATCCCCAGCCCGGTGCGCGCGGAGACGTCGACGAACATCGTCTCGCCGCCGTACTCCTCAGCCACCAGTCCGTACTCGGTCAGCTGCTGGCGGACCTTTGCCGGGTTGGCGTCCTCCTTGTCGACCTTGTTCACCGCGACCACGATCGGCACGTCGGCTGCCTGCGCATGGTTCAGCGCCTCGATCGTCTGCGGCATCACGCCGTCGTCGGCGGCGACGACGAGCACGACGATGTCGGTCGTCGCCGCGCCGCGCGCACGCATGGCGGTGAACGCCTCGTGACCGGGGGTGTCGACGAAGGTGATCGGCTTGCCGTCCTGCACGACCTGGTAGGCGCCGATGTGCTGGGTGATGCCGCCGCT
>JAICIE010000062.1 GCA_025924515.1 Jatrophihabitans sp. | reverse complement strand
TTCAAGCTCAACGGCCGCAGCCTGGAGGGCTACTTCCCGAACAAGGTGCATCAGCAGCTCATCCGCGAACCGTTCGTGACCCTGGAGAAGGACGGCCAGTTCGACGTCATCGCCTCCCTCTCCGGCGGCGGCGTCACCGGGCAGGCCGGCGCGCTGCGCCTCGCGATCGCCCGCGCGCTGATCGGCCTGGAGCCCGACGACCGGCCAACGCTCAAGAAGGCCGGTTTCCTCACCCGCGACCCGCGGGTGAAGGAGCGCAAGAAGTACGGCCTGAAGAAGGCCCGCAAGGCGCCCCAGTACTCGAAGCGGTAGTGGGCAGGCCCGCAGCGGCGGCGCGCTCGCCGCTCTTCGGCACCGACGGGGTCCGCGGGCTCGCGAACGCCGACCTGAGCCCGGAACTGGCATTGGCCGTCGCGGGCGCCGCCGCGCGGGTTCTCGTCGCCCACGACGCGTCGCACCGCCCGCTGGCGGTGGTCGGCCGCGACCCGCGTGCCAGCGGCGAGATGCTCGAGGCCGCGGTCGTCGCCGGGCTGGCCTCGGCCGGCGCGGACGTCCTGCGCGTCGGCGTGCTGCCGACACCCGCCGTCGCCCATCTCACCGCGTCCTACGGCGCGGACCTGGGCGTCGTGCTGTCCGCGTCGCACAATCCCATGCCCGACAACGGGATCAAGCTGTTCGCGTCGGGCGGCCACAAGCTGCCCGACGACATCGAGGACGAGATCGAGGCGGAGGCCGCGGGCGAGCCGCACCGCCGTCCGGTCGGCGCGGGCGTGGGGCGGGTCCGCGACGCCGGCGACGCCGAACGGCGCTATCTCGACCACCTGGTGCGGACGGTTCCGCAGCGACTCGACGGTCTGCACATCGTCGTCGATTGCGCGCACGGCGCCGCCTTCCGGGTCGCTCCGGAGCTGTACCGGCGCGCCGGCGCGCGGGTGACCGAGCTCGGCACCGCTCCGGACGGCCTGAACATCAACGACGGCGTGGGGTCCACGCACCTCGACGGCCTCGTGGGGGCGGTCTCGGCAACGGGCGCGAACCTCGGAATAGCCCACGACGGCGACGCCGACCGGTGCCTGGCGGTCGACGCCAGCGGCGAGATCGTCGACGGCGACCAGATCCTCGCCCTGTGCGCGGTTGCGCTGCACGAGCGCGGTGAGCTGCGCCGCGACACCGTGGTCGCCACCGTGATGAGCAATCTGGGCTTCCACCACGCGATGCGCGACGCGGGGATCGGCGTGGTCACCACTGCCGTGGGCGACCGGTACGTCCTCGAAGTGCTCCGCGACCAGGACCTCAGCCTCGGCGGCGAGCAGAGCGGGCACGTCGTCTTCGCCGATGCCGCGACGACCGGCGACGGCCTGCTCACCGCCCTGCAGGTCATGGCCCGGATGGCCGCCACCGGACGCTCTCTGGCCGAGCTCGCCGGGGTGGTGCGCCGATTGCCGCAGACGCTGGTCAACGTGCCGGTCACGGACAAGCACTCGGCAGCGACCTCACCGGATGTGGCGTCGGCGGTCAAAACCGCGCAGGACGAGCTGGGCGACGACGGACGCATCCTGTTGCGGCCCTCGGGAACCGAACAGCTCATCCGGGTGATGGTCGAGGCCGCGACCGCCGAGCAGGCGGACCGGATCGCCGAGCGGGTCGCCGCAGTCGTCGCCGCGGTCTAGCCGCGCGACGTCGCGGAAGCGTCGGTTCCCCCGCCCGGAGCGCTGATGCCGTAGCGCAGCACGCCGCTTTCGTCCGGCGACCGCGTCACCGCTTCGCGTTCGACGAGGACCTCCAGGTGCGCCGCCGTCTCGTGCACCGCGAGGAGCTGGTTGAAGGTGTCGAGTTCGTCGAAACGGCGCTCCCGCCGGGTCCAGGTCAGCGCACGAGTGACGTCGAAGCACGAGGACGCGCCCCCGGCCACGGCGCGCGCGGTGGCGGCCAGCCGCTGCTCGTGGTGAGCGAGCAGCTCCTCGACCCGGCCGCGGGTCGACGGTCGCACCGGGCCGTGGGCCGGCAGCAGCGCGAGGTCCGGCATCGCCCCCACCACGCGCAACGAGGCCAGGTAGTCGCGCAACGGCGAGGGCGGCCGGCGCAGTTCGACGCCGATCGACGGGGTGATGTGCGGCAGCACGTGGTCGCCGGCGAACAGCGCTCCCGCCTGGCGGTCGACGAAGACGACGTGCCCGCGGGTGTGTCCCGGCGTCGCCAGGACCGTCAACGTCCGGGACTCCAGCGTCAGCTCGACCGCGTCCGGCAGCCAACGGTCCGGGTACTCCCACTGGGCCAGGTCGATGTCCGCGCTCGACCAGGTCCGCACGAGGTCGGCAAGTTGTGGGGCGCCGGCTCGGCGCAGCGCCGGGACGTCCGGATGCTCGTCCCAGCCGGCGTGCGTCGCGTCGAGGTTGGCCGCCTCACCCTCCCCGAGGCTGATCCGGCTGCCGGTGCGCCGCCGCACCGCCACCGCCTGTGTGTAGTGGTCCCGGTGCACGTGGGTGACCAGGAAGTCGCGGATGTCGGCGATTCGGTAGCGCAGCGATCCCAGCGCCCGGTCGAGCAGGTCGGTGGAATCGGCCATCGCCCATCCGCCGTCGACCAGCACGAGTCGGTCGCCGTCGACGATCGCGTACACGTTGACGGCCTTGAGGTGGTCACCCGGAAGGGGCAGGGGGATGCGATACACCCCGGGACCGACCTGGAAGGCGCCCGGCCGCTCCCAGGCGTGCCGGTCCTCCTCCACGTCGAGGAACGCTAGCGCCGCGAGGCCGCGGACCGCGGCGGTACCCGACCGCGCCGCGGCCCGGCTGCCCCCGGAGCGGCCGGACGCAGCCGTACGCTGGCTGCCGTGTGCGGCATCGTGGGCTACGTGGGTCCGCGCCCCGCCCTCGAGGTCGTGGTCGAGGGTCTGCGGCGGCTGGAGTACCGGGGCTACGACTCCTCGGGGGTCGCGATCATCGGTCCGGACGGGGTGCTGCAGGTCGCCAAGAAGGCCGGCCGGATCGAGAACCTCGACAAGGAGATCGCAGCCCGGACCATCGCCGGCAGCACCGGCATGGGGCACACCCGGTGGGCGACGCACGGCGCGCCGACCGACCGCAACGCCCACCCCCACCTTGACGCACAGGACCGCGTCGCCGTGGTGCACAACGGGATCATCGAGAATTTCATGGTGCTGCGCGCCGAACTCGAGGCGAGCGGCGTGGAGTTCGCCAGCGAGACCGACTCCGAGGTCGTCGCGCACCTGATCGCGGCCGAGCTCGCCCGCAACGGCGGGGATTTCCCCGACGCGGTCCGCGCGGTCTGTCGCCGGCTCGACGGTGCCTTCACCCTGGTCACCCTCGACACCTCCTGCCCGGGCTCGATCGTCGCGGCACGGCGCAATTCGCCGCTCGTCGTCGGAGTGGGGAAGGGTGAGACCTTCTTGGGCAGCGACGTCGCCGCGTTCATCGAGTTCACCCGCGACGCGGTCGAGCTCGGCCAAGACCAGGTCGTGGTGATCACCCGTGACGGCTACGAGATCACCGACTTCACGGGCGAGCCCGTCAACGGCAAGCACTTCCACATCGACTGGGACCTCTCGGCCGCCGAGAAGGGCGGCTACGACTACTTCATGCTCAAGGAGATCGAGGAGCAGCCCGCCGCCGTCGCCGACACCCTGCGCGGCCACCTCGTCGGCGCGAGGATCGTCCTCGACGAACAGCGCCTCGACAACCAGGAGCTGCGCGACGTCGACAAGGTCTTCGTCGTCGCCTGCGGAACCGCCTATCACGCCGGGCTCATCGGCAAGCAGGCGATCGAGCACTGGACGCGCATCCCGGTCGAGGTCGAGATGGCCTCGGAATTCCGTTACCGCGACCCCGTCCTCAACCGGCAGACCCTGGTGGTCGCGATCAGCCAGTCGGGGGAGACCGCGGACACGCTGGAAGCGGTTCGGCACGCGCGGCAGCAGGGCGCGCGGGTGCTGGCGATCTGCAACACCAACGGCGCGCAGATCCCGCGCGAGTCCGACGCGGTCTTCTACACCCACGCCGGGCCGGAGATCGGCGTGGCCGCGACGAAGACCTTTCTTGCGCAGATCGCCGCGGTGGAGCTGGTGGGCCTCGCGCTCGCCCAGGCCCGCGGGACCAAGTGGGGCGACGAGATCGCGGGCGAGTTCGAGGAGCTGGCCAAGATCCCGGCGGAGATCGCGCGGACGCTCGACTGTGTCCAGGACGTGCGGGCCCTGGCCCGGGACATCGCGTCGTCCAAGGCGGTCCTGTTCCTCGGCCGCCACGTCGGGTTCCCGGTCGCCCTCGAGGGCGCGCTGAAGCTCAAGGAGCTGGCGTACATGCACGCCGAGGGCTTCCCCGCCGGCGAGCTGAAGCACGGGCCGATCGCGCTGATCGAGGACGGCCTGCCGGTCGTCGTGGTGATGCCGTCCCCGCGGGGGCGCCCGCTGCTGCACCAGAAGATGTTGAGCAACATCGCCGAGATCGCCGCGCGCGGCGCGCGCACCATCGTCATCGCCGAGGAGGGCGACACCGCCGCGCGGATCCACGCCGCACACGTCGTGGAGGTGCCGGCGGTCCCCACCCTGTACTCGCCGCTGGTGACCACGGTGCCGCTGCAGGTGCTCGCGGCCGAGATCGCCCAGGCGCGGGGCTATGACGTGGACAAGCCCCGCAACCTCGCCAAGTCCGTGACCGTCGAGTAGATCTCACCTAGGCTTCGCTCGTGACGGCAGCCCCGACGACGCAGTCGGCCGACCTGTTGATCGTCGGCGCCGGGCCGGTCGGTCTGTTCGGGGCCTATTACGCGGGCGTGCGCAAGCTCTCGACCATCGTCCTGGACTCGCTGGAGGAGCCCGGCGGGCAGATCACCGCCATGTACCCGGAGAAGGCGATCTTCGACGTCGCCGGGTTCCCGGCCATCAGAGGACGGGAGCTGGTCGCGCACCTGCTGGAGCAGGCGGCGCCGCACTCGCCGGGGTATCTGCTGGGCCAGCAGGCGTTGGAGCTCGAGCGCGGTGAAGGCGCCTTCGCGGTGACCACGTCGGCTGCGGTGCGGATCGAGTGCCGTGCCATCTGCATCACCGGGGGCATCGGCACGTTCACGCCGCGACCGCTGCCCGTGGGCTACGACTACCTCGGCCGCGGTCTGGCGCACTTCGTCCCCGACCCGACCAAGTACGAGGGGGAGCGGGTCGTCGTGGTCGGCGGCGGGGATTCCGCGCTGGACTGGGCGCTCATGTTGGAACCGATCGCCAAGTCGGTGACCCTGGTGCACCGGCGGGCGCAGTTCCGCGCCCACCCGCATTCGGTCGATCTGCTGACGGCGTCCTCGGTCGAGGTCGTCACCAACGCACAGATCGCGGGCGTCCGGGGCGACCCGAGCGTGACCGAGGTCGATCTCGACGTCGCCGGAGAGCTCCGCACGCTGCCGTGCGAGAAGCTGGTCGCGGCCCTGGGGTTCACCGCCAACCTCGGGCCGCTCGCCGAGTGGGGCGTCGAACTGCGCAAGCGTTCCATCAAGGTCGACGCCGCCGGGCGCACCACCGTTCCGGGCATCTATGCCGCCGGCGACATCGTCGACTACGACGGCAAGGTCAAGCTCATCGCCACCGGCTTCGGCGAGGTAGCCACGGCCGTGAACAACGCCGCCGCCTGGCTGGACCCGTCGGTGTCGGCTTTCCCTGGCCACCTGTCCGACTACGCCCCGGCCGACGGCGGCGCGCCGACGGCGCAGTGACCGGCGTCCGGATCCTCTCTGCGCGTTCGGCATGATCGTCGGCGTCGGGATCGACGTGGTGCCCGTCGACCGCTTCGCCGGCACGTTGCGCCGGACGCCCGGGCTGCTGCGCCGGCTGTTCACGGAGTCGGAGCTGAGGACGGAGACGGGCGGGATGCGCAGCGCCGAGTCGCTGGCCGCCCGGTTCGCCGCCAAGGAGGCGCTCTCGAAGGCGCTCGGCGGCGGAGGTGGCATGCGGTGGACCGACGCCGAGATCCGCAGCGACGGGGCCGGACGGCCCTCACTCGCGGTATCCGGGAGCGTCGCCCAGCGCGCGGACGCACTCGGCGTCACCCGGTGGCACGTGTCCCTGTCCCACGACGGAGGCATAGCGTCGGCAACCGTGATCGCGGAGGCGGACTGATGCGCAACGTCTACCGCGTCGAGCAGATCCGCGCCGCGGAGGCGGCGCTGATGGGCGACCTGCCGCACGGTGCGCTGATGCAGCGGGCCGCGTCGGCGCTGGCAACGTCCTGCGCCTGCATTCTCGGCCGGGTCTACGGCGCTCGCGTCGTCCTGCTGGTCGGTGCCGGGAACAACGGCGGCGACGCGCTGTTCGCGGGCGCGCGGCTGGCCGAGCGCGGGGCGCGCGTGACCGCACTGTTGCTGTCGCCGCCACGGGCGCACGCCGAGGGTCTGCTCGCGCTGGACCGGGCGGGCGGGCGCTGCTGCCCGGCCCGCGCCGACCTGGTCACCCGCGCCGACCTGGTCGTCGACGGGATCCTCGGCATCGGCGGACGCGGCGGTCTGCGTCCGGAGGCGGCCGAGCTGGCGCAGGCCGCGACGCATCTGCCGACGGTCGCCGTCGACCTGCCCTCCGGAGTCGACGCCGACACCGGGTCAGCCGAGGACGAGGCCGTACGGGCCGACCTCACCGTCACCTTCGGCGCGCTCAAACCGGGGCTGGTCGTGGGCCGCGGCGCCGAACTGGCCGGCGAGGTGCGCCTCGTCGATATCGGTTTGGAACTGGCGGCAGCCGAGCTGCGCGTCCTCGAGGCACCGGACGTGCAAGCCCTGCTCCCGCGGCCTGAGTCGAGCGATGACAAGTACACCCGCGGAGTCGTCGGCGTGGTGGCCGGGTCGACGCAGTACAGCGGTGCGGGCGTGCTGTGCACGGGCGCGGCGCTGCACGGCGGGGCCGGGATGGTGCGCTACCTCGGCCTGGCGCCCGACGAGATCCGGTCCCGCTATCCGGAAGTCGTCGTGCATCCCGATACCGAGCTGTCGCAGGTGCGGGTCCAGAGCTACGTCGTCGGTCCCGGTCTGGGCACCGGCGATGCGGCCCGGGCCCTCGTCGAGGACGTTCTGCGGACTGATCTTCCGGTCATCGTCGACGCCGACGGGGTGACCCTGGTGGCGGAGGCGCCGGAGCTGGTGCGCGACCGGAACGCGCCGACCGTCCTCACCCCGCACGACCGGGAGTTCGCCCGCCTGACCGGTGCGCTCCCCGGCGCGGACCGGGTCGGTGCGGCACTCCAGGCGGCGCGGCGGCTGCAGGCCACCGTGCTGCTGAAGGGCAACGCGACCGTCGTGGCCGATCCCGACGGCAGCGCGTTCGCCAACCCCACCGGCACACCGTGGCTCGGCACCGCCGGCAGCGGCGACGTCCTGAGCGGCTTCATCGGGTCGCTGCTCGCCGGCGGGCTGCACCCCACGCTGGCCGCCGCAGCCGGCGCGTACGTGCACGGGGTCGCCGGGCAACGCGCCGCGGCCGACGGCCCGCCGTCCGCCCCGGACGTGCAGGCGGCGCTGCGGGCCGCCGTGCGTGATGTGGCGGTCGGCGACTGACGCATCCCTGCCCTTAGGCTCGGCGCATGACCCGGTCGATCGACTCGCTGCTTGCGTCGGCAGCCGACGGCAATCGCATCTCGTCCGACGAGGCGCTGCTGCTCTATACCGAGGCGCCGTTGCACGCGCTCGGGGCGGCGGCGGACACGGTGCGCCGTCGGCGCTATCCCGACGACATCGCGACCTACATCATCGACCGCAACATCAACTACACCAACGTCTGCGTCACCGCCTGCAAGTTCTGCGCCTTCTACCGCGCCCCCAAGCACAGCGAGGGATGGACGCACCCGGTCGACGAGATCCTGCGCCGGTGCACCGAGGCGGTCGACCTGGGCGCGACGCAGATCATGCTGCAGGGCGGCCACTCACCCCAGCTCGGGATCGAGTGGTACGAGCAGGTCCTCTCCGCCATCAAGGCGGCACATCCCGCGCTCGTCCTGCACTCGCTCGGCGCCTCTGAGGTCGTGCACATCGCCCGCACGTCCGGGCTGGATTACGCGACGGTGATCCGGCGGCTCTCCGCGGCCGGCCTGGATTCCTTCGCCGGTGCCGGCGCCGAGATCCTCGTCGCGCGGCCGCGTACGGCGATCGCCCCGCTGAAGGAGTCCGGGCAGACCTGGCTGGAGGTGATGGAGACCGCCCACCGGATCGGCGTCGAGTCGACCGCGACGTTCATGATGGGCACCGGCGAGACCAACGCCGAGCGCATCGAGCACCTGCGGATGATCCGCGACGTCCAGGACCGTACCGGGGGTTTCCGCTCGTTCATCCCGTGGACGTACCAGCCGGAGAACAACCATCTGCGAGGACGGACACAGGCCACCAGCCTCGAGTATCTGCGCATGATCGCCGTCGCCCGGCTGTTCTTCGACAACATCGCCCACCTTCAGGGTTCCTGGTTGACCACAGGTAAGGACATCGGCCAACTCACGCTTCACTTCGGCGCCGACGACCTCGGCTCGGTGATGCTCGAGGAGAACGTCGTCTCCTCCGCCGGCGCGCGGCACCGTTCGAACCGGACGGAGCTGATCTCGCTGATCCGTGGCGCCGGCCGCATCCCGGCGCAGCGCGACACCCTCTACAACCACGTGGTGGTGCACGCCGACCCGGCCGACGACCCGGTGGACGACCGCGTGCACTCGCACTTCAGCTCGACGGTGCTCGCGTCGGTGTAGCCGGGCCGGTCGGCTATTCCCCGAGAGCCGTCGCGAACGTTTGCGAGATGGCTCGGTAACCCGAGCTCGTCGGGTGCACGTCGTGGTCGCTGCACATCGTGGTGAGCCGGCAGACGTTCGCCACCGCGACCGGCAGGTTTCCGTACGGTGTGTCGGTCCGCCGAGAGAACGCGGTCGTCCGGAAGGCAGCGAAGGTGTTCGCGACCGCGTACCCGAGCGCGCCATACACGGCCGTCTGCATCCCGGCCAGCAGCTGTTGCACCCCGACCGACACGCCTGCCGCCAGCTGTCCGAACATGCCGTCGAGCCAGAGCGCGAGGAACGGGTCGTAGTAGGTCATCCCCGCCGTCCGCACCGCAGGACCCGCGGCTGAGTACAGCGGCGCGAGGATGCGCGGCAGGTTCCCGACGCTGGTCCTGAGTCCCCGGGTGATGCAGCCGTCGTCGACCCCCGAGCGGTTGTAGCAGCCGGCCAGGTCGTTGGCGCCGACGTCGAGCGTCAGGTAGCGCACCTGCCCGGCGTGGGTCTGCAGGAACTGCACCGCCTGGCGCAGTTGGGTCCCCGCGGGATAGGAGCAGCGGCCGCCGTCGAGCATCGAACTCGTCGTCTCCCCGTCGCACCCCAGCTTGACCAGCCTCAGCTCGGGGTCGGTTCGGCGCAGTCGGCCGTACAGCTGGTCGGCGTACCCGAGGTCGGTGTCGCCGCGTCCGGCCAGGTAGCCGGCCGCCAGCGAGTCACCGAGCGACAGGTAGTAGTGCACCGGAGCCGCGCGGGCCCGCGTCGGCAACAGCACCGACAGGACGAGGGTCAGCACGACCGCGATCCGCACCGCGTCGATTGTCCGGACTCCGCGAGGGCGATGGGAAGATGGGCCGGTGACCGTCGCGTCCCTCGACAAGGAGCCACGCGAGGTGGCCGCCATGTTCGACGGCGTCGCGCGGCGCTACGACCTGACCAACACCGTCCTCTCCCTGGGTCTCGATCGGCGCTGGCGGCGCCGCACCCGCCAGTGCCTGGAGCTCCGGGTCGGTCAGCGGGTGCTCGACCTCGCCGCCGGGACCGGTGTCTCCAGTGTCGAGCTGATGCGCGCGGGCGCGCGTCCGGTCGCCTGCGACTTCTCCCTCGGCATGCTTCGCACCGGGCGGGCATCGGCGTCGCGGCGCCGGATCCCGTTCGTAGCAGGGGACGCCATGCACCTTCCATTCGGCGACGGCGTCTTCGACGCGGCGACGATCGCATTCGGGCTGCGCAACGTCGCCGACCCCGTCGCCGCGCTGCGCGAGATGGCCCGCGTCGTGCGCCCCGGTGGACGGCTGGTGGTTTGCGAATTCAGCCGGCCGGCGTGGCGTGCGTTCCGTACGGTCTACCTCAACTACCTGATGCGGTTGCTGCCTGCGATCGCGCGCCGAGTCGCGTCCAACCCCGACGCCTACGTCTATCTGGCCGAGTCCATCCGCGCGTGGCCGCCGCAGCGCGAACTCGCGGCGATGATCGCCGAGGCCGGCTGGACCGACGTGCGCTACCGCAACCTCACCGGGGGGATCGTCGCGCTCCATGCAGCCGAGCGGGACCCGGGTTACCGCCCGAAAGGGCGGGGGTAGACGATCGGCATCGGCGTTCCCGGCGCGGTCGAGCAGACGCCGCGCCCGCCGACCTTTCGGGAGTGACGGATGGCTCTGGACGACGACGACATGACCGGCGCCTATGGGGATGCCGGCGCCGACGGCGGGGCGAGCCTCGGCGACGCCGGGGCCGACGGCGGCGCGGACTCGGACGCGACGACAGGCGCGGCAGGCGGTGGGCGCGACGGCGGCGCCGGTCAGCATGACGGCGGTGCGGACGGAGCGGCCGGCGACGGTGGCGCCGACGGCGGCGCGGACTCCGGTGGCGACAGCGGCGCGGACGGCGGCGCCGACGGTGGTGCCGGCCGCTCCGACGGCGGCGCGGACGGAACCGCCTGAGTGATCTCGTCCTTCGCCGCAGGCGGAACGGCGGCGCTCTCGCGCTGTTTCGCCTGCGGCATCGACGTCTTCGCGGCCGAGTTTTGGAGCCGCGCGCCCCTGCTCACGAAGGCGGCCGACCTCGGCGGCACGGCACCGGCGCAATCCGGCTTCAGCGACCTGTTCGACGCCGCGGCGGTCGACGAGTTGCTGTCCGAGCGCGGCTTGCGCACCCCCTTCCTGCGGATGGCGAAGGACGGGTCGGTGCACCCGGGCTCGGCATTCACGCGCAGCGGCGGAGTCGGCGCCACGGTGCCCGACCAGGTGGCAGACGACAAGGTCCTGGTGCGCATGGACGAGGGCTCGACCCTCGTGCTGCAGGGGCTGCACCGCACCTGGCCGCCGCTGGTCCGGTTCGCGTCCGCGCTGTCGGCCGAGCTCGGTCATCCCGTCCAGATCAACGCCTACGTCACTCCGCCGCAGAACCGGGGGTTCGCGCCGCACTACGACGTGCACGACGTGTTCGTGCTGCAGGTGGCCGGCCGCAAGCACTGGACTATCCACGAGCCGGTGGTCCCGGATCCGCTCGACAGCCAGAACTGGGAGCGGTCCCGGACCGCGGTCGCCGCTCGGGTCCGCGACGACGCGCCCATCGTCGACGCCGTCCTGGAGCCCGGCGATGCGCTGTACCTGCCGCGGGGAACCATTCACGCGGCACAGGCGCTCGGCGACGTATCGATCCACCTGACAGTCGGCGTGCATCCGCTCACGCGGTACTCGCTGGTGCGGTCGATGCTCGACCTGGCCGAACGCGACCGTGCGCTGCGCGCGTCGCTGCCGATGGGCGTCGACCTGGCCGACCCCGCCGTGCTGGAACCGGCACTGAAGTCGACCCTGCAGGAGCTGCATCGCTTCCTCGACTCGGTGGCCGTCGAGGAGCTCGCGGAGTCGGTCAGCACGCGCTTGATGAACTCGACCCGGCCGGAGCCGATCGGTCCCCTGGCGCAGCTCGCCGCCGCCGGGTCCGTGGCGGCCGATACCCGGCTGCGTGTCCGCGCGGGCCTGCGCTGCCGGCGTCGGGTGGACGGGTCCGGTGTCGTGCTGACGATGCTCGACCGCACGCTCACCCTTCCGTCTGACACCGCGGCCGCCGTGGACACCGCCCTGGCCGGAGCCGTCTTCACGCCCGCCGACCTCGGCGGTCTCGGCGAGGCGGACCAGCTGACCCTCGCCCGGCGGTTGCTCCGCGAGGGCGTGATCGTTCCTGGCTGAGCCCGCGGCGCCCGCCGCGCGCCTCGCCGCGCCGCCGGCCGACGACCCGGACCGGTGCTCGGTGCGGGCCCGACTGCGCGGCGACCCGCTCCTCGGCACGGCATTCCCGGCCGACCGCGTGCTTCTCGTCGAGCAGCCGGGCCCCTGGGGTCGGGCCGGGCTGACGGCGTCCCGGTTCCCGGCGCAGGTCGCCACGACGCTCGAGCGGCGCGCGCTCGCCGCCGGCATCCGGGTGCAGATCATCCGCCGCCCCGGCCGTACCAGCCCGCATCCCGTGCGCCGATGGGCGCTGGCCTGCTGCCGCGACGGGACGGAGGAGCTGCGCCGCGGCTCCTGGGAGCACCCCGAGGAGTTGCTCGAACTTCCGCTGGACGGCTCGGCCGGTGACGTCGACGAGGCGCCGTGGTTCCTGGTGTGCGCGCACGGCAAGCACGACCCGTGCTGCGCGCTGCTGGGCCGCGACGTGGCCGCGGCCCTGGACGCCGTCCGGCCCGGCCGGGTGTGGGAGACCTCGCACGTCGGCGGGGACCGTTTCGCCGCGAACGTCCTCGTCCTGCCCGACGGCATTCTCTACGGCCGGGTGCCGACCGAGGACGTCGCGCAGCTCGCGGACGCGGTCGACGCCGGACGGGTCGTCGTGCCGCTCTTGCGCGGCCGGGTGGGTTTGCCGCCGGTGGCCCAGGCCGCCGCGGCGTTCACGTACGCCGAACTGGGGCTGCGCTCGGTGCGGGACGTCCACGTCCTGTCGTCGTCACGGGTCGTCGACGGCAAGGCGAGCGCGCGGGTGCATACCGCGAACGGGAACGCCACGGTGCAGGTGCGGGTCGACCGGGTCGCCGCCGAACTGCTGACCTGCGCCGCGCCCGGCCCGGGCGCGTACCTCCGCTACCGGCCGGTCGGGTTGAGCCGGGACTGACCGATCAGTGCTTCGACTCGGCCAGCCGCTTTCGTGACTGGACGATCTCACGCTCGGCGTCGGCACGGCCGACCCATTCGGCGCCTTCGACGCTCTTGCCGGGCTCGAGGTCCTTGTAGACCTCGAAGAAGTGCTGGATCTCGAGCCGGTCGAACTCGGGAAGGTGGTGGATGTCGCGCAGGTGCTCCAGCCGCGGGTCCTTCGCCGGCACGGCCAGCACCTTGTCGTCGCCGCCCTTCTCGTCGGTCATGCGGAACATGCCGATCGCGCGGCACCGGACGATCACACCCGGGAAGAGCGGGTCACCGGGGATGAGGACGAGCGCGTCGAGCGGGTCGTCGTCGGCGCCGAGAGTGTCCTCGATGTAGCCGTAGTCGGCGGGGTACTGGGTGGCGGTGAACAGGGTGCGGTCGAGACGCATCCGCCCGGTGCTGTGGTCGACCTCGTACTTGTTGCGACTACCGCGCGGCACCTCGATCAGAACGTCGAACTCCACCTCGGTTGCCCCTTCCCTCGCCTGCGCCGCGCCGGCACCTGGCGGCTACCGGTTAGTGTGACGCATCGTGGGACGGCGGCTGACCCGGTCCGCCGGGCTGGTCCTCCTCGTCGTTGCGCTCGTCGCGGCAAGCGCCGCCGTCGCCTTTCTGGTCACCCGCTCCGTGCGCCCGCCGGTTCGTGCGGCGACCCCCTCCGCGGTCAGCGAGCCGCCGGGATTGGCCGGAGCTATGGCCTTACCTCCTGCTGCGCAGCGGGCGTCCTCGGCCCCGGTCCCGGTGCCGGCGCGGGTGGCGGCCGCGGTCGCCGCGGCGGTGCGGCAACCCGCGTTCCGCGACCGTCTGGTCGGCCGGGTCGTCGACGCCGTGAGCGGGGCGGTGCTCCTCGACCGGTCCGGCGAGCGAGCCGTCGCGCCCGCCTCGACCGCCAAGCTGCTCACCGCGGCGGCGCTGCTCACCGTGCGCCGGCCCACCGACCGCATTGCGACTCGCGTGGTGGCGGGCGGCGCGCCGGGGACGGTGGTCCTGGTCGGCGGCGGGGACCCCACGCTGTCGGGCGCACCGGCGGGACGCAAGCCGCAGTACACCGGGGCGGCGCGGCTGAGCGACCTCGCCGCCAAGGTCCGAGCGTCTTCGCCCGCAACCGGGGTCCGCCGGATCGTCGTCGACGGCTCGCTGTTCTCCGGCCCCGCGGTCTCGCCGGCGTGGGCGCCGGAGGACGTGCCCAGCCCCTACGCCTCCGCGATCACCGCGCTGATGACCGACGGCGGTCGGGCCGCGCCGGCAGCTGCGGTGCGCAGCGCCGTCCCCGATCTCGCCGCCGGACGCGAGTTCGCGGCGCTGCTCGGAGACCGCCGAATTCCGGTCGTCCGGGGCACCGCGCCGCCGCAGGCCCGGGTCCTGGCGACCGTCCGCTCTGCGCCGCTCGGCCAGCTCGTCACGCAGACCCTCCTGGCCTCGGACAACGTCCTCGCCGAGGACCTCGCCCGGCAGGTGGCCCTGGCCGGGGACCGGCCCGCGAGCTTCGCCGGTTCCGCAGCGGCGGTCCACGCGGTGCTCGCCGCGCGGGGCGTCCGCGGCGGCTCCGCTCTGGTCGACGGAAGCGGCCTGGCGGCATCCGACCGGGTCCGGCCGGCGACGGTCGTGGCGGTGCTCCGCTACGTCGCGGGATACGGCTCCGCCGGCCCCACCCGGCCTCCGGGCTCCACCGGCCCGGCAGCAACCGCCGGCCCCACCCGGCCTGCGGGCTCCACCGGCCCCGCCGCAACCGCCGGCGCCACCCGCCCCGCCGGCGCGGGGGCCGTCGTCGCCGCTCTTCCCGTCGCCGGCTGGAGCGGCTCGCTCGCCGGCCGGTACCTCACCGGGCCGGCCGCGGCCGGCCGAGGCGACGTCCGGGCCAAGACCGGCACGCTCACCGGCGTCAGCGCCCTGGCGGGGTTCGTGCACGACCGCTCCGGCCGGCTGCTGGCCTTCGACTTCGAGGCCGATTCGGTGGCCGCGACCGGCACATCAGCGGCCGAGGCGGCCCTCGACGTGCTCGCCACCCGGCTCGCGTCCTGCGGCTGCTCGTAGCCGGCGTGGCTGAAGGTCGTCGCTGATCAAGACGACGGCTACGCGCGGGCGCTGGGTACTGTTCCCGACATGCGCTGCAGCGAGGCCGACCGGTGACCGTCCTGATCGACTGGGACATCGCCGCGCGAGCTGCGAAGCGGCTGAGCCCAGCCCCTCCCGGCGTCACCCGCACGGCCGCCGATCAGGTCGTCGGCGAGCTGTACCAGGCCACCTTGCAGGCCGCTGACCACGTCGCCGAGTTGACCCGGCTGGTCGAGCCGCCGGTGAGCGCGGTGACCCGGGTGGTCGACCGGCCCGGATGGATCGACGCGAATACCGGCGGCATGCGGCGACTGCTCACCCCGCTCGTCGACAAGCTCGCCGAGCGCAATGAGGTCGGCCGGGTCGCCGAGGCGGTCGGCAGCCGCGTCACTGGGGTGCAGGTCGGCGCGCTGCTGGCCTTCCTCTCCGGCAAGGTCCTCGGCCAGTTCGAGTTCTTCGACCGTCCCGGCGGCCAGCTGATGCTCGTCGCGCCCAACGTGGTGGCCGTCGAACGGCAGCTGAAGGTCGATCCGAGCGACTTCCGACTCTGGGTGTGTCTGCACGAGGTGACCCACCGGGTGCAGTTCACCGCCGTGCCGTGGCTGCGCGATCACCTGCTCGATGAGGTCACGGCGCTCACGGACGCGATGGAGACCGACGTCGACGCGCTCAAGGAGCGGCTGACCGGCGCGGTCGGCGAGCTCGTCAAGGTCGTTCGCGGCCGCGACGACGGGTCCGGACTGATCAACGTCGTCGCGTCGCCGGAGCAGCGGGCCATCATCGACCGGGTCACTGCATTCATGTCCCTGGTCGAGGGGCACGCGGAGTACGTCATGAATGCCGTCTCGCCGGCGGTCATCCCGTCCCAGCCGCAGATCGAGCAGCGCTTCGCCCAGCGCCGCCGGCGGGGCGGCAACCCGCTCGATCGGCTGCTGCGGCGGCTGCTGGGCATGGACGCCAAGACCAAGCAGTACACGGACGGCGCGGCGTTCGTCCGCACGGTCGTCGACCGGGTGGGCCTCGACGGCTTCAACACGATCTGGACCTCGCGGGAGACCCTGCCCAGCAAGGCGGAGATCGCCGAGCCGGCGCGATGGATCGCGCGCGTGCAGGCCTGATCCCGGTCCGCGGTGGGACCGGCGCCGGCGGTCGCTGAGGTCCGCCGAGCCGTGCGCGCGGTGCTCGGCCCGCGGGCGGTCCTGGTGGCGTGCTCCGGCGGTGCGGACTCCCTCGCCCTCGCGGCGGCCGTCGCGTTCGAGGCGCCGCGCGCGGGCGTCGCGGCCGGTCTCGTGACCGTCGACCACGGCCTGCAGCCGCAGTCGGCGGATCAGGCGGCACGGGTCGCGGCGCTCGGCTACGAGCTCGGCTTCGACCCGGTCGAGATCCTGCCCGTGCGGGTCGGCACCGACGGAGGTCCGGAGGCTGCGGCGCGGGCCGCCCGGTACCGGGCGCTCGCGGCGGCGTCGACAGCATTGGACGCCGAGGTCCTGCTCGGGCACACCCTCGACGATCAGGCCGAGACGGTGCTGCTCGGCCTCGGCCGCGGCTCCGGGCCACGCTCGATCGCCGGCATGCGGCGCCGTGCCGGCGGTTACGTGCGCCCGTTGCTCCCCATCCGCCGCGCCACCACGCTCGCCGCGTGCGCCGCGCTGGGGCTCGAGCCCTGGCACGACCCGCACAACGACGACCCGTCCTACCAGCGGGTGCGACTGCGGGCGGAGGTGCTGCCACTTCTGGAGGACGTGCTGAACGGCGGGGTCGCCGAAGCGCTCGCCCGGACCGCAGGGTTGCTGAGGGCCGATCTCGACCATCTCGACGAGCTGGCCCGGTCGGCGCGAGCCGCGGCGACGTGCGCTGGCGGCGAAGTGGGGGACAACCGCGCGCTCGGGGTGCGGCAGCTCTCGGCGCTGCCCGCGCCGGTGCGAACCCGAGTGCTGCGGAGCTGGGCCGAGGACGGCGGAGCCGGGCCGCTGACGGCCGAACACGTCGCGGCGCTCGAGGCGCTGGTGGTCCGCTGGCGTGGACAGGGAGCGGTCGACCTTCCCGGCGGCGTCAAGGCCCGGCGCCGTTCTGGGAGACTGGGACTCGACCTCCCCACTGCGCCCGGCCCAGCCGTCCAGGAGTAGCCGCGTGTCCGAGCTCGACGCCGACATCGAACAGACGCTGATCACTGCCGACGAGATCGCGACGAAGATCGAAGAGCTGGGCAAGGTGATAGACGCGGACTACGCCGACCGGGAGCCGCTGCTGATCGGCGTGCTCAAAGGCGCGGTGATGTTCATGTCCGACCTGGCGCGCTCGCTGCAGCGCCCGTCGACGATGGAGTTCATGGCGATCAGCTCCTACGGCAGCGCCACGACCAGTTCCGGCGTCGTGCGCATCCTGAAGGACCTGGACCGGGACATCGCCGGCCAGCACGTGCTCATCGTCGAGGACATCATCGACTCCGGGCTGACGCTGTCGTGGCTGCTCAAAAACCTCTCCGCGCGACAGCCGGCCTCCATCGAAGTCGTGGCGCTGCTGCGCAAGCCTGACGCGGTGAAGGTGCACGTACCGGTCAAGTACGTCGGCTTCGACATCCCCAACGAGTTCGTGGTGGGTTACGGCCTCGACTACGCCGAGCGCTACCGCGATCTGCCCTATATCGGGCGCCTCAAGCCCGCTGTGTATGACGTGTGACGTGTACCGTCCTCCGAGAGAGACTGGGCCTCGGGGGACTCAGGTCACCCAGCGTCGACGAGGGGCGAGGGAAGGAACGCGGGCGGTGAGCCGTTCGTAATGACGATATGAATCGCAAACGGATTCTGCGGTCATGGTGGCTCTGGGCCATCGTGATCTTGTTCTGCTTCTTCGTCCTGCCGAACCTGCTCTCCGGCGGCAGCGACTACAAGAGCGTTGACACGAGCGTCGCGCTCTCGCAGCTCAAGTCGAACAACGTCACTCACGCGGTGCTCGAGGACAAGGAACAGATCCTCCAGCTCGACCTGAAAACCTCCGTCGAGGGCGCGAACAAGATCCAGTCGTCGTTCCCGGCGAACTCGTCGAACGCGCTGTTCCAGCAACTGGCCAGCACCAACGGGCTCCACGATTACACGGTCAAGGTGAGCAAGGAGAACACCTGGCTGTCGTTGCTGTTCAGCCTGTTGCCGATCCTGCTGATCGTCGGCGTGTTGTTCTTCGTGATGAGCCAGGTGCAGGGCGGCGGCAACCGGGTGATGAGCTTCGGCCGGTCCAAGGCCAAGCTCGTCACCAAGGACATGCCGAAGACCACCTTCGCCGACGTCGCGGGCGCCGACGAGGCGATCGAGGAGCTCCAGGAGATCAAGGAGTTCCTCGCCAATCCCGCCAAGTTCCAGGCGATCGGGGCGAAGATCCCCAAGGGTGTGCTGCTCTACGGGCCGCCCGGCACCGGCAAGACGCTGCTCGCTCGTGCGGTGGCCGGCGAGGCGGGCGTTCCCTTCTACTCGATCTCCGGCTCGGACTTCGTCGAGATGTTCGTCGGCGTCGGCGCCTCGCG